>CAZMKO010000025.1:0-26207 GCA_964566965.1 uncultured Rhodanobacteraceae bacterium
GTACGTGGATACGCATGGATGGCCATCCGTGACATCACATGCACAGGCTTCTGAAGGTGACGGCAATGCGGAACAAGTCGTTGTCACACCGCAGTCGACGGACGGCTATGTGTATATCGCCGTGTATGCGAAAAGCCCGTACGCAGATGTGACGATCAGTGTCGAGGCTCTCGGCGACTGACGCGGATATTGCTGAAAAACGAACCGGCCCATGGCGCGAAGTAGCCGTGGGCCAGTTCTTGTCCGGCAGTATGGTGGAACGTGGCTGGACATGACCATGTATATGGACGTTTAGATCTCCATGTGTCTTCGTAACCATGTCTGGCATGGAGATTGGTGTCAGCATCGTTTTTGTTCATGGACCGCGTTTTGATGCACTTTCTCGTTTGTGCAGAAATCGATATCTCTGTGTGGAAATCGGCACAAAACGTTGTCTGGGTGCGATGGCGACTTGCCCGAGTTTTCGTGGATGGTGACCAACGGCGTGCAGGATACAGATGGATATAGTCGGCGGGCCGTTATTTTCACCGCCGAACCCGTTTCGCGATTATGCTCAATTCCGCATGGCTAGAGTGCAAATGTTCCTAGACGTCTCAGGCAGCCGACCGGATCATGATTCGGCAGGGTAGTCTCGACGTCGCAGCTTGCTGCGCAAGGCAAACGGATTGCGTCTTTCAGTTGCTTGGGGTGGCTAGGCGCAGGACGGTTCATTCGCGCTCTTCCTCCCTCGGCTTCCGCATGTAGGAGGGGAAAATGACCAATCCACATGAGTTTCATGACCGCACGCCGGTCCGCTCGAGGGTGGTAGTGGGGTCGAGAGTGGTGCTGTCCGCCGCCATCGCATTGATTCTTGCCGTGCCCATGGGTGCCTCGGCCGCGGAAATTTCCGCGAGCACCGATATTGCTTCAGCACATGTCGTCTCGGTCGTCGCACCGGCCACCGGGGCGCAGGATAACGCCGAGCAGGATGTGGAAAAGTGGGCGTCGTCGCCACGGCAGCGCGCCCAAGACCTTTCGGAGGTGACAGTCACGGCACGCAAGAGGGAGGAGCGCGAAGTGGATATTCCGATCGGGATGTCGGTGATCAGCGGTGAAGATCTGGAGGCCGCCGGCATCACCAATGTCGGCGATGCCCTGCTGACGTCACCTGGTGTTGCCGCCTTCGACGCCGGCGGCGGATTCTCCTACGTGCAGGTTCGTGGCGCCTCGGCGCGCCAGGGCAGCAACGAAACCGGCTATTACCTGGACGACGTGCCGTTCGACGGCGTGACCGTGCCCTGGTACCCGGACACGCGCTCCTTCGACATCGAGAACATCCAGGTGCTGAAGGGGCCACAGGGCACCCTGTTCGGCGAAGGCTCGATTGGTGGCACGGTGGTGGTCACGACACGCAAGCCGGAGCTGGATGCCTTCCATGCCAAGGTCAACGCGTCCGTGAGTACCACGCAGGGTGGTACCAACGGTTGGGGTGGCAAGGCGATGGTCAATGTGCCCTTGGTTTCCGACAAGCTGGCGCTTCGCGTGGTTGGTACCGACGAGAAGACCTCGGGCTGGCTTTACAATCGCGACACCGGTGAGGACAACATCAATTGGCAGCGTATTCAGACCGGGCGCGTCAAGTTGCGTTATGCGCCCACCGAGCGTCTGACCGTGGACCTCGCCTACTGGAAGTACAAAAACCATTCGCCGGGCGGTTTCGACTACGCCTATGAGGACATGTCGGTCGATACTTATTACGACGTGCACAGCGACTGGGATTCCGGCAACCTGCGCGCGCAGTACGACTTTGACGAATCACAACTTCTGTATGTGTATTCCAACGGCGGTCTGGGTCGAAACCTCAGTGGCGTCAATTTGGGTCTTGCCCATCGCAGTACCATCGATATCGGCGTGCACACCAACGAATTGCGCTGGACCTCCACCGGTGAGCATACGTTCGACTGGACCGTTGGCGTCTATCAACGCCACGCCGAACGCACGGATTCGTATGACGACGAGGGCTACGACCCGAGCCATTCCTCGCAATTGAACAAGTCGTCCGCGCTGTATGGCGAGCTGACGTGGAATTTCGCCACCCAATGGTCGGCCTCGCTGGGTGCGCGCTATTTCAAGGAAAAGGTGGACGCTTTCGATTCCACCGCCACACAGGTGAACAGCCTGAAGCACACCTTCAGTCACACCAGCCCCAAGGCTACGTTGACTTTCCATCCAACGCGCGACTCGTCGTTGTATGCCAGCGTGGCCAACGGATACCGTTCGGGCCAGCTGCAGTTGATCAACTCCATTATTCTGGCCGGCCAGCTGGGCCTGGATATCCCGCCGTCCACCAAGCCCGACCAGATATGGAGCTACGAGATCGGTTACAAGGCGGTCGTAGCCGATGGCCGACTCAGCCTTGACTCGGCGGTTTTCTACACGAACTGGAAGGATGTCCCGATTTACTTCCCGCTGCAGGGTGGGGCCGTGTATGCCTTGCTTAATTCCGGAGGCACGACCACCAAGGGAGCCGAGCTGGGACTGACCTGGGTGCCCAATGGATCGTGGACCTTCCAGTTCAGCGGCAGCTACGTTCATGCCGTCTATGACCGCACCGAGCCCGGTACCAATTTTCACAAGGGCACGCCGGTCTTCAATGTACCGAAGCTTCAGCTGACCGGGTCGGCCGCCTACAACTGGCCGGTTGGCGACAGCCTGTATGGTGTTGCCAGAGCGGACGTCAGCCATTTCTCACGCCGCGAGACTTCGTCCACGGCGGAGGGATTGCCGGGTGACCCCATTACGCGGGTGTCGGCCAGGGTGGGTCTGGAGTCCGTCAACGGCTGGTCGGCTTATCTGTACGGCGAAAACCTGAGCAACGACAAGGGCGCCGTGGATCCGCCGTACGAAGGTCAAGCCACGCGCCTGCGCCCTCGCACGTTCGGACTCGAGTTGACATACAGCTATTGAAAACCCGCCGCCGCGACAAGGTACAGGCATAAGGAAGCGGCTGCACCTCGTGGAGGCGGCGTCATCGGAGTCCGCAGGTTATGACATTGTCCAACTCCCGTACCTGGATCGCTACCTTGTTGCTGCTGGTATTGCAGCCGAGCCTGGTGGCCGCCCAAGGGAAACGGGATGATTACGGCCGCGCCGAACAGTTTCTCCAGGGAAATCTGCCGGAACACATTCATTTTGCTGAAATCGAACCACGCTGGGAAGGTCGGGACGGGCGCTTCTGGTACCTGGTGACAGATCCAAAGGGGAAACGCTTCGTCCGCGTCGATGCCGCGCATGGCACACAGGTGCCGGCCTTCGACCAGGCCCGCGTGGCTGCGGCGCTTTCCGAGGCCAGCAGTCGGACATACCGGGCCGGTGCGTTGCCGTTCGACCGCTTCGAGTATCTGGACGACGGAGGGGTCATTGGTTTTCGCATCGATCATCAGCGCTGGCGTTGTGACCTCGTCGCGTCGCGTTGCCGGTCGGTTTCGCACAAGCACGGACAGCAGAAGGAATCGGTTTCGCCGGACGGGAACTGGGCGGCGTTTGTGCGCGGGCACAACCTCTACATACGCGACAACCGCAACGGCAAGGTGCAGGCACTGACCGACGACGGCGAACCCGGCAACGACTACGCCAGACCCTGGCCGTGGCTGGATCTCATGATCGACCAGAGCGTCGAGGACGGGGCGGACGCGCGGATGGCGCCGGCGGTGTTCTGGTCGCCCGATTCGAGCCGACTGGTGACCTACCGCATGAACACCCGCGACGCAGGGCATCTGGAAAGTATGCAGTACGTGCCGGACAAGCAAGTGCGTCCGCGCGTCTACCGCTACATCTATCCGCTGCCCGGCGAGGAGCTGCCCACGGCGCAGCCGGTCATTTTCCAGATCGGCAAGAACAAGCCGGTGCGCCGCGTCGACGTGAAGACGCCGCCGCTGGAGGTCCAGAGCTGGGGCTGGGGCGACCTGGACTTTGGCTGGTCCGACGACGGGCGGCAGGTTCGCTACCGCTACCTGGGCCGTGGCGAGAAGTCCATCGAATTGCGCGAGGTGGATGCCGCCACGGGGCGCCAGCGCGTGCTGCACCGCGAGGACGCCGTCGACGACACCTACGTTGATCCCTTTGCCACCCAGTGGCGTTTCGTCGACGATGGAAAACAGTTCCTTTGGACGTCCGAACGCAGCGGATGGAACCAGCTCTACCTGTACGACAGCGCCAGCGGCAAGCCGGTGCGCCGCCTCACCCATGGCGACTGGGTGGTGCGCGACATCGTGGCCGTGGACGAGGCGCGGCGCCAGGTCTACTTCCTGGCCTCGGGTGTCGATCCGGACCAGGATCCTTATCTCACCCATCTCTACCGCGTGAGCCTGGACGGCGGCGACATGCAGGCGCTGACGCCGGAGAACGCCAACCACCGCGTGTCCATGTCGCCGGACCACCGCTGGTTTGTGGACCACTACGCGCGCGCCGACCTGCCCGGGGTGTCGGTGCTGCGCCGCGCCAGCGACGGCAAGGTGCTGAGGGTGCTCGAGCGCACCGACACGCAATGGCTGACGCGGCAGGGCTGGCGGCCGCCGATCCCGTTCCGGGGCAAGGCGGCCGACGGAAAGACCGACCTGTACGGCCTGATCGTGCGCCCCACGCATTTCGATCCGGCGCGCACCTACCCGGTGGTGGAATACGTCTACACCGGTCCACACAATTTCTTCGTGCCCAAGACCCTGGCCGGCACCATGGACCTGCAGGCCACGGCGGAACTGGGCTTCGTAGTGGTGATGGTCGACGGCCGCGGCACGGCCGGGCGCTCGCGCGCCTTCCGCGCATTCTCGTACCACAACCTGGGCAACGTGTTCGGAGACCACGTGGCCATGATCCGGCAGATGGCGGACAAGTATCCATGGATGGACCCGGACCGGGTCGGCATCTACGGCTATTCGCACGGCGGCTACGGCTCCACCCACGCCATCCTGAAATTTCCGGATTTCTACAAGGTGGCGGTGTCCACCTCCGGCGACCACGACCCGCGCCTGGACAAGGCCGGCTGGAACGAGCTGTTCCAGGGGTATCCGGTGGGCGACGACTACGCGCAGCAGTCCAACATGGCCCTGGTCGAGCGCCTGAAGGGGCACCTGCTGCTGATCCACGGCGATGTCGACGGCAACGTACATCCGCTCGAAACCATGCGTCTGGTGGATGCGCTGATGCGTGCCAACAAGCCGTTCGACATGCTGCTGGTGCCCAACATGGCGCACGGCGACAGCGGGCCGCACAAGCGCTACGTCACCCTGCGGCGCTGGAACTACCTGGTGCGGCACCTGCTGGACGTGACGCCGCCGCGCGATTTCCGCATCCACGAAGCGGATACCGGCGACTGAGCGCATGTAAAAAAATCGCCCGCTGGCGGAATCACACCGATGTGCACGAGGCGTCGGGTCCCGGTTCGGGGTCCGGTGCTGTCACGCGGCTTCAATGGCGGAAACATGTTTCCCGTGCATCATGGATCCTGACCGGCGTTGCGACCGCACGTCGGTAATGCCGGACGGGAGGGTGATTCATGCGCAAGATGGGAGGGGCGGTATCGGGATGCAAGTTGGCCGGATGTGTGCTGCTGCAGATCGTGTTGCTCGCGGCGTTGGCGGCTTGTGCGCCGTCGCAGGTAGCGCGGCATACGGCCGATATCGCAACGGGTTCGTTGGACACCCACGCGGGAACGGCCCGCAAACAGGTGCACCGTACCTGGGCTTTCCCGGCAGACGGCATCACCTTCAGCAACCGGATGACGGGCGCGCGATTGAACGGCGTCGAACGATTGGGTGCGGAGCATTACGTTGTCACGATTTCGCCAGAGAGTCAGCCGATCAACCCCAGCCCCTGGTACGGCTTCAGCATGACCGCCCGGCAAGCCACGACGGTGACGGTCGAATTTCGGTACCGACACGGTCGGCAACGCTACCGGCCGAAATTGAGTACAGATGGCAAGCACTGGCGCACAGCGAGCGACGGAGAATTCACGAAAGGGCGCGATGGTCGCTATACGCTGACCGTGGCAGTGGGCCCCTCGCCCCTGCAGGTGTTCGCCCAACCTCCGTGGGGACCATCCGATTTCGAGCGTTGGGAATCGGGCCTGCAGTCGGCACCCGGCGTGCATGTCGATATCATTGGTCGCTCCGTGCAGGGGCGACCGCTGCGGATGCTTCGCTTTGGCAATCCGGATGCGACAGATGTCGTGTTGGTGATTGGGCGTCAGCACCCACCCGAAATTACCGGGTCGCATGCATTGATGGGGTTTGTGGATCGGCTGCTTTCCGATACTGCCCTGGCGCATGAGTTTCGTTCGCACACATGGGTGCTTGTCGTGCCATTGATGAACCCCGACGGCGTGGTCGAAGGGCATTGGAGGGGCAATGCCGATGGCAAGGACATCAATCGGGATTGGGGCACGTTCACCGAGCCGGAGACGCGGGCCGTGCGCGATGCCATGACCCGGCAGATCGATGCGGCCGGGCGGCACTTGGCGTTTGCCATCGACTTCCATTCCACATGGAGCGATGTCTTCTACACCGTCAAGGAAGCGCCCTCACGTCAGCCAGGCGGCGTGCTGCGACGCTGGATCGACGCCATGCAGGCGCAATACCCGGGGCGTATCCGGGAGAAGGCCAATGTCGCCAAGGGTACGGTTTTCAAGAACTGGGCCTTCCGACGCTATCACGCCCCCACCGTGACCTACGAGGTGGGAGACAAGACATCAAATGACAAAATCGACGACCTGGCCGGTTTCGCGGCCGAGCGGTTGATGCAGATATTGCTTGACGACCGCAGGGATACCAGGTGAGTGCCGCGCGTAATCGCGTCGATGCCGCAAGGATGCGCTGGCTCGCCGACCACGTGCTTCCGCATGAGCCGGCGTTGCGGGCCTGGTTGTCGCGCCGGCTTCATGGGCGCCTCGGCGTGCGTATTGAGGTCGATGACGTCATCCAGGAAACCTATGCCACGTTGGCCAGATTGGACGACGTCGGGCACGTGCGCAATCCGCGTGCCTACCTGTTCACCGTTGCGCAGTCGTTGGTGTTGCAGCATGTGCGCCGGGCGAGCATCGTTTCCATCGAGGTGGTCGCCGAGGTGGATGCCCTGGATGCATCCCACGATCACCGCTCGCCGGACAGGCATGCCATGGCGCGCCAGGAACTGCATCGTGTCGGCGTGCTGATCGCGGCACTCCCGGCGCGTTGCCGCCAGGCGTTTGTATTGCGCAAAGTACACGGGTTGACACAGCGCGAGATCGCGAAACGCATGCGTATCAGCGAGAGCACCGTGGAGAAACACATCGGCAAAGGGGTGCGTTTGTTGGCGGCGGCCATGGCAGAGGCGGCTTGTGGGGGTGATACGGAAAAGGAGCCGGCGGGGGCCGGAAGCGGTCATGGCAAAGCGTCACGATAACAACGACATCGACCGTGTCGCGGCAAGCTGGGCGGCCCGCCTGGATCGGGGTCGATTGTCGGCACCTGAGCGGTTGGAATTGGATGCCTGGTTGGGAACCGATCGGCGTCATGTCGGCGCGCTGGCCCGCGCGCAGGCCGTGCTGACGTATTTTGAGCGGGCAGGGGCACTGGGTGGACAGTATGACCCGCGAGATTTCGCAGACCGCCGGCACGTGGCAACCGTGGACCGCCGCCGCCGCCATTTTCTCTGGATGGCGGGCACGGGGGTGGCCGCGGGGCTTGCGGGCGCCGTCGTGTGGTGGCCGACGGGGCGGCGGGTATCCACCCGTCTTGGCGAGATCCTTCGTGTGCCGTTGTCGGACGGGTCGGCCATCACGCTCAACTCGGCCAGCACCGTTTCCATCCACTACGAACGTCGCCGCCGCCTGATACGACTGCTGCGCGGAGAGGCATTGTTTGATGTCGCCAAGGATGCGGCCCGCCCCTTCGTCGTCGAGGCAGCCAATGCAAGCGTCATTGCCGTGGGCACCAGCTTCACCGTGGCGCAGGTGGAGGATGCATCGGTAAACGTGATGGTGCGCGAGGGTGTGGTGGAATTTCGCGCCCCGCATGTGGATACCCGTCGGCTGGTCGCCGACATGCTTGCCACGTTGCGGTTCGATGAGCGGATCAGCGTTGAGCCGTTGCCGGCGGCGGAGGTGAGGCGCCGCCTGGCCTGGCGGGAAGGCATGATTTCGTTCGACGGGGACACCCTGGCCGAGGCCGCGGCGCAGTTCGCGCGCTACAGTGATGTGCGCATCGTCATCGACGATCCGGATGTCGCCGCACGACGCATTGTCGGGCTGTATTCGAGTACCGATCCAGTGGGCTTTGCCAAGGCGGTGGCGGTAAGCATGGATTTGCGCGTGGAGCGCCGTGCGCACGCCGTGCGCCTGGCGGCCGGGGCGCCGGATTGAGCAACGCGCCGATGCGTGGCGACAAGCGCGATGGCGGAAATCGGGCGCCGGTGCATCCAGACAGGTGAGCGGCCGCATGGTGTGGCCGGGGTCATCGGGGAGCGGGCGATGCATCGACGTGTACGTGGGGCGGGAAATCGATTGAGCGCAGTGGCGTTGGCGGCGGCTTTGCTGTTGTCACCGGCGGCGCAGGCACAGGATCGGAACTTCGACATTCCGGCTGCTTCGGCGGTGACGGCCTTGCCGGAGTTCGGGCGTCAGGCCGGTGTGCAGATCATCGCACCCGAGGAACAGCTCGACGGGATCGTCACTCCAGCCATAAAAGGACGTATGGACGTCCATGAAGCACTGCGTCGGTTGCTCGTGAACACGGACCTGGAAGTGGCCGGAGATGATGGTCATACGATGACCCTGCGACCCGTGAAGAAAGCGCCGGTTCCCCGTGGAGCGGATCGGCGCGAGCAGCCGGATGGCGCGCAGGCGGCTGCGCCCATGGATCCGGCCGCCACCGCCACGGTCGCGCGGGGTTCCCCGGCGCCGGTGGACGATGACGCACGCCAGTTGCAGGGCGTTACAGTGACAGGAAGCTTCATTCGACGCATCGATACCGAAACCGCACTGCCGCTGACCACCATAGACAAGCAGGAAATCGACATCAGCGGGGCCTCCACGGTGTCCGACCTGCTTGGTCAATTGCCGCAGGCCGCGGCCTTCGACAACGACGAAACCTCTACCGGTCCCAACGACGCGCGCGGCGATGTGGACTCGGTAAATTTGCGCGGCCTGGGCTCCGGTAACACGCTGGTGCTGCTCAACGGGCGCCGCATCGCTCCTTTTCCCATCGCTTCCGGCGCGGTTCCCCGGTTGTCCGCCAACATCAACCAGATTCCGCTCGGCGCCGTGCAGCGTATTGAAGTGCTTCGTGACGGTGCCTCGGCCACCTATGGTTCCGATGCCGTGGCCGGCGTGGTCAATACGATCCTCAAGAAAGACTACGAAGGCGCCGAGGCCGAAGTCCGTTACGGCCATGTCGGGGAAGGCGGCATGGGCGAGACGTCGGCCAATTTTCTGGCCGGGCACAACTCCGATGATGGCCGCACCAACATCATGGGCTTCATCGGCTACTACAACCGGAACAGCCTGGAGGCCCGCGACAAAGGCTACATGCAGTCCGCCGATCTGCGTCGGCGCGCACGCAGCGACGATACACGCTGGGACAATCGTTCCCTCAGCGGCCCCTATGGCAATTTCCAGACCGGACGGGTCGATGCTGACGGCAATTTCCACCCCGGCGTCGTCGATGGCATGAGCGACAGCAATTTCCACACGGCTCCGGCAAACGGTGGCGCCGAAGTGGCGCCGGGCAGCCTGCCGCGGGATCTTCGCTACGATTTCGGCCCCGACTACATGTTGCGCCCCAAGACACGCCGATTCCAAGTCTACACGGCGGTCAACCACCACTTTGACAATGACGTGGAGGCATTCGGCAATTTCTTCTACTACCACGCCAAATCATTCATCGCCAACGCGGCTTCACCGATATCGGCCAACTCCGACAACAACATCCATGTCCCGGCAAGCAACTACTACAATCCGTTTGGTACGCGCTTCTATGGTCCGGGCACGGCCCATCCCGACCAGATCCCGTCCGACGTTCTGATCCGGAACTACCGCCCGGTCGACATGGGGCGTCGTGGCGCGCACGTCACCTCGCGGGCCTACCAGCTGACGACCGGTTTGCGTGGCGGTCTGGGTACGTGGCATTGGGAGGTGAGCGCGGAGTACGGTGAGGGAAAAACCACTGATCGCGGTACCAACATGATCAGCGAGAGCCGATTGCGTGACCAGTTGGCGCTGGACACGCCGGACGCCTTCAATCCGTTCGGCGGGCCCGGTGCCAACGCCGCCGATGTCCTCGATGCGGTGCGTGTCGACACCTGGCGTACCGGCACCAGCGAGCTTGGCACGTTGGACGCCAACATCAGCGGTGAGATGTTCGAACTGCCTGCCGGCTTCGTGCAGGCCGCGTTCGGCTTGCAGGCGCGTCACGAGACATTCTCCGATCGCCGGGATCCGTTTTCCAACGGCGACGATGTGATCGCGCAGAGCAAAAGTGCCGACTCGCACGGCAGCCGCACCGTGAAATCAGGATTTGTCGAACTGTATGTTCCCATCTTCAGTGAAGCCAATGCGCTGCCTGGCCTGCAGCGCCTGGAGCTGACACTGGCGGGCCGAAGCGAGCATTACAGCGATTTCGGTACGGCCACCAAGCCCAAGGTATCGCTGGCCTGGGCACCGGTATCGTGGCTCCTGCTGCGCGGTTCACACAGCGAGGGCTTTCGGGCGCCGACACTGGCTCAGGTGTTCGTGGGAGAAATTGTCCGCCGCAACACCGGCACGCCCGACCCGTACCGTGTCGATGTCGTGGGCAACGCGGCCGACCTTGGCGACGAATCGCGTCAGGTGGTGCGAGGCGGCAACCCCGACCTTGGACCCGAGCAGGCCAAGGAAAACAGCTTTGGCTTCGTGCTGCAGCCGCCATTCGCCAAAAACCTTTCGCTCAGCGTCGACTATTTCGAGATCAAGCAGAAAGACGTCATTTCCACGTATGGCGAGGCTGATCAGCTGAATCTCGACTACCAAATGCGCCTCAGCGGCCAAGGCGGCAACCCCAATGTGGTGCGCTTGCCGGTGAGCGCCGCGGACCAGGCGAGGTTCGATGCCTGGAATGCCGCTCATCCGGACGACCAGCGAACCGCGGTCGGTGTCGTCGACCACGTGCAAGACACATTCATCAATATTGCACAGCGCAACGTCTCGGGTCTGGACTTCGGATTGGACTACAAATTGGCCAGTACCCGCCTGGGTGATTTCCGCATCCGCTCCAATGTGGCCTACATGGATGATTTTTCACAAAAAAAGGACGCCGATTCACCGGCGTCGCAGAAGCTGGAGATCGATGGTCTGCCGCGTGTCCGCGGTGTGCTTGGTGTCAGTTGGGCGCGGGGCATCTATCGGGCCGGTTTGCGCGGCAACTACATCGGCAACTTCAAGGACACCAGTGCCCCGCGTGACGTCGACGGAAAATACTACGGCGTCGGCAGCTATACCACGTTCAACGGTTACTTCGGCGTGAAGTTTGGAAACGGGCAGAACAACTACCTGCGCCTGGGCATCAACAACGTGTTCGATCGTGATCCGCCGCTCGCCGACGAAAGCCGTGGTTTTTATGGCCTCGATGCCAACATCGGGCGTTACTTTTATGTCGATTGGCAGGTGAAGCTTTAAGCCGGTTCGGGCAACGCATGATCCATGAAGATGGGAATGCGACGGATGGGCGGTTAGGTCGAAGGGCGGGGAGTCCGGATCGATGGGCCAGTGTTTGCATATCTTGCGTGACAACGAGTTACGGGCATGGCGATGGCCGCTTCGCCCGAATCGAAGTACTGTTCGTACGTTAGCTTTGACGGTGGATTGACCTCGGTGAACGTACCAAAGAAGCCAAACTGCTTGCCATCTTCACGGTTTCTCCACTGCCAGCGGTACTTTCCGCCGACGCGAACGTCCATATCGCGCACTGGCATATCCCAGCCATCGTACCCCTGCCACTTCTGCATAAGCTCGGAGTTTGTATGGGCATCCCACACCAGCTGGCGGGCCGCATTGAATGTGCGCGTGACGCGAACTTCGCGATCACTGGGTAATGTAACTTCTGCTGGCATTCTTCTTCTCCTTGGGGTTGTTAGTGCGGAAGCTCGATCAGAAAACCAACGAGCGCCGCGGGATGATGACCAAGTTATTTTTTCCGTTTCGATCTTCCGGGCGTACGTTTGAGTTCGTCGAGCAACGCATCGAGGCGTTGATAGTTCTGCTCGAAGATCTGGCGGTAGCGCTCGATCCAACTCACGGCTTCACCCAATGGCTTTGGTGCGAGGCGGCGCAGGCGGCGCTGCGCATCGACTTCAACCGTGACGAGCCCTGCGCGCTCCAGCACCTTGAGGTGCTTAGAAATGGCGGGCTGACTCATCCCAAACGGTTCGGTAAGTTCCTGAACCGAGGCTTCGCCGGTAGCCAAACGCGCCAAGATAGCCCTCCGAGTGGGATCGTAAGCTTCCCCGAAACGTAGACACCCTGAAAGTAGACCTTTCTGGCATCGTACCCAGCCAGGAGGTTCCCATGAAGAAGTCCCGATTCACCGAAACGCAGATCGTCTCGATTCTCAAGCAAGCCGATGCAGGTGTCCCGGTCAAGGACATCTGCCGGCAAGCCGGTATCAGCACGCCGACCTACTACAAATGGAAGTCCAAATACGGTGGCCTTGAGGCTTCGGACCTCAAGCGGGTCAAGGAGCTGGAGGCGGAAAACAGCCGGCTCAAACGCATGTATGCGGAACTGGCGCTGGACAACGCGGCCATGAAGGACCTGATCACAAAAAAACTGTAGGGCCGGCGGCCAAGCGCGAGGCCGCGCGATACCTCATTGAGGTACACGAGCGGCCGGTTCGTCGGTCCTGCACCGTGGTGGGCTTGTCGCGAGCCGCCTGGTATCGGCCACCGGCCGACTGGGGGGGGGCGTGATGCAGCGTTGATTGCCGCTTTGACTGGACGGGTAGACGCGCGCCCCGGTCGTGGATTCTGGAAATGCTGCAAGACGCTACGTCGGCAGCATCCGGAGTGGAACCACAAGAGGATTTATCGTGTATACAAGGCTTTGCGTCTCAACTTGCGCCGCGCTGCCAAACGCCGCGTCCCCAAGCGCGAACGGGTTCCGCTATATGTCCCCCGGCTTCCCGACAGGGTATGGTCGGCAGATTTCGTCTCCGACGCACTGGCCTGCGGCAGGCGCTTCCGAACCTTCAACGTCGTGGATGATTTCAACCGCGAGGTCATCCACATCGAGGTCGACACTTCGCTCACATCCACACGGCTTGTTCGGGTCTTTGAGCAGATCAAGCGCGACCACGGCCTGCCGCAAATTCTGCGGACCGACAACGGCCCGGAATTTCTGGGCGAGTCGTTCGTGCAGTGGGCCAAGACCAATGGCATGTCCATTCGCTACATCCAGCCCGGAAAGCCCAACCAGAACGCCTACGTTGAGCGGTTCAATCGCACCTTCCGCGATGAGCTGCTGGACCAGCACCTATTCCTGCGCCTCGGTGACGTCCGCGAAGCGGTCTACTGGTGGATCATCGATTACAACGAGCAGCGACCACACGACTCTCTGGGCGATCTGACGCCCGCTGAACACCGTCAACAAGCTGCCGAAAGTTCTACTTTTGAAGTGTCTGCTTGACGGGGAAGCTTACGGGATCGGCAAGCGCAGCAAAGGTGAGGTCTAAGCGCTCAGAACTGACCATAACCATTCACGACTATAACTAGATGGCGATATAAGATCGCGAACGACTGCCGTCAAGTGAACCGCCCCGGGTTTCCCGGAGGCTGTTTGGTTTGAGTCAGGCCGGCATGGCCTGATCGTCGAATTGCCGATAATAGTTTGCCTCAGCTTCTGCTGGCGGGATATGCCCGATCGGCCCCAGCAGCCGCTGGTGATTGAACCAGTCCACCCACTCCAGCGTCGCCCACTCGACCGCTTCTCGGGTACGCCATGACTGGCGATGAATCACCTCGGCCTTGTACAGCCCATTGATGGTCTCGGCCAAGGCGTTGTCGTAGGAATCGCCCACGCTGCCGACCGAGGCTTCAATGCCCGCCTCGGCCAGGCGCTCACTGTAGCGGATGGACACATATTGCGATCCGCGGTCGCCATGGTGAATCAGGCTGCCATCATCGAATGGCCTGCGTGCATGCAGCGCTTGTTCCAAGGCATCGAGCACAAAGTCCGTGCGCATGGTGCTCGACACCTTCCAACCAACGATTCGGCGAGCGTACACATCGATCACGAAGGCCACGTACAGGTGGCCCTGCCAAGTTGAGACATACGTGAAGTCGGCCACCCACAGCGCATTCGGACGATCCGCGCAAAATTGCCGGTTGACCCGGTCCCGCGGACACGGCGCGGCCTTGTCACTGAGCGTGATCCTGACCGGCAAAAACATGGATTTGGTCGATTTTGATGGTGGCTACGGGTGGGCTCGAACCACCGACGGCATTATGAGAGCGTGGTGCGACCTATCCATGAAAAAGTATAACTTTCTGAGAAAGTACCTTAAGATACGCTACATAACCTGTTCAAGGCGGACATGGTGCTTCGTCTTCACAAGACCTGCGCCATATAGGAACCTATAAAAGTATAAGATTTTTGCACACAATACTGCCGCTATCGTGACCTAAGCACTCGTAGGATGAAAGCCGTAGTCACGTGTATTTGGCGGTAGGCGTACATGAAAAATTGGGCGGTCCAACCCGAAGCCATTGCTGAGAAGTTCGTCGAAGACCATCCCAGCTTGGGGAGCCATGCCGCATGGGCACGTCAGTTCCTCGTGTGGTTCCCTGTTCCGCGGGTGGATGTTGCTCTGCCGGTTTTCGAATCGTGCCAGCGGATCTTGCAGAGTGTCCCTTGGGTATCAGCGGCCTTGGATGATAGTGCTCGATCAGCTGTGCCTGAGATCGTGCGGCAGCTCTCAACAAGTTCCCTGTCTCGCAGAGGAATGGCGCAAGATACGCTAACAGGCGATTTCTTACTGGCCGGTACCCTGGTGGGGAGAGAGCTGCAGCCCATGCGCGGGCCTGAAGGTCTTCGCGCGGTACTTTGGCTTTGCCGTATGCGTTGGGCAAGCTCTGGCAAGCCCCGTGCAAGCGCAATTGGCGTACTGGCCTCAGCCATTCGCGATGCCGTGAAGTTTCGTGATGCGGCGTCCACTGCCAAGCATCCGGTGGCGTCACATTTTGCCGCCTTGGACACTGCTTCCACGCTGGCTGAATTCGTGGACGCAGCGGCGGTGCTGAAAACTTGTGACCATCAAGCATTGTCGCGGGCATGGCGGCGGCACTTTGAACCCGAACTTCGGGGCATATTGTCCGACATGCCGGTCGTTGGAGCGGGAACAGCGGCTACGCCATCGCATGGCAAAAAGGGTGGTGGGTCGACAGGCATTGTTGATGAAGATGATGATCTCGAGGCGATGCGCACACACATCCGTGTTGTTCAGGTGGCGCCTGCTGGATACTTGGACTTGGCTGAAGGTGAGCCTCTAGCAGAGATTCAGTCCAGCCACGTCATCACTCCGGCCATGGGTCCGGAAAACCATCCAGATGGACGCAGGATGGCCCGGTATGCGGCCGTGCAGGCCATCTGGAATCAGAATTGGCTGTTCCTTACGAATCATCCAGACGTCTTGTCCATGGCTAACCTCCGGGTTGTCGTTCGGGCCCTTCTGCAGGAGCTTCATCATGGAGTGGATGATTCTGATTTGGCTTTGGGCTTGGGTGCATTGTTGCTCCAGGCTATGACAGGAAGGAGCGCGGCAAGGTTGATCCGTTTGGCGGTCGTTGCGCCATCGGCTGCAGAGCCGGGAATCGACGAGTGGCAGCTGCGGCTCGATGAGTCTGTGATCCGGCTGGGCATTTTCTGGCACGGCTTGCGTCAAGGGCGTGGAGATGAACGTGTTTCTTACTTCATGCCATCTCCGAGTCAGGCAGGGCGATTGGAGCCGGTGCAGCCGACTTTGGACTTGCCGCTGGACAGGGAAATCGTCGACGGCTTTCGACATGGGGCTTGGCTCCCCAGGTTGGCAAAGACCCCAGTAGAGTCGCTCGATGCGTATTTGCGCGAGGCGGTTCGGCATCTCTCTCGGCGAATCGGTTTTTCGTTCCATGCCGGGCAAGTGCGTCGATCGTTTGCCGTGCATGTATTCGATCACTGCCGCGATACGGCCATGACGCAGTTGATCTGCGGTGACACCCTAGGGCAGTCGATCGCGCCGCTTCATTATTACGCGCCGCGCGTCGGGTCCATCGCGCGTGTTTACTCGGAGACCGTACGAGCGATCTTGGGTATCAGCGGGGGATCGAACGAGCGCGTTGATGAGGGGGAAAGGGTGGGCGCGGCTACCTTGGTTGGCTATTCGGATGCTCGTGACATGGTGACGGACCTTCCCCGCCTGTGGCCTACCCAGGTGGTTCGGATGATGACGAAGGGCCAGTGGGCAGAAGTCCACCGTGTGATGGTTGTCAGAATGGGCTGCATGTTGCTCGCAGCAGTGGGACATCGACCGGTCGATGCGTTGTTCCGCGTGACGTTGAATGACGTGGATCTTGAAGTCGGCGCTGCCCTGATTCGAGACAAGGTTCATGACCAGGCACATGATCCACGATTGGTCGTACTGCCTACATGTGTCGTGGACCAGTTGCGGGCCTATCTATCACACCTCGTTGGTATGGCTCGGAACCAAAAAGCGTTGGCATCGCATGTGAATCAGGTACGCCATGGTTCAAAGCCGCTGTTGTTCGAGATTTCAGCCCATGGGAAACCGTCCACGCTTAGGATGGCCCGTTTCCGCCGTTGGCTGCCAGACTCCTGGCTATCGATTCCGCTTAATTGGGGTCGTACCTGGATTCGGACACGCTCAGTCGAAATGGGGTTGTCCCCCGAGTTTGCTTCGATGCAGTTGGGTCACCTGGAGGCGGTCGGCTACCCGTTCAGCAATGGCAGCCCCACCGAGCCCTTGGTCTTCGTGGAAGCATGCCGTCCAGTCTTTGACAAAGTGGCACGTGATCAAGGATGGCGTGTCATGCGCGGGATTCCAGTCGATCATCAAGATCCGCGTCCACCATTGGAACCGCTACGGGCGTGGGCCAAGGCCATCGAGGCATGTCAGCGGTCGACGGACCTGGATGCAAAACGGGAACGTGTGGAACGCAGGGCCAGATTGAATAGCTGCCGGCGCCAGGCGGAAACAGACGTGCTGGCTGATCCGATGATCGCAGCGACTGGTATTGCCGATGTTTACCGCCAAACCGGGATACGGACCTTAAAACCCACGTTGGATCCGGAGGCTCTGGAACAAGCTTGCGATCGTCTCGTCGACCAAGCGGGTGGCGATGACGCATTGGCTGTGGCGAGGGTGGATGCTCTACGCCGGATCTTGCGCACAGTCAATCGGCGCTCCGACGTGCATTACCACATACCGTCGAGTCGATTCACCTTTCGGCGTCGAGTAGACAATGCTTTCTTGCCGGGCATGATGTGCGCGATCCGCCAGGTTCGGGCGTTGCGGCAATGGGTGGTCGAGCTGTCCAGACAGGCCCCCGGTGACTGGCGCAACTTTGGCCTTGCGTGTGCTCGAGGAGTATTGGGGTTGACGTTGTTCGGCTTCATGGATGACGCAGGTCAAGTGCTTGGTGTCCTGCAACGACGACATCAGCTGAAACGGTCGGCGACGCTGGACGACGCGATACTTGTCCCATGGGGTGAAGCCACCCATGAAGTGTTGGCTGTGCGCGGGCTTGCCGCCATAGCCCTGGCACGGCTTGCAAAGAAGTACCGCAATCCATCGATCCCTTCTCGGGTTGATATCAACCGGGCACTGATACGGCTTTTGCCCGACTGGGCAGTCTCGTTGCGGGCACGGCATTCCCTCGAGCAGGGTGCCGCACAGGGTGACGGGAGCGATTGTGCTGTCCCGGATGTGCTCGGCTTCCTTTGTCAAACGGTATCCGTATCCAATCGATGGGAGCTTTCGCCGGCGGCACGATTGGTCCGCGATCCTGTAGCAGGTTCCGTGCCGGCAAGCCTGGATGAGCAACTCGCCATGTTGGATGCGGATCCTGTTGGCTCCTTGAGGCGTGAAACGGAGGCGTCGTTGGCTGATCGGTCGGCACAAAGGGGTCTGGTGCAAGCCAAAAGTACGGGGAATGCACGCAGTCAATATCTTGCGTTGTGCCAAGTCATCCCGCAAAAAGGTGCGGATCTTGAGCTTCCGGTGACAGGCATTCGGATTCCAGCGGATCAGCTGTTCAATGATTCGACGCGTCCGAAGGTCGTTGCAGAGCTTCGGCAACAACTGGCTACCCCTGATCCCAAGGTTATGCCGCAGCCCATCGTCATGGCACTGATGACGTGGGTTGTCGATATGCTGGAGCATGGTACGAAGGAGCGGGCACATCCCGAAGACAGCACGATCTATACGTATCTGACGCGTATTGGCGGCAGTTTGACATGGACGTTTGGAGGGCAATCCATGGACGATATGGGCGATGCAGAGCTGGAGGATGCCTACCTTGCTGCTGTCGAATCGTCCGACTCCATGCGGAGCCAGGCAGCAAGTGCCATATTGAGTTTTCACGCATGTTGCGTCAGATACCTCGGGTTCCCAGAATTGGATTTGTCGGAGGTACGCTTGCACCTCCGTACGAACCAGCGGTCGGTTGACTCGGAGCTGATACTGCCTCTGGAGCGAGATGCGGCAGTCCGGTACCTTGAGGAGTCAACTGGCAATCCGCCGGGCGAAGATGACCTTGATAATACCCGGGTACGACGGCAGGCCAGCGCGGCCATGGCGCTTTATGCCTATACGGGTGCGCGTCGCAGTGAGGTTCTTGGCCTCAAATTCGCCGATGTGCAGTGGGCGGACGGCCAGCTTCTTGTACGTATCCGCGCCAACCGCTCACGTCGACTCAAGACCTTTTCCGCGCGTAGAAGTCTGGATACAACCGCCATTCCAGCCCATGTGCAGAAGGGCTTCACACGATGGGAAGGGATGGATAAATCAAGGCTGTCGACATGGCGCCGGGAGAACGCCTATGTATTCTCTCCTTTGGAGGATGGTCGGAAGGCAAAAGGAAGAGGGGCTGTCGCCGATGCTTGCAAGGTTGCTTTGGCTCAAGCTACCGGACGGGCAACGGAACGGTTGCATCGATTGCGACATCTGGTGGCGTTTCAGCGCGTGATACCGCTTTTCCTGGCGTCACGCGATCTAACGGTGTTGAAGCCTACGGCACTTCACCCCGATGCCAGCAGCGTGAAGGCATCGATCGTCTTCCCACGTGATCTGATGGAGGCGGTCGTGCCGCTCGGGCATAAGCATTGGACGACGACGCTGACATGCTATTGCCACATGCCTTGGCTGCTGCGTTCGCGCCGGGATGTTTGGCTTTCGGACAAATACTTGTCGCGGCGTACCGTTGCAGCCCTGATGGGCGTGCGCCTGGTAACGGTCGACCAAATCTTGCAGCGGGCAAAAGGCGCGGGCGAGGCGCATGTATGGATGGATCACGTGTGCAAATCGCGCGTGGTGCCGGATCGTCCCACGCAAGACGTGTTCCCCAAATCACCGGGTGTCATGCGGAAATGGACGGCTGGGCAGCTGCTCACGCTTCTCGATTTGACTATGTCCACGGGAACACTGGCAAACGCATTGGCGGTTATCGGCGCCAGTGACGAACAAGCAGCTCAGATCGAATTTGCGTTCGCTCCCTTCGAACAGCATCTCGGTCGGCGGCTGATTGCTGGCCCACGTCAAGAAGCCTTGGATCTTCCGAAGTGGAAGGTACGAAGGGCTGCCGCAGCAGGAAAGCTGGACGCGCTGTGTACATTTTTTGATGATGTGGACAGTGAACGCCGCGACGACCTGATGCGCCTTTCGGAAGCGGTATATGACTGGATGAGGCCCAAGGATCAGGACTGGATCCGGGTTCCCAGCGACGTTTATCCAAACTTGGTGGATTGTTTGCAAGCCGTGGAAATTTCCGCCGATGCGATTGAGAGTATGCCGCTGCCCAGTGGAATCCGGAAGGTAAGGCTGCATGCTCGGCAGCGTGATGAGGCGGGGTTGGACAGGAAGTCTGACCTCCGAGCTGCCCGCCAGCGTAGGATGGGTTCGGCAATCCACCTTGGGTTGTCACTCAAGCGAGTGCTTGGTGTCATTTGGGTTGCAGCGCGCTTGCTACGCACAGAGTCGAGTTCCAATTCACAGTGAGCTCGCCATTCAGCAGCGATGAAAGGCTACGCCGCGAATGGTTGTCGTTCTGCAAGAGGCAACAGTAATTCGCAGATCCGCGGGGTCATAAGTGCAAAACCGATATATCTACCGTACGCACTCAATCACTGGAAGCATCATCATTAGGTGGTGAATTGATTGCCTCGTCTTTGATCACTTCAGCCCCGTCTACAAGGCGCAGTCGCTGGCCAGCTCGCTCATCAATGCCGACGAACTCCACGATGCTACCGACTGTCAGGTCGTCCGGCACGTCCTCGGCGGGCATAGCGATGTGCTGTGCCTCCGTGCGGATTACGATCCAGTCGGCGACTCTCGCAACGTTTACGATCGTCTCGTTGTGCCTATGCGCTCGTCGCAAGGGTGTCTGGGTGGGGAAGGTGAATTTAGCGGCGCTGTCGCCAGAAACTAGTGTGATGGAAGAATAATCGCCTTGGAGATGAGGAGGCTTGGTTGGTAAAGTGTCACCTTGGGCTGGCTGATCTCTTTGTTTTCCAGGCCGAGTCACATTTGCATTACCCTCTCGCGGAGGGGGCTTGCCGGGAGAAATCTCAGTAGACAGGGGTTGCTCGCTATCAGCGGCATTGTTGTCCCTAGATATGGTCGTAGTTGTCTCGTTCGATTCTTTAGTGTGTGGGCCGTTGCCTATTAGGTTTAATGTGGCGTTGGACTGCAACCAAAAGATAAAATCGTCACCGTCAAATTGTGAATCTTGCGTGTCACTGTTATCCAGGACATCTATAATCAAGGAGCTTGATTGAAAAGTCAGTTCATTGCCAAGATCAAAAGGTCCGTACTTCTGCACTAACAATTGCAACTGTTCGAGCTCCGAATGGTGTCCTCTGATAAGCGTGTCACGAAGGATTGCTAAAGCGTCATTCATGGTTATTTGTATAGATAACGTACCGCACTGGCGTGATCGTTTGTGTTTTGTCATTTTTTAGCTCCGTGTTGCTTGTTTCTCTGCGGAATCGCGTACCCTGTTGCTGTAGCCCATTTGCCATGCTTTCGCTTGTGCTGGTTATCCAGCCGGATCTTCGAGCCGGGTATGGCCGCGCCGCTACTTGTTGCGTAGGGAACGAGATGAGTTGCGCCAGCCGTAGTGGTAATTGCCACATAGCGCTCGATTGCGACGACACGGGCGAAGGGTTCAGCTCCGTTGGGTTGGGCCGCCTGGTCTATCAGCTGGGATTTTGGGGGAATGCGTAGTGTTTCGGTGTGTCCTTCCACATCGCCCATGGTGACTTGGCGCGAAGTATGGGTTGCGACGGTTATGAGTGCGTTGCGTATAGTCTCTGCAGGCCGGAATGGAATGGTTTGTTCGATGCGTTCAATTTCGGCTGCGGGATTAGCGATGCCGCTTTCTTTTTCTGCAATCAAATAGAGCCAATGATTGAGTGTTGGAATGAGTTTGATAAATTTCTTAGCTGCATCGTGGAATATCGGAATTAACGGTAAATTTGCTACTAAAAAAATGCAACAATACCCCTCGAGTACATAGAGATTTTTGTCAAAGCGGGTATTGAAAAAAAGATTAGTCAGTTTCGATATTATCGACGCGTTCTCGAAATATTGCTCTGTCGTAGGCCTCAGGATATGCATCCCTTCTACTGGGACGTCAGGTGCGTTGCCAATGATAAGAATATTCCCCCAGTCGTCTCTGGGAATATGAGATGTTAATGGAAGTAGTTCAGGCATGGTGGCTACCTTAATTCGGTAAATACTTGTGTCATTTCGTGCTACGTCAAGCGTGATAACGCTCACCGAGCAACCGATCAATATGTGTGACCCATGCTGTTTTATGGTCAGCCACTGCTTCACATTAGCTTCTCGTCGTGCCTTGGGTACGGCGTATTCGACTCTTTTTTCGTGGAGTTTCTTCTAGACGCGGTATGCTGCCAGCAGGACTCGACGCCACGGAGATCGCTTGCTGTGACAGGTGGGCAATCAGGCGAGAAGCTGTTGCGCTAGGTGAAACAAATTAAAGCGCGGCGATGCGGCGCATCCCACACAGGTGGAGCTGACGTGAGCTGCGAAGGCGCGGGCATGTACGGGGCTGACCCAATCGGAATTCACGGCGCGCCTCGGGCCAGCAGGTGGTCTGAGAACGGGGGGATCTTTGTTTCCGCAGAAATTGGGCAAGGTCCTTGGTCGCACCAAGTTGCTACAAATCTTGGAATTGGTCTACGATCAATTGACCTCAGGGGGCGTCATCATTGGTTTGTGGGCGAAGCTCCGTTTACTCGACAGGAGATAGGCCATGTCTGGATGGTATGTATTGAAGCGTAGCGGTGATCAGTTCATGTTCAATCTGAAGGCAGGAAACGGCGAAATTATCTTGACCAGCGAGAGGTATACCTCCAAGGATGGTGCCAAGAACGGTATCGGCTCGGTGCAGACCAACAGCCCCAAGGACGAACGTTACGAGCGCAAGACTTCCACTTCGGGACAGCCTTATTTTGTATTGAAGGCGGCCAATGGAGAGGTCATCGGACGCAGCGAGATGTATTCTTCGACTTCGGCCATGGAAGGCGGCATTGAATCGGTCAAGCGGAATGGACCAACAACGGACATTCGCGACGAGACGTGAGTCTCCGAAGATTGCAGGACTGAGGCACACGAGCCTACATGTATAGACTCGTGTGCCTCATTGCTTGACTCCGATCAAGGCGCAAGAAATTTTCCTTTTGAGCAGTTTCGAAGACCATGATGGTGCAATTACTGTCAGCAAATGGGAGATGGGAAACTGCGGGGAAAGAGGGCGCCCGTTTGCATGCAGGCGGGGTGATCTTGGGGCCATTCGTCCTTGCCATTTGTGAAGCTCATCCCTAGGACGCCATGAGTTCGGCCGTATTGCGATGGACCTAGAAGAGTCATGGCTTGAGAGGTGAGGGGATCGGAAGTGTCGTCAGCCGCAAGCGGCATCCAAGTACTTCCGCACAATAGCCAGGTCGTCTACCCGTCCTGTCAGCAGACGGTCCAGCGCCGGCTTGCCACCGAATAATTGCGCCTTGTTGGGTTGATGAATCCAGCGGTCCGCGAACGCGTTGTCCGGGAAAAGAGTGTGCAACGCCTTGTAGATACCGAGGATGTAGCTGAGACGTTCGATCGTGTGGGGTGGCACGGTGTCGACGATGCCTTCGAGCCACTGGTCATAAAGTGTGCGCTCGGGCGATCCGAGCAGGATGATGCGCTGGTCGGTATCCAGACCCCATTTGTCGCAAATTCGAAAAAATGCGCGAAGTCCTGGCTGGATCAACCTGGATGGGGCGGGTTCGCTTGTCGAGTTCCGGGAAGTGTCCATGTTCGTGGGCTCCTGGTGGCTTCCATGGAACCGTACGCCATGAGGCTGGCCTGCAAAGTTGCGCATGTTTTCTTCCTCACCCGTTCTCTGCCTCCGAGGCTGGCCGCTGTATGGAAGGCACCCCCCCATTCTGAGCCGCAGGAGAGGCATGGCTGCAGAAATATGGTGGAACTTTGCGTACGGAAAATCTGTGCTACGGATGAAGTAACCCACGCCAGGTCAGCGATTGAGCAGGCTTTGCCCGCGTGGGCCCACTCATGACACAGAAGGAGTCCATCGTGAAACGACATGCATATGTATTGCTTGCTGTACTGGTATGGCTGCTGCCCGCGACCGGGATGATCAGTGCGGCAGTGTTTTCCCCTGATGTGGTTACCGGCAAGAGCCGGCCCGCGACCGTCCAAGGGGCAACTACCCAGTCAAATGGACTGCTCCCGGCGACCACGGTCATCCGCACGACAACGGGAATGTGGGCCGTCAAGGGTGCCGTGTCGGTGCAACGGGGCCAACGGCTTTATGTGCGCAAGTCGGCAGCCCATGGTTTGCAGGCCTGTACGGTGGATGGCGTCGTTTGCATGGATCTGGCGGGGAGGTTTGCGGGAGAACTGCAGCGAGTGGCTGCCGAACCGGCCTTGGCGCACGATGTGCGGCAGCGATTAAAGTGGATTGCGGGGTGGTGGTTCTTTGCCGGCGGCCTCATCGTTGTAGTGGTCGCACTGGTTGGCTGGAATTCTGGGGATCCGAGGCGGGAGTGAGGTAACGCTGCCCAGCATCAGTGGGGCGCTACTTTTTGAGTCCCCGCTGTCGATGCAGTGGGAGGCTTCATGCTGACTCTCTGCGGGTGTGGTCTTGCCTGCCGGATTGGGAGGACTGGCCGCAGTTGCGTACTCTGGGGAAAGCTGACCAGCGTTCCGGCAATCGTTGCCCATCGTGCTGGTGCTGACCAGCACGCGCGCAATATCGCTTGTGGCTGGCCGCTTACGGCCAGAAGCAGTCGTTGAAAAGTGCACTCTGCTCTGTTTTATACGATGTCGTTGATTCAGCGTTCGAGTAGCCCCATATGAGGATCAAGATGACGGCTACAGAAGGCCGTAATTGGCACGAACCGCCAATAATGCATTTCTACCCGGAGGCATGATGGGACTCGTAAAATCCGAATGGATAGAAGTTCAGGAGCGAGGCTGGTCAGCCCCAGACACATTTGTGTGTGCAGATTGCGTTGAAGATCCCTATTTGAAGCAATTGATAAATAGTGCTGCTTGCTCGACTGCTTGTAGCTATTGTGGTCGAAGCAGCGATGTAGACATAGCTGCTGAGTCCGAGGTAGTGATCGGAACTGTCTACGAAACGATCGGCACGTACTATGTCGAACCTGCCTCGGGCGGCGTGCCCATTAGCGGAGGCTTCGTAGTGCCAACTATCGATGTGCAAGAAGTTCTCATGCAGGTCGGATTTGATGGTCACCAGGACTTTGTTGAAGCGGTGATTGATGCTGAGGTAAATGGGAATTCTTTCGTACCAGCCGCAAACGGTCATTGGGCCGGTATCCATCCTCACGAGGTGCTTTCGTCAGGATGGAATTTGTTTGCGCATGCCGTAAAGCATGAGACGCGCTTCCACTTCACTAATGCACCACGATCGCAATCTTCATCACCTTACGAAATTGAAATCGCTGATGTATTGCCGGCGGTCGCCGAGAGCCTTCGCCCATTAATACGGACCCTACCGGCGGAGACGGAAGTCTACCGCTCTCGTTTTCGTCAGCATGGGCAGATGTGGGAGCCAGACGCTAATCAGCTAGGACCACCGCCAAAGGAGATAGCCTCTGCGGGCAGAATGAACCCAGCTGGAATACCGTACTTCTATACCGCTACGGATCTAGCAACAGCACGTCATGAAATAGGCGTTACCGACCGTAATGACGGTACGGTCTTCACCGCCATTTTTAAATTGCAAGAATCGGTGCACGTCATCGATTTGACATTGCTTCCGCCTGTGCCATCGATTTTTGACTTGGCCAACAAAGGGGCGTTAGAGCGTGCCTTGTTCGTCCGGGAGTTCGTGGAAACCATCAGCCGGCCGGTGGTCAAGGATGGGCGTGAGCATATTGACTACGTGCCATCTCAAGTCGTTTGCGAATATTTAGCTCAGATTTTTAAACTTGAGGATGGCTCCAAGCTGGGAGGGCTGGTTTACCCGAGTGCTGTACACCCAGACGGTAAGAATCTTGTAGTGTTCCCTAGGGAAGGTCTGATCAAACGACTGAAGTACTCGCAACCGCGTGTCTGAATCAGTTTCCCGAGCGAATTCACGCCAAATAGCCGTCCAATCGGCCCGTTTGCCTGTTTTTTGTGCCCGCAACACGCATTTTGGCGTGCTGCGGGCACACCTATCTTGTGGCCAGCAATCGCTTCCTTGCCATCCACAAGTTGGCCATCGCGAACAACGTGACTACCTGACCGTGGTTCTTGGCCAAGCCGCGATAGCGTGTCTTGCGGTAACCGAACTGCCGCTTGATCACTCGAAACGGGTGCTCGACCTTGGACCGGATGGATGCCTTCATGTGTTCGATCTGCTCAGTGAGCTTGCGCAGTTTGGCGTCGGTGATGGCCTTGACCTTGCTGCGCTGCTCGGCG
>CAZMKO010000026.1:0-25281 GCA_964566965.1 uncultured Rhodanobacteraceae bacterium
GCGTCGGCCAGTACCAGCACGACGTCAACCAGGTGAAGCTGGCACGCACGCTGGATGCGCGCGTGGAGGACTGCGTCAACGCCGTCGGCGTGGATGTCAACACCGCCTCGGCACCGCTGCTGGCACGCGTGGCCGGCCTGTCCACCAGCGTCGCCGAGAACGTGGTCAAGCATCGCGACGAACACGGTGCCTACACCAGCCGCCGCGCGCTGCTGAAAGTGCCGCGACTCGGGCCCAAGGCGTTCGAACAATGCGCCGGTTTCCTGCGCATCACCGGCGGCGACGACCCGCTCGACGCCAGCGCCGTGCATCCGGAGGCGTATCCGGTGGTGGAACGCATCGTGGCGCGCTGCGGGCGCGAGGTGCGCGGCATCATCGGCGATGCGGGCTTCCTGCGCGGCCTGAAAGCGGCCGACTACACCGACGAAAAATTCGGCCTGCCGACCGTGCAGGACATTCTCAAGGAGCTGGAAAAACCCGGCCGCGACCCGCGCCCCACCTTCGTCGCACCCAGCTTCGCCGAGGGCGTGGAAAACGTTTCCGACCTCACACCCGGCATGGTGCTGGAAGGACGCATCAGCAACGTCGCCGCCTTCGGTGCGTTCGTCGACATCGGCGTGCACCAGGACGGCCTGGTGCATGTGTCGGCCATGTCGCACAGCTTCGTGAAGGACCCGCGCGACGTGGTCAAGGCCGGCGACATCGTCAAGGTCAAGGTGATGGACGTGGACCTGGCACGCAAACGCATCGCCCTGTCCATGCGCCTGGACGACACCCCCGGCGAAAGCCGCGGTGGCCAAGCCTCGCGCGACGATTCGCGTGGGCGTCGTCCGCGCGGCCCGAAAGAGGTCAAGCCGGCGACAAGCAAAGGGCCGGCAGCCGGCGGTGCGCTGGCCGAGGCGTTTGCGCGCGCCAAGCAGCGCTGAGAATCAGGACCGGGGCTCGGACAAGCATCGCGGCCATGGGCCGCTCGCCCGGTGCCCCGCCAAACCCGTGCAGGGGATCTCGAAAAACCCGGTACCCGACATGGATCTGTGGGAGCGGCTTCAGCCGCGATCAGTGCTTGCGGGTATCTCGCCATCGCGGCTGAAGCCGCTCCCACAAAAACCGGGTTTTCGCGGTGCCCTACCGGTGACCTTTGAGGCTCTAATGCAGGTGCAGGAGCGGTGGAAGCCGCGACGGCGGGATTACGCCAGCGCGCTCAGTGCCTCCCTTAGCACCGTACCGGCGTCGCCGGTACAGGTCGCATCCAGCAGCTCGTCGGCACGGGTGCGACCGTGGTTGATGGCGACAATGGATACCTCGCGCCGGTGTGCCGAACGGACCAGCCGGAAGCTCGACCACACCATCAACGAGGAACCCACCACCAGCACGCCGTCGGCGGCCGCCACCAGCGCTTCGGCACGTTCGCGACGCGCGGCCGGCACGAATTCGCCATAGAACACCACGTCCGGTTTCAGCAGACCGCCGCAACGCGGACAGTCCGGGTAGCGGAATGTGGCGAAGTCCACATCATCCAGGTCGGCGTCGCCGTCGGGCGCGATGCGCTCGGCATGCGGGTCCCAGTCCGGGTTCATTGCCGACAGGCGCCGTTGCAGCCAGTCGCGGCGATAACGCGTGGCGCACTCGAGACACACCACAATGTCCAACCGACCGTGCAGATCGACCACCTCGCGGCTGCCGGCACGCTGGTGCAGGCGGTCCACATTCTGGGTGACGATGCCGGCAACATGGCCGGCGCGCTCCAAGGCTGCCAGCGCGTGATGGGCCGCATTGGGCTCGGTGCCCCGAAAGTGGGCCCATCCGGCATGGCTGCGTGCCCAGTAGCGCCGGCGCACGGCATCGCTGCCGGTGAACTGCTGCAAGGTGACCGGCGCGTTGCGCTTCCAGTTGCCGTTGACGTCACGGTAATCGGGAATGCCCGAGGCGGTGCTGACGCCGGCGCCGGTGATGGCGACCACGTGTCGCCGCGCAGCCAGCCAGGCCGCCAGGTCGACGTCGACGGATGACGGTGCGGTGGGCTGCATGACCATGACATCCGCACTATAACGCGACCTGACGAGGGTGCTAGTCTCGCTGCATGACGACGCAAACCACACCCGCCGCCCGCCGCGAACTGCCCCGCCGACTGGGCCTTTTCACGGGCATGGCGGTGGTGGTCGGCATCATCATCGGCAGCGGCATCTTCCAGGTGCCGGCGCCGATTGCCGGACAGGCCGGCAACCTTACCGGCATCGCGTTGGTCTGGGTGCTGGGTGGTCTGGTGGCGTTGTTCGGGGCCCTGTCGATCGCCGAGTTGGCGGCCATGTTTCCGCAAGCCGGTGGCCCCTACGTCTACCTGCGCGAAGCCTACGGTCGGCCGCTGGCGTTCCTGTTCGGCTGGATGTGGCTGCTGACCACGCCCATTTCCTGGGCCGCGCAGAGCCTGATGTTTTCGCAGTACCTGGCGTTCTTCGTGCCCCTGTCGAACGCGGCCACGCACGGCATCGCCGCGGCCCTGATCGTGCTGGTGGCCGCCGCCAACACGCGCTCGGTGAAACTCGGCGCGGCGATCCAGAACCTGTCCACGGCGGCCAAGGTGCTGGCCATCGTCGGCCTGTCAGTGGCGATCTTCCTGTTCGCGCCGGGTGGCGAGCACAACCCGCTGACCGCCGAACCGATGGGCGTGGCCAAGTGGTCGGGCGTGGGCCTGGGCCTGGTCGCGGTGCTGTGGGCCTACGACGGCTGGGAAAACCTGACCACGCTGTCGGGCGAGATGCGCAACCCGCAACGCAACCTGCCGCTGGCCCTGGTCGGTGGCGTGCTGGTGGTGATCGTGGTGTACCTGTTGATCAACACCGCCTATCTGCGCGCGCTGTCACTGCCGGACCTGGCCGCCTCCAAGTCGGTCGCCGCCGATGCGGCCGGCGCGGCACTGGGGCGCGCCGGCGCCTCGTTCGTGGGCGCGCTGGTGATGCTGTCGGTTTTCGGCACGCTCAACGGCAGCATCCTGTCCAGCCCGCGCGTGTTCTACGCCATGGCCGAGGACGGGTTGTTCTTCAAAACCGTCGGCAAGGTGCACCCGAAGTGGGAAACGCCGTATGTCGCCATCGCCTTCATCGTGGTGCTGGCGGTGATCTACGTGTTGCTGCGCACCTTCCTGCAACTGGCGGCGGCCTATGTGCTGGGCATCTGGCCGTTCCTGGCCCTGGCCGTGGTGGGCATCTTCATCCTGCGCCGGCGGCGTCCGGACTTTCCGCGCACCTATCGCACCATCGGCTACCCCGTGGTACCGGCGCTGTTCGTGCTGGCCACCGTGGTGGTGGTGGTCAATTCGCTGTGGCGCGAGCCGTGGTCGACGGGTACCAGCATCCTCATCACGCTGGCCGGAGTGCCGCTCTACTACGTATGGATCTGGTGGCATAAGCGTGTCAGGATCGGAGGTTCGGGCCATCGCGGCTGAAGCCGCTCCCACAGGGAACCTCGAAAAACCCCAAGCTGATTTGCCGAGAGCCCCATGTACCTTGTGGGGGGCCTCGAAAAACCGGATACAAGAATCAACCCGTGGGAGCGGCTTCAGCCGCGATCAGCGCTTGCGGGTATCTCGCCATCGCGGCTGAAGCCGCTCCCACAAGAAAAATGGGGCATCCGGGATGCCCGGTCCGGAAGTCGGGTCGGAGTTTTTCGAGGTTCCCCACAGGGCTCGTCCCGAATGTCATGAATGCCTGGTGGGAAGGGGTTTCAACCCCGACAGCGCGGATGGATCGGGGCCTTGGCCACTACGGGATCATGATGGTCGGCTCCCTCCACACCTCCACAAACCTGAACGTGCGCTTGCGTATGGATTGGTTTATGGTGACACCATCATTCATGTCCGGGGAACCTTCATGCTTCGTGTGAAACACCTGAGCGGCGCCATCCTGGCGACCCTTGTCCTCAGCGCCACGGCGCACGCCGGCACCACCGACTTCAACAAGATGACGGTGTTCGGCGACAGCCTCAGTGACAACGGCAACATCTCGTTGTCCGGCGGGGCCGAGCAACCCAGCCGCTTCACCACGAACCCGGGTGAGGTGGCGGTGGAGCATGTCGCCGACGCCTACGGTTTCGAACTGGCCCCCTCGGTGACCGGTGGCAGCAATTTCGCCTTCGGCGGTGCCGGCGTCCTGACCAATTCCCCCGGCACGCCCGCGGCGGTGCCGACCATCAGCGACCAGGTCAACGGCTACCTCGACCAGGCCGGTGGCATGGACGGCCATACGCTCTACAGCATGTGGGGCGGCGCCAACGACATCTTCTACCACGCCACCGCCACCGCGGCGGCGGGCGCGGCGCAACAGGCCATCGAACAGGCCATCCAGCAACAGGTGCAGGCAGCCATCGCCAACCAGGTCATCCCGAACGATCCGGCGGCCATCGACGCCTTCACGCAACAGATCACCCCGGCCGTGACCGATCAGGTGCTGGCCCAGGTCGAGGCGCAGACGGGCGTCACACCGGAAACGCCGGACCAGGCCCAGGCCGGCGTCGCGGCGGCCGCCCAGCAGGAGCTCAAGCTGCTCGGCAAGATGCACCAGGCCGGCGCCGACTACACGCTGGTATTCAACCTCCCGGACATCGGCAACACGCCTTCGGCCGCCGCCCAGGGCGACGCCGCGGCCGAAGGCCTCAGCGGCCTGTCGCTGGTCTACAACGGCGTACTCGCCAGCGGTCTCAACCAGCTTTCCGACCAGGGCCTCAACGTGGTGCCGGTGGACGTGTACAGCCTGTTCAACGAGGTCATCGCCGATCCGCAGGCCTTCGGCTTCAGCAACGTCACCGATGCCGCCTGCGGGGCCGGCTCCAGTTCGGTGCAGTGCGGCCCCGAGGGCTCGGGCGCACCCTACACCTATGCCGAAGGCGACGACCAGAGCCACCTGTTTGCCGACGGCGTGCACCCGACCACGGCGGCCCACGCCATGCTCGGGCAATACGTGCTGGCCGAGTTGAACGCGCCGGGACAGGTCTCGATGCTGGGTGAGGCGCCGCTGGCCGCCGCCGACGCCCACATGGGCCTGCTGCGCGATCAGATGCAGGCCGACCAGTTCGGCGCCGGTACGCGCCTGTTCGCGGGCATCGGCTACGCCAAGCAGCGTTTCGACGCCACCGGCAATTCGCCCAAGACCCGCAGCGACAACATCAACCTGACGGTCGGCGTGGATGCCGCGGCCGGTGACAACTTCAACGTCGGCGGCGCGCTGGGCATGGCCCGCAACGACGCCGACATCGGCGCCGGCGGCTACCGCCTGAACGCCATCATCGGCTCGGGCTATGCCACGTGGCACCGCGGTGGCGGCTTCCTGGGTGCCAATATCGGCTTCGCACAGCTCACCTACAAGGACATCAACCGTCGCTTCCAGCTGGGTGCGCTGACCCGTACCGAGGCCGGCAAGACCGACGGCAACCAGATCATGGCCGGCCTGAATGGCGGCTGGTGGTTTGGCACCGAGACAGTGCGCACCGGCCCGTTCGCCCGCGTCGAATGGCAGCGTATCCGCGTGGACGGCTTCAGCGAGTCCGGCAGCGACAGCTCGGCGATGTGGTTCGGCAAGCAGGAACGCATGGCCCTGATCGGTACCATCGGCTGGCAGCTCAAGGGCGACTTGACGGTGGGCAAGGCACTGCTGCACCCCTACGTCAACGTGGCCTGGAACCATGACGACCGTGCCGACGCGCGCACCGTGCGGGCCGGCCTCACCGGCATGCCCGGCAGCTTCGCCCTCACCGGCTTCATCCCCGATGCCGACTGGGGCAGTGCCCGCCTGGGTCTGATTGCCGACCTCAGCGACAGCGTCAGTACCTGGTTCGGTTACGAAGGCCGCTTCTCGGACAGCAACCAGCGCCTGAATCGCCTGGACATGGGGTTCAAGGTCGCTTTCTGAGGGCTGCGGTCGTCACAAGCCATCGCGGCCATGGGCCGCTCCCACAAAAGTCCCATGACCGTTTCAGGCAAGCCCTGTGGGAGCGGCCCATGGCCGCGATGGCTCAGGTCTTGCCCCAGGTGATGCGGGTCGGTACACGACCCGACCACCCCAAAAAAAACCGCCCGGCGTGCCGGGCGGTTTTTTTTGCGATATGGCCACAAAAAAGCTTATTTGGCCTTTTTCTTCACGGTCTTGAAGATGGCTTCGGCATCGCTGCGCAGCTTGGCAATGGTGTCGTCGTCCAGCTTGTCGGTGTTGTCGCCGACCTGCTTTTCGTTCAATTCCACCTTGCCGGCGCCGGTCCAGCTGACGCGGTCGATTTCCTTGGCCTGGCCCTTTTCGCTTTCCTTCTTGGTGCGAACCACGATCCAGGGCTTGTTGTCCTTGTAGGCGAAATCGGTTTCAGTGAAGCCGCCATCGACATAGTCGGCCAGCTCGATCACGAAGCGGATGTCACCGCTCTTGTTGTCGCGGAAGGCCTGCCAGCCGCGCGACACCTTCTTTTCGAGTGCCGTGCCCTTGGTCATCTGCATGCCGCCGATGTGGGCCTTGAGCTTGTCGAACTTGGCGATGATTTTTTCGCCCTGGGTCGGCACCGGATCCAGCTTGATGTCGGCGTTGGCCGGCGCCCCCTGGGTCAGGACGGGTGCCTGCAGGCTCATCGTGTAGTGACGCTCGCCGTCGACGATTTCCGCCTGCACGACGTAGAGGTCGGACGTTTTCACCTTTTGCGGATCCACGTCCAGGCTGAACTTCACCGGCAGCCCGTCGATCGGGGAAATGGTCTTCTTGGCCAGCGGCTCACCGCCGCGGGCCGACACGTCGACCAGCTCGATATCCAGTTTGGCCTGATCGGACAGTTTGTGCGAACCGGACACGTCGACCGTACCGGTGACACTGGATGCGATGGGCGCCGATGCCGCCGAGCCGTTGCCGGCCACGTCCGAACCCTGCTGGCCGTTCGAACCGCCACTGCACCCGGCCATACCCAGTGCTGCAACAACAGCCAGGGACAAAACCAATGCGCGCATGGGGGGAACCTCTCTGTGTGATGTTTGAACATGCGGGCCACGCAGCACCATGCGAGCGCAACTTCCGCAGGGGAATGGCCAAGAATAGCGCCAAAATGAAAGCCGGCACAAGACGCCGGCCCCACCCGTTCAGCCGTTCGTGGTTCGCAAACGGAAAAGCCACCGGCATCCACCGGTGGCTTTTCCGTTTGCGATACGGCTTTCCATCGCTCCGATGCGACCGGGCCGTCCCTGGCCCGGCCGCGTGCATCAGAACTTCTGGTTGTAGCTCACGAACCAGTAACGATCCAGGTCGTAGGCCGGGTTCAGCGGCGGTGCGGTGGCCGCGGAAACCTGTCCGTAGTTGACGGGCGCCTTGCGGTCGAAGATGTTGTTCACACCGACCGAAATGCGCGCGTTCCACGGGGCATCCCAGCGTGCGCTGAGATCGTTGAACGCCACGGCGCCGACCCGGCGGGTCGGGCTGAGACCGCTGTCCGGCGCGGTGAAGTCGGGCATGTTGCACTCGACACCGGGGCCGAACGGGCAGGCTTCCTTCAAGCCCGAGAAGTAACGTACCGTCCAGGTGGCACCGAAGTTGCCCAGCTGCCAATCCAGCGACGTGTTGTTGCGCAGACGCCAGATCGAGTACCAGCTGACGCCGGTGTTGACCGGGGTGTCGGGGCTGGTCTGCGAATTCCATTCGCTCAGGTAGGAGCTGTTGGAACGGATCTGGAACCGACCGATGCGGGTTTCCGGCAAGCGGTACAGGAACTCCAGGTCGTAGCCTTCCACTTCCTGCCAACCGGTGTTGGTCAACGAGCGGTTCAGGCTGACGATCTGGCCGGAGCTGTCACGCTCGAAGCGGTCGCAGAAGCTGGCATCGCCCTGGTAGCAGTTTTTCAGCACGCGGTTGGCGCTGATGCCGCTGATCACGTTCTCGATGCGGATCTTGTACCAATCCAGGCTGACGCTCAGGCCCTGCACCTGGCTCGGGCTGTACACCACGCCCAGGGTCTTGGTGACGGCTTCTTCCGGCTTCAGATCCGGGTTGGAACCGCTGGTGAACGGGTACGCCGTCTGGTAGTCGGCACTCGGCACCGGGGCACCGGTCTTGGTCAACTGACGGAACTGGTCCGGGTTGCTCACGCCGGCCGCCTGCAGCTGCGCCACACAGGCGCTGTACACGTCCTGGCCGTGGGCGTTGGCACCGAACTGGGCATCGCACGGGTCGGTGTAGCTGTCGAACGTCTGCGAGGTGCCGCCGAACATGTCCATGATGGTCGGGGCACGGAACGCCTGGGCGTAGTTGCCGCGGATCATCACGTCGTCGATGGGCTTCCACTTGAAGCCGTACTTCGAGTTGGTGGTGCTGCCGAAGTTGCTGTAGTGCGAGTAGCGCGTGGCCAGGTCGAAGGTCAGGTCCTGGGCACCCGGCAGACCCTGAAGCAGCGGGATCGACAACTCGGCATAGGCCTCGTTGACCGCGTAGTCGCCCTGGGTCGGGCCGCTGGTCAGCGTGGTCGACAGACCCGACTGCGAGAACTGGTCGGTGTTCTGGTACCCGGACACCTCGCGGCGCTCGACGCCGGCCGCGAAGGCCACTTCGCCGCCCGAGGCCAGGTTGAACAGGCCGCCGGTGATGTTGGCAGTGTAGGACACGTTCTTGCTGCCGTAGCCGGTCTGCGACTGCACGAACAGGTAATCGCGCAGCTCCGGCGTCATGGCTTCCGGACCGCCCAGCACGTTCCACGGGATGCAGCCGTCGATCATGTCGTCGGAATTGGTGCCACAGTGCAGGCCGTCGGCATCCTTGAAAGACGGGCCCAGTGCGCTCTGCGCATTGACCAGGTTGATGTCGCCGCGACCCAGCATGGTGCCGCTGCCCTTGTTCCAGTTGACGCCGACGTCCCAGTTCCAGTCGTGCTCGCCGACGCTGAACCAGCCCTCCAGGCCCGCGTCCAGATGCATGGCACGGTTGGTGTTCTGGGTGGTACGCGGCATCTCCGTGGTGCGGCGGAAGAAACCGACATCCTGGCCGATCGGGTTGTAGGCGTTGTCGGCGGAAATCAGGCCGTCGGACAGGCCGTTGAACGACGAGCTGCTGAGCGGATAGCCGGCAATCTGCACGTTCGACTTGCGCTCGGTGTACATGGCGGTCGAGTGGAACGACAGGTTGTCGGTAAAGTTGTAGCGGCCTTCCACATACAGCGACTTCTGCTCGGTCGGCTGCTGGAACATCATCTGTTCGTTGGCGTTGTACGTGTCGGCATCGTCACCGTTGTACCGGTGATAATTGTCGGGGTTGCTGGCATCCAGACCGGCGCCGTTCAGGGCGTAAATGTCCTGGATCTGCTTGCCGTTCTTGCCCAGCACCGGGTTGCCGTTGGCATCCACGCGGCCAATCTGGTACTTGCCGAGCGGACCGACATCGCTGTTGCCCGCGGTCGGATGACGCGAACCGTACAGCGACGCGGTGCGCGCACGATCACGATCCCACACCACATCCTGCTTGTTGTAGGACGCGCTCATCACGATGGAGGACTTGTCGTCCACCGAACCGATGGTGAAGTCGTACTGCTGCGTGGTGCCGTCGCCCTTCTCGTTCTGGCCGAAGTAGGCGTTGGCTTCCGCGCCCTGGAAATTCTGGCGCGTGATGATGTTGACCACGCCGGCGACGGCGTCGGAGCCGTACACGGACGAGGCGCCGTCCTTCAGCACTTCGATGCGGTCGATGATCGACGACGGGATGGTCGACAAATCGGTCATGCCGGAGGTGCCGGTGACCCAGCGCTTGCCGTTGACCAGCACCAGGGTGCGGTCGGCACCCAGGTTGCGCATGTCGACGTAGGAGCCGCCCTGCTCGGTGTTGGAAGCCAGCACCGACTGCTTGTTGAAGGTCGGGCTGCCCTGGATGGTCATGTGCGAAATGATGTCGCCGACCGTGGTCAGACCGGTCTTGGCGATGTCCTGACGGTCCATCACGAACACCGGCTGCTGGGTCTGGATGTCCACCTGGCGGATACGCGAGCCGGTCACGACGACCGCCTGCATGTCCTGCGGCTGGTTGGACTGCTCGGATGCCGGGGTCGCATCCTGGGCAAACAACGCCGGAGCGGCCACGCCGGCACCGACGGCCAACGCCAGCTGCACCGCCAGCGTCAACTTCTTGGAAGTAATCATGTGGGTACTACTCTCCCAGTGGAAAAAAATCCGCCACGATGGCGGAAACGGGTGTGGTTGGGTCCTTCCACACGTGCAGGCACCGGCCGTGGCGATCGTGGGGATATCGCCCGTTGCACGAATACGCTACACGTGTAACTTCCTGAATTTTTTATGTTTACAACGTATATTTTGCACAGGCCGGCACCTGTGGAGATACCGGTCCGAAGGTCGGGTTGGGGTGGAACGGATACTGCGCACCACAACGGCGCGGGCGCAATGGCCCGAACCGCGCCGGGCATTGCAGCACAAGCTTTTGTGAACGTCAAATTACGTTATTTTTAGCAAACACCTAACACATCTAACGTCATCACACAGGCCGCTCTTGTCCAAATGACGGACTGCCGCAAGCGACATGAAGGTCGCAGTCATCCGCACGGCGATAACACGCGTGCCCGCGCCTCTCCCGTTCGCGAAAGGTTATCGCCTTGCCTGTGACTTCCGCTTGGAGGGGCAAGTCCACTCTTCCCCTCGCCGGGAAGCGGAGGACTTGCCCCTCCAAGCGGGTGCGCCCTGTCGGGCGCAAAAAAAAACGGCCGTCGGAACTCCGACGGCCGTACTTGAGTTGGGGTGGTCGGCACTGACCAACAGGGAATCCATCCCGCCGGGGCATGCGATGAAGGCAACACCTCAGCGGGATGGACCCTGCGATCAGTAGTCGTAAGACACGGACAGACGCATGTAGCGTGGCTGCTCGAAGTAGATACCGGCACCATACGTGTTGCTGATGGTGTGCACACCATCAGTACGGTGCGGATCAACCTGGATCGCCTTTTGCTCGTTCAACGCATTGAAGACATCCAGCTTGAAAGCCAGCTTGTTGTCAGCGAAGTTCGGCATGTAGCGGACACCCAAATCAATCTGCTTCGTCCACGGCGTGAATCCGGCATCACCCGGCGGGCTACGGTGACCGCCGCACCAGTGGTAATCATTGCCGTAACCGGCAGGATCATCCGACGCATCCGGGCCGTAGAAACTCAGGCAGTTGCGAGGCGTACCCGACTGGACACGTGCGGTACCGGAAAGCAGCCACTCCGGCGTGATCTGCCACGCCGCACGCAGCTTCAACTGGTGGCGACGATGGTTGGCAAGATATCCGTAAGCACCGTCCATCAGCGAGGCAAAATCCCAGTCCTCGGTCTTGGAGGTATCGGTCTGACCGATATCCGACCGGACCTGGCCTTCCTGATTACCCCAGCTGCGCGAGAACGTGTAATCAACACGCAGATACCAGTTGTTGTCAAACGGATGGCTCAAGTACAGATCAAGCCCGTAATATTTACGTTCCGCACCTTTGCTCAGGCCCCAATCGGACTTGCTCATCTGTACATTGATGGGATCGCCACCAGTTACCGAGTTGACGATGAACGAGTTGGATCGGCCTGGATTAAAGATCCGGCAGCCCGGATCGCCGTATGCGTAGTCATCGGAGTCAAGGCCCATGGCGTCGATCTTGGCAGCGATCCGATCCATATCACAAATGTCATCGATAGCCGTACCCAGCTCGCGATACGTCGCCTTGGCACCATAGACCCAATTGTCCCCCAAGGTCTTGTCGAAGCCGACGATGAACTCGTCCTGGTACTGCGGTTTCAAATCGGTGGCAGTGACCGTATGCGGATTCACCGGCGTGCCGGTTTCGTTATTCGCGGACACCGGTCCCGGTGCCGGGGCACCATTTACGCCAGGCACTGGTGTACGCCCGGTCGGGTTGCCGTTGGCATCGATGCCGTCGTAGGTAAAGTACTCATACGTAAAGGTCGACGGCGTGGCCGCACGCAACGCCACACTCTGCGGCAACGCGAGGTAGTAACGACCGGCATTGCCGTAGATCTTCAGCGACGAATCGCCGAACACGTCCCAGCTGATACCAAGCCTCGGCTCCCACTGGTTGTCTTCCTTCACGAAATCCTGACCCAGGTTGTTCTGGTTCGAGAAGTTGTCGTTCCGGATACCAAACTTGAACAACACGTTGTCGGTGATTTGCCAAGCATCCTGGATGTACCAGGCCTTCTGATCCGCGCCCATGCTGGATGCGACGCTGTAAATGTACCGGGCCACGTAATATTCGCTGCCCGGAGCACCAACACCCAGCTTGGCGTTGATGTTTTCAGCGGGGTCGCCCTTGGAATAAATCCATGCATAGCCCGGCCCGGACATGGTCTGGCCCTGCATCATCGAGTGGTATTTCACATTGTCAATACCAGCTTCCAGCAAATGATCGCCCAACTGGTAGCTCAAGTCGGCGCGCAAACCGGTCGAATTTTGCTTGGCGTCAGGCGAATAGACATAGAAGCCTGTCTGGTCATTGACGATCGGCTTACCATTGGTCCAATACGCGGGATTCTGCGAACCGGATGCCGAAATACCCGGGTTTTCGCTGACGAACGGATACAGCACCGGGTTTTTTCGCTTGATCTGGCCATACGAAGCATGGAACGTCAACTGATCGGTGATGTAGCTGGTGTAGTCCACGATATACGCATCAAGCGCATATTTGTTGACATCACGTTCACCAATCAGAGCCGTGTCCTGAAGCGTGTCGTTGTCAAAACGCCAGTCCGTGCCCGCACCCTGATGCTTTACGTCATGCATCCCGGTGAGCTGAAGAATGTTGCTGTCGTTGATGTTCCAGTCAAACTTCGCGTAGATGTTGTCTTCGCGGTTATCGTAATAGCTGTCCTGCTGGGAATCGACACCCGCCACGCTCCGATGTTCGGACTTGGTCTTTTCCGCCGCCAAATACATGAACAAGGTGTCCTTGATCAGTGGACCACCAAGATAGGCTGCGTACTGGGTTTCCCATTGCTTGTTCGCGTTGCGGTAGCGACGCAGCTTGCCCTGCTTGTCCGCGTCCACAATGTCATATCCGCCGGGGATATCCTGATGCGGATAATAAAGATTCTTTGGACTCGCCTGCAGGAACCGTGGCGCCCAGGTGGCGCGCCCACCGAATGTCCATTCGTTGGTACCACGTGCACCAATCTGGTTGATCACGCCGCCATCGGAACGTCCGTACTTGGCGTCATAGCCGCCCGTGAACGTTTCCTGCTGGGAAATCGCACCATATGGCAACTGGTAGCTCGCACCCGTGGCGTTATAAATATTGGTGGTATTGAAACCGTTGACGTAATAGGCATTTTCAGTGACACCGGCGCCGCCGAACGACACGGCGCTCCCAAAGTATCCACTACCCGACACGGTGCCAGGGGCCAACAGCGCAATGGATTCGGCACTGTGTTGCACCGGCAGTTGCTGCAACTCTTGTGCATTGATAATGCTGCTCGAGCTGACGGAACTGACGTCGATGGCAGGCAGCGCGTTCGCGGTGACCTCCACGCCCGACATGCTCTGTGCACTTTCGGCGTTCGTATTCCCTGCAAACGAAATCTGCGTACCGGCGCCGACACGCAGGGTAACGTCGTTTCGAGACGATATCGCCTGCCCGTTATCAGTCAGCGTGACCGTATAGGTACCGACCGGCAGGTTGCTGACGCTGTACCGCCCGTCACTACCCACGGAAACGGTACGAGTCACGCCATTTGAATGCCCGGTCACAGTGACACTGTCACCAGCGGGAGCCGTACCGAAAACCGTGCCGGTCGTGGCCTGGCCGTAGGCGACCCCGCCCAGACCCATGCCCATGGCAAGCGCCACCACCAACGCACTGCGCTTCGGCAGCGCCCTGCGAGCGAACTGTTGCTTCTTATTCACGATGAAACCTCCCCAGACAAGCCTCAAAGGCTTTCAAACATGGGTGCATCGGCCGATCCGATGACCCGCAATGGACGGCCGGGGCACCTGCATGCGGGTTGGAGACGCCTTCCCGAGGCATCGGCATGCAGGGAGCGGCGGCCGCAAACCCTGCGTGTTGCACGCGGCAAACACCGCCTGACAACACGTCATGACGGAACGCTAACCCTCTTTGTAACAGCATGTCAACACTTTTTTAGCATCCAACCCTCACCGCATTGCTGCCGCCCCACAACCGAGCGGCGACGCAGACACCAAATAACCACTAACCCGAAGGCCGAGCGCGGTGAAAGATGCCCCTGTGCGGTCCGCCTTTCCTGACGTGGCTTGGTGCATCAGAATTTCTGGCTGCAAGTCACAAACCAGTAGCGATCAATGTAAAACCCGCCATCTTCCGGCCGGGGATGGATATGGCGCACAAACAACCGTGATGCCCCGGCACGGAGCCGGGACGCATCCGGGTCAAAGCCGTGAAATATCGGCGATGGCCATGAACTCGGCCTGCAGCGCGGCCAGCAGGGCCAGACGGTTGGTACGTACGGCGGGGTCGTCGGCCATGACCAGCACCTGGTCGAAGAAGGCATCAACCGGTGCCTGCAAGGCGGCCAGCCGGGTCAATGCTGCGGTGTAATCGCCGGCGTCGACGGCCTTGCCGGCCGCGTTGCTGGCCTCGGCAAGCGCGCCGGCCAGATCACGCTCCGCGCCCGCCTCGAACAGACCGTCGTCGGTCCGGGTGGCGATGGCGGCGCCGGCCTCGCGTTGCTTGCGCAGGATGTTGCCGACGCGTTTGTTGGCGGCGGCAAGACTGGCCGCCTCCGGGCGTTCGGCGAATGCGGCCACCGCGCGCAGGCGGCGGTCGAAGTCCGGCAGTGAAGACGGCTGAACGGCCAACACGGCCTCGAACACGCCGTGACTGAAGCCCTGCTCGGCGTAATAGCCGCGCAGGCGTTCGAGAATGAAAGCATGAAGTTGCTCGCGCAGACGGGTGCGCCGCGCGCCGGCATCCAGCGGCGGACGCTTGCCATCCTTGCCGGGTTTGAGACCGGCCTCGAGCGCGGAGTCGGGGATCAGCTCCAACGCTTCGCGCAAAGCCGCGTCCAGATCGATGGCCATGTCGCCTTCGACCAGGGTGCGGGCCAGGCCCAGCGCGGCGCGGCGCAACGCGAACGGATCCTTGTTGCCGGACGGTTTCATGCCGACAGCGAAAATGCCCGCCAGCGTATCCAGGCGCTCAGCCACGGCCAGCACCCGCGCGACGTCGCCGCTGGCGACGGGGTCGCCGGCGTGACGCGGCATGTAGACCTCGTCCAGCGCCTCGGCCACGGCGGCATCCTCGCCCTGGGCGGTGGCGTAATAGCGGCCCATGGTGCCCTGAAGCTCCGGAAACTCGCCCACCATCAGGGTCAACAGGTCGCATTTGGCCAAGCTGGCGGCGCGGGTGGCCCGACCGGCATCGACGCCGACGCGGTTGGCGATGGTCCGGGCCAGCTCGGCCACGCGGCAGGCCTTGTCCCACAGGCTGCCCAGCGCCTGCTGATAGGTGACGTCGGCCAGGCCCTTTTGCAACACGTCCAGGGAGGTTTTCAGGTCCTCCTGATAGAAGAACTGCGCATCGGCGAAACGCGGGCGGATGACCCGCTCGTAGCCACGGCGGATCTCGGCGGAATCGCGCGATTCGATGTTGGCGATGCCGATGAAGTGCTCGGTGAGCCGGCCGTCGGCGTCGAACACCGGCACGAATTTCTGGTTCGCCTCCATGGTGGTGATCAGCGCCTCGGCGGGGACTGCCAGGAACGCCGACTCGAAAGCGCAGGCCACGGCCACCGGCCACTCGTTGAGGTTGGCCAGCTCGTCGAGCAGCGCGTCGGAAAGGCGCGGCGTGCCGCCGGCCGACACGCGCGCGATCTCGTCGCGTATCTTGCGCCGACGCTCGGCCGGGTCGGCCAGCACATGCGCGCGGCGCATCGCCTCCAGCCAGCCATCGGCGTCGGCGATGTCCACGGCATCGGGATGATGGAAGCGGTGCCCGTGCGAGACGCGGCCGCTGGAAAGGCCCATCAGTTCGGCATCGACGACCTGGTCGCCGTGCAGCATCACCAGCCAGTGCACCGGGCGCACGAAGCTGTAGTCGTGGTCGCCCCAGCGCATCGGGCGCGGTATCGGAAGGCCCTTCAACGCCTCGGCCAGGATGTCCGGCAGCAGCGCCGCCGTGGCCTGCCCGGGCTGGACGGCACGGTACACGTACCATTCGCCCTTGTCGGTTTTGAGCGTGTCCAGCGCATCCACGTCGACGCCGCACGACCCGGCGAAACCGGTCAAGGCACGGGTCGGGTTGCCGTCACTGTCGCGACCGGCCCGCACGGCGGGACCGCGGCGCTCGACCGACTGGTCGGGCTGCGCGCTCCCCACCGCCGGTATGTGCACGGCCAGGCGCCGCGGCGTGGCGAACACGCGCGCGTGCGCGGTGTCGGCGGCGATGCCGCGCTTTTCCAGCCCGCCGCAGATACCGCGTGCGAAGGCGTCGGCCAGCGCGTCCAGCGACTTGGGCGGCAGCTCCTCGGTGCCCAGCTCGATCAGCAGCGAACGTGACTCAGCCATGGGCTTTCTCCTGCTTGAGGCCCGGAAAGCCGAGCTTTTCGCGTTGTTCCACATAGGCCACGGCCACCGCACGCGACAGCGCACGCACGCGCAGGATGTAGCGCTGGCGCTCGGTCACCGAAATGGCGCGGCGCGCATCCAGCAGGTTGAAGGTGTGGCTGGCCTTCATGACCTGCTCGTAGGCCGGCAGCGGCAGGCCGGCCTCGACCAGCTTTTGTGCCTCGCCTTCACAGGTGTCGAACCACGCGAACAGTTTTTCCACATTGGCGTGCTCGAAGTTGTAGGTGCTCTGCTCGACCTCGTTCTGGTGGTAGACATCGCCGTAGGTGACCACGCCCTGCGGCCCCTCGGTCCAGATCAGGTCATAGACGTTGTCGACATCCTGCAGATACATCGCCAGGCGCTCCAGCCCGTAGGTGATCTCGCCGGTCACCGGCCGGCATTCCAGACCGCCGGCCTGCTGGAAGTAGGTGAACTGGGTGACTTCCATGCCGTTCAGCCACACTTCCCAGCCCAGACCCCAGGCGCCCAGAGTGGGCGACTCCCAGTTGTCCTCGACGAAACGCACGTCGTGCACCAGCGGATCGATGCCCAGCGCCTTCAGCGAACCGATGTACAACTCCTGGATGTCGTCCGGGTTGGGTTTCATCACCACCTGGAACTGGTAGTAATGCTGCAGACGGTTGGGGTTGTCGCCGTAGCGTCCGTCGGTGGGCCGGCGCGAGGGCTGCACATAGGCCGCGGCCCACGGCTCCGGACCCAGCGCGCGCAGGAAGGTGGCCGGGTGGAATGTGCCGGCGCCCACTTCCGTGTCGAGCGGCTGCATCAGCACGCAGCCCCGGTCGCCCCAATAGCGGCTCAGGGTCTGGATGACTTCCTGGAAAGTGGGTCCGGACATGGTTGGCATTCTTGTGAAACAAAGCGCGTTAGTATAGCCCGGACACGGCATTTTCCGCCGCGCCACCTCCCACCACGGCATATCCCGACGCATGGCCGCCACCGCTTCCCCGACCGCTCTGCTGGGCCGCCACGGCCGCCTGCGGCTGGACGAGACCCTGGCCGCGCTGGTGGTCGACAGGCTGCTTACCGGCGAGGACGCCCGACGCGTGCGCCTGGGCGCCACCGGCCGTGAGGGCCGCGCGCTGCATCCGCTGGTGGTCATCGGCAAGGCCCGGATCGACAACCGCCGCGACACGGCCGGGCGCCCGCTCAGCATCGAGGTACTGACCGCGTGGCTGGCGCGGCAGGCCGGCCTGCCGTACCTGAAGATCGATCCGATGAAGATCGACGTGGCCACCGTGACCGCCGTGGTCGGCCGCGCCTACGCGCAGAATCACCGCATCCTGCCGGTGGAGGCGACGTCCGAGGCCATCACCTTCGCTACCTCCGAGCCGTTCGCCACGCCCTGGCGTGCCGACCTCTCGCGCATGCTGCGCCGCGACATCCACCTGGTGGTGTCCAACCCGCAGGAGATCGACCGTTATCTCGCCGAATTCTATGGCGTGCAGCGCTCCATCCGGCTGGCCCAGGACGCCAAGGGCGAGGCCGCGCCCGGCACCAACGCGGTGCTCAACTTCGAGCAGCTGCTGCAGCTGGGCGAAAGCGGCGAGGTCGGCGCCGACGACCGCCACGTGGTGCACATCGTCGACTGGCTGCTGCAGTACGCCTTCGAGCAGCGCGCCTCGGACATCCACCTGGAGCCGCGCCGCGACACCGGCAACATGCGTTTTCGCATCGACGGGGTGATGCACAAGGTGTTCGAGCTGCCGATGCCGGTGATGACCGCGGTCACCTCGCGCATCAAGATCCTCTCGCGCCTGGACGTGGCCGAAAAGCGGCGCCCGCAGGACGGCCGCATCAAGACCCGCTCGGTGGGCGGCCGCGAGGTGGAATTGCGCATATCGACCATGCCCACCGCGTTCGGCGAAAAGGTGGTGATGCGCATCTTCGACCCGGACATCGTGGTCAAGGATTTCGCGCAGCTGGGCTTTTCCGCCACCGAGGCCGAGACCTGGCGACGCATGGTCGAACGCCCCAACGGCATCGTGTTGGTCACCGGCCCCACCGGCTCGGGCAAAACCACCACGCTGTACTCGACGTTGAAGCACCTGGCCCGCCCGGAAGTGAACGTGTGCACCATCGAGGATCCCATCGAGATGGTCAGCACCGACTTCAACCAGATGCAGGTGCAGCCGTCCATCGACCTGGACTTCGCCACCGGCGTGCGCACGCTGTTGCGCCAGGACCCGGACATCATCATGGTCGGCGAGATCCGCGATCTGGAAACCGCGCAGATGGCGGTGCAGGCTTCGTTGACCGGGCACCTGGTGCTGTCCACGCTGCACACCAACGACGCCCCCAGTGCCCTCACCCGCCTGCTCGACCTCGGCGTGCCGCATTATCTGATCCAGTCCACGCTGACCGGCGTGGTGGCGCAACGCCTGGTGCGCACGCTGTGCCCGCACTGCAAGCGCGAGGCCGCCCAGCACGCCGAAAGCTGGGCCGCGCTCACCCACGGCTCGGACATGCCGTTGCCGGATCGGGTATACGAACCGGCCGGCTGCCTGGAATGCCGCCACACCGGCTTTCTGGGCCGCACCGGCATCTACGAGATGATGCCGCTGACGCCATCGTTGCGGGCCGAGATCGGCGCGCACATGCAGGTCGACCGTTTTGCCGAGGCCGCCCGCGAACAGGGCATGCAACCGCTGCGCATCTCCGCCGCCGCCCAGGTCGCGGCGGGGCTGACCACCGTGGCCGAAGTGCTGACGGTCCTGCCACTGTCGGAATGACGGCCCGGGCTGGCGGGCCGCGGCCGGATCGGACTCTCGCGGCCATGGGCCGCTCCCACAGGGCATCTCGAAAAACCTGGATTTTTATCAAGGCCACGGTAGAAGCGCTGGAAGGCGCGACCGGCAACGCGGGAAAATGGCGTGTCCTGCGGCCAGATTGATCGCGGCTTCCGCCGCTCCTACACACGATCGGGCGTTTTTCGAGGTGCCCCACAGGGCACCTCGAAAAAACCGACACATTGCGAGAACGAAGTCCGTTCGCCCTGAGGTATCGAAGGGCCGTCTTCAAATATCCCGCGCCGTTCATGGTTCGGTACCTCACCACGAACGGAAAAAGTCTTCGGCTGGAACAGGGTGGGGGCTACATGAAAGGTGGTTTTTCGAGGTTCCCCACAGGGCACCTCGAAAAACTTCCGATTATTTGCAGGAGCGGTGGAAGCCGCGACCCATCTTGCGGCAAGGCAGGAGCCAGCCGGACATGGGACAATGGCGCCCCCCTTCCCTGCCTGATTGCCGGCCCCTGCCGACGCCCCATCGACCATGCCACACACCAAACCCTTGCTGATCATTCTCACCGGGCATGCGCCCGCTCCGATCCGCGCCCGTCTGGGCGATTTCGATCACTGGTTTCGCCTGGCGATGCGGGTGCCGAAGTCCGACGTGCGCGTGGTCGACATCGAGAACGGCGCCGAGCTGCCGCCCATGGAAACCGTGCGTGGCGCGGTGATCAGCGGCTCGGCGGCGATGGTCACCGATGCGCTGGACTGGAGCGAGCGATTGGCCGCGTGGATCCGTGAGGCGGTGGCGGCGCAGTTGCCGCTGTTCGGGGTCTGTTACGGGCATCAACTGATGGCGCACGCGCTGGGTGGCCGCGTCGGCAACCTGCCGGCCGGACGCGCGATGGGCACGCAGACGGTGGAACGGCTCACCGCCGCGGCCGACGATCCGCTGCTGGTCGGTCTGCCGCCACGCTTCGCGGCCCAGGTCACGCATCAGCAGGCGGTGCTGGAGCCGCCGGCCGGCGCCAGCGTGCTGGGACGTACCGCCGACGACCCGCATCACATCCTTCGCTACGCGCCGCATGCGTTTTCGACCCAGCTGCATCCGGAATTCAGCGTCCGCGCGATGCGTGCCTACATCCGCCTGCGCGCCCGGTCGCTGCGGGCCGAGGGTCGTGACGTCCCGGCCATGGTCGCCGGCGTGCATGCCGCGCCGCACGCGCGCCGGCTGCTGCGGCGTTTCGCGCACCCGGCCCTGACCGACACGGAGTCGGCGGCATGAGCGGCACCACCCCGCGACGCCCCGCCAACCACGGCTGGCTGTGGGTCGTCGAAGGCCTGAAGACGGTGCGCCGCTGTCCCGGCGTATTTCTGCCGATGGGCCTGATCGTGGCCGTGATCCAGATGATCCCGATGCTGGGCGGACTGGTGCTGCTGGTGACGGGGCCGGCGCTGGTCGCCGGCACCATCGTGGCGGCACAGGCCACCACGCGCGGCACGCGGCCGGCCGTCGGCCAGCTGTTCGCGATGTTCGATACCGCGCCGCGCCGTACCGAGGCGCTGAAGCTGTGCGTACCGTTGCTGGTCGGCAAGGGGCTGGCGCTGCTGGTGCTGGCCATGGCGGTGGCGCGGCGCCTGGCCGCCTCGGGCGTCGAGATGCAGGAGCTGGAGGGCCACCCGGAAAAAATCCTGGCCCTGTTCGGCCAGGGTGGCATGCTGCCGTGGCTGCTGGCGGCGATCGCCCTGGTACTGCTGGCGTGGACGTTCACCGCACTGGCCATTCCACGCGTCGCGTTGGGCAGCGAGCGCGCGGTCGTCGCCATGCGTCACGGGGTGCGGCAGGTCTGGGCCAGCCTCGGTGCCTGGGTGGTGGTCTTGCTGCTGCTGTTTTCGGCGTTGATGGTCGTCACCACGATACTGATGCTGACCCAATTGATGCTGGTGGTACAGGTGGGGCTGTACACCACCCTGTATGCCGTGCTCGGACCGATCCTGCATGCGGCCTGGCGAGACATCGGCGATGCCGGAACGCCGCCACCCGCACCACCGCCGACACCGCGGCGGGATCGCCCGGCCGCGTCGGGCGTGCTGGAAGCCTGAATCACGGCAACAGCCCATGTCCCGGCTTCCGCGTTCCCGCACATTCGCGTTCGGGCTTTGCGGATGGTCGTTGATGTGATTTTTCCCGGGTTGGTCTCAGCGGCGCTGGCGCCGCTCGACCGCACCGCGCGAGAGCAACGCGAACACCACGCCGAACAGGAACCCGGCGATGTGGCTCCACCACACCACCGCCCCGAAACCGGGACCGGCGTAGGTGAACAACAACTGCAACAGCACCCACAGCCCGATCAGCAGCGACGCCGGCACGCGCACGAATTCCATGAACAGGCCGAGCGGCAGAACCAGGCCCAGCCGTGCGCGCGGAAACATCACCAGGTACACCCCGACCACGGCCGATACCGCGCCGCTGCAGCCGATGATCGGGGCATGCGCGGTGGACAGCGTCAGCGCCCCCAGCAGGTTGGCAAACACGCCACCGAGCAGGAACAGGCTGAAAAACCGCTTCGAACCCATCACGCGCTCGGCGGAAAGGCCGAAGATCACCAGGAACAGCATGTTGGTGAGCAGGTGGATCCAGGACACGTGGATGAACAGCGCCGTCAGCAGGCACGCCCAGTCCGGATTGGCCAGGGCGTGCCACCAGGCCCCGTTGTGCCCGGCGAACAGGCGCGCCGGCACCGTGCCCCAGCGCATCACCCAGGCCAGCTCCTGACGCAACGGCATCAGCGACAGCGCCACGAAGCAGCCCACGCACAGGACCACGATCAGCAATGTGGCCCAACGCGGTCCAGTCCGGCGGCGACTTTCAACCTGGACGAACACGCCCATCCCCTCCTGCCATGGTGGTCGCCCCGGCGTTCATGGCACGCCATGCGCCAGATGCGGGCCGTCCGATGCGAGCGACGTCAACGCGAACAGTGTCTCCGGCCCGACGATGCCGTCATCGGGAATGCCGAAGCGCCGCTGCAATGCGCGCACCCGTGCCCGCATGGCCGCGTCGAAGACCGCTTTCTCCCCTGTGCCTGCCGTGCCGGGCAAGCCGGCCTCGCGCAGGCGCGCGTCCAGCCACGCCACACCAGGGCCGTGGCTGCCCTGTTTCATCACCGCCGGCAGGTGCGCGGGAAGCCGGAAGGGCGCGTAGAAATGCCCCTTCCACAATGTATCCAGCGCCTGACGCGACAGCTCCACGCGACGCGAATCGACCAGCAGGCGCACGCGCGCGGGCCCGGCGCCCAGCAACAACGCCTGGCGCACGCCGGCGGTGGTGTCCAGTTCGAGGATCATGGGACGGTCGAAACGCACCAGCTGGTCCAGACTGCCGGTGCCACCGACGCAATTGAATCCAGGGAAGATCACCGCCTCGCATTGCGAAGCCTCGTTGACGCCGACCCGCTCCGAGCCCACCTGCCAGCGCGCCAGCATTTCGCTCCACGACTGCAGACGCGCATCCCGTGCCGAAGGCAGATCGCGCTCCAGATGACGCGCCTGCTGTGCCACCGACGCGCCTTCGCCGACCAACGATTTCACTGGCGCCGCCGGCGGGGTCTGCCCCCACCACGCGAACGCGCCCAGCACCGCCAGCACCGCGACCAGCGCCAGCCACCACCAGCGGTAGCGCAGCAGCCAGTAGGTGAGATGCCCGGGCAGGACATCCCGTGCCGCCTGCTGCACCACGCGCTCGCCGACCCGCGTGATCTGCGAGGCCGCGGCCGATTCCAGTGCGCGTTCGCCGATCAGGTTCACCAGCCGCGGCAGGCCGTGGCTGAAACGGTGGATGTCACGCAGGGCCAGGCGCGTGAACGGCATCGCACCACTGCCGGCCACCTGCAAACGGTGTCGGATATAGCCCTCGCACTCGGCCGCGCCCAGCGGCGGCAACTCGTGCCAGGCGCTGATGCGTTGTGCCAACGGCTTCAGTGCGGTGGCACGCAGGCGCTCACGCAGCGCCGGCGTGGCCAGCATCAGGATGTGCATCAACTGGTGGGCCGGCGTCTGCAGGTTGGTCAGCAGGCGCAGCTGCTCAAGCGACTCGTCGGACAGGTTCTGCGCCTCGTCCACCACCAGGAACACCCGCTGTCCCTGCGCGTAGATGTCCATCAGGAACGTGCTCAGGGCGTTGATCATGTCGCGCCCGCTCTCCCGGTCGACCCCGTCCATGGGGACGCGCAAGCGGTCACACACGCTTTGCAGCAATTCAATCGGGGTGACTTGCGAGTGCAGCACGCGTGCCACGCGCACGTCATGGTCGGCCAGGCGTTCCAGCAGGCATTGCGCCAGCAGCGTCTTGCCGCTGCCGTTGGAGCCGGTCAACAGGGTAATGCCGCCGTCGCCCTCGAGCAGGTCCTGCTGCAGGCTGTCGAGCACCCGGCCGGCCGGCCCCTCCAGCCACACGAAACGGGGATCCGGAGCCGCCGCGAATGGCGCCTCGTTCAATCCGAACGTGTGCAGGGATGCCTTGGCCACGTCGTCAATCCGTTTTTCCGTCACGCCGGGTGGGACGTTCCCAGCCCGGGATGGTTTTCTGGCGTACCCGCGCCACGGTCAGCTCCCCGTCCGGTGCGGTGCGGGTGATGACCGAGCCGGCACCAATGGTGGCGCCGGCACCGACGGTCAACGGCGCCACCAACGAGGCGTTGGAACCGATGAATGCGCCATCGCCGATCTCGGTGCGGAATTTGTTCACGCCGTCGTAGTTGCAGGTGATGGTTCCGGCGCCGACGTTGACGTCACTGCCGATCTCGGTGTCGCCAAGATAGGTCAGGTGGTTGGCCTTGCTGCCCTGGGCAATGCGGGTTTTCTTGGTTTCCACGAAATTGCCGACATGCACGGCGTCGGCCAATTCGGTGCCGACCCGCAGCCGCGCGTAGGGACCGATGCGACAGTCGGCCCCGACGCGCGCACCCTCGATGTCGCAATGAGCCTGCACCACGGTACCGGGCCCCAGATCCACGTCACGCAAACGGCAGAACGGACCCACACGTACCCCGTCGGCCAGCCTGACGTGACCCTCGAGTATGACGTCGACATCGATTTCCACGTCGCGACCTGCCTCGACCACGCCGCGCTGGTCAAAGCGCCGCGGATCGACCAGACGCACGCCCGCCATCGCCAGCTCGTAGGCGCAACGCTCACGCCAGGTCGCCTCCAGTGCCGCCAATTGCCACGGGTTGTTGGCACCCGAGGCCTCGGCCGGGTCGTCCAGACGTACGCAGGCGGCGGGCTGGCCGGCGGTCGCGGCCTGCGCGAACACGTCGGTCAGGTAATACTCGCCCTGCGCATTGTCGTTGTCCAACGCGTCCACCCAACCGCGCAAGCGCGCCGCATCGGCGGCGATCATGCCGGTATTGGTGAGCCGGATGGCACGCTGACGGGCGTCGGCATCACGCTCTTCCACGATGCCTTGCACGCGGTCGTCCGCATCCAGCTCGACGCGCCCGTAGCCGGTGGGATCATCCAACCTCGCCGCCAGCACCGCCAGCGTGCCTTCGGCCCGTACCAGCGCTTCCAGCGTGGTCGAACGCACCAGCGGTACATCCCCGTACAACACCAGCACCCGCGCGCGATCCGGAATCCCCGGCATGGCCAGACGCACGGCGTGCCCGGTCCCGTGCTGCTCGGCCTGCTCGACCCAGGTCAGCGCCTGGCCGGCGAACGCGGCGCGCACGGCATCCCCGCGATGGCCATACACCACATGGATGGCCGCGGGCTCCAGCGCACGTGCCGCATCGATCACGTGCGCCAGCATCGGGCGGCCCGCCAGTGGCAACAGCACCTTGGCCGTTGCCGATTTCATCCGCTTGCCTTCCCCCGCAGCAAGCACCACCACATGCAATGGATCCGTCATGAAGCCTATCCGTTGGAACAAGATGCACACTTTGCCGCAATGGGGGGCGTTTGCCTAGGA
>CAZMKO010000027.1:0-25050 GCA_964566965.1 uncultured Rhodanobacteraceae bacterium
CATGCGCACGCCGCGTGCCGGCACGCGGCGCAAGCCGAAGCGCTGATCGGGGGCACCTCGAAAAACCGGGCACTCGACATCGGTCTGCGGGAGCGCCTTCAGCCGCGATCCGTGCTTGCGCATATCCCGCCATCGCGGCTGAAGCCGCCCCCACAAAAAAACCGCTTTTTCGAGCTCCCCTCGCGGGCCGTCGACCGGGTCAGTCGGCGCCACCGTCCGCGGCGACGGCGGCATGCGCGGTACTGGCGGAAAAACCGCGCCGGACCAGAAACTGCATGCGTTTGGCTCGTTCGCGGTAATCGTCGGGAGCGTCCCCGCCATAGCGGCGCCGAAGCTGGTCGCGAGCCTGTTCCAGCCAGTCGGCCTCGGCGTCGGCCAGGCAGGTATCCACGAGTTCATCGGCAATGCGGTGGGTACGCAGTTCGGCGCGCAGGCGCTGCGGTCCGTAACCCTGCCGCACGCGGCTTCGCACCAGCATCTCGGCAAACCGCGTATCACTCTGGTAACCGGCCTCGAGGAGGGCCGCCAGGGCCGTCTCGACCTCGTCGGCGGGATAACCGTCCCGGGCCAGGCGGCTTTCGATCTCGTACCGGGAATGCTCGCGCCGGGCCAGCATGCCCAAGATCTTGTCGTAGGCACTGCGCCGCGCCGCCTTCCCGGCACCTTCGCCGGCGGCCGTGGCGGAACGGCGCGTGCGCATGCCGGGTTCAGGCCTCTTCGGCGGCATCCTGCGCGTCGGCAACCGGCTCGTCCTTGGCCTTGCCGCCCGCGCTCACCAGCAGCTTGTCACGCAACTGGCGATCGATCTCGTCGGCAATCTCGGGATTGTCCTTGAGGTACTGACGCACGTTTTCCTTGCCCTGGCCGATACGGGTGCCGTTGTAGCTGTACCAGGCACCGGCCTTGTCGATGAGGTTCTCGGTCACGCCCAGGTCGATGATCTCGCCCTCGCGCGAGCTGCCCTCGCCATAGAGGATTTCGAACTCGGCCTTGCGGAACGGGGGAGCAACCTTGTTCTTGACCACCTTCACGCGCGTCTGCGAGCCGATGACCTCGTCGCCCTTCTTTACCGCACCGATGCGGCGGATATCCAGACGCACCGAGGAATAGAACTTCAGCGCGTTGCCGCCGGTGGTGGTTTCCGGGTTGCCGAACATCACGCCGATCTTCATGCGGATCTGGTTGATGAAGACCACCAGCGTGCCGGACTTCTTGATGTTGGCGGTGAGCTTGCGCAGGGCCTGGCTCATCAGGCGGGCATGCAGGCCGACGTGGGAATCGCCCATTTCGCCCTCGATCTCGGCCTTGGGCGTGAGCGCCGCGACCGAGTCGACGACCACGATGTCCACGGCGTTGGAGCGCACCAGCATGTCGGCGATTTCCAGCGCCTGCTCGCCGGTGTCCGGCTGGCTGACCAGCAGGTCGTCGACGTTCACGCCCAGTTTTTCGGCATAGGTCGGATCCAACGCGTGCTCGGCGTCGATGAAGGCGGCGGTACCGCCGCCCTTCTGGCAATTGGCGATGGCCTGCAAGGTCAGCGTGGTCTTGCCGGACGATTCCGGGCCGTAGATCTCGACCACGCGCCCGCGCGGCAAGCCGCCGACGCCCAGCGCGATGTCCAGGCCCAGCGAACCCGTGGAAACGGTATCGATGGCGATGCTTTCATGGTCGCCCATGCGCATCACGGCGCCCTTGCCGAATTGTTTCTGGATCTGGCTGAGGGCCGAATCGAGCGCGCGGCGCTTGTTGTCGTCCATCGTGGGGATTCCTCGCAAAGATGTCTGATGATGGGCACAGCCTGACAGCACGCGGTCTCACCGGCTGCGACACCGCCGTCAGGCATGACCCCGTCAGTATCCCACACTGGACAAGCCGCCGGTGCCGGCGGCGGCCGTCTCAGGCCGTCAGCATTTTCGCCAGTCCGCGAAGGGCTTCGGCGACGGTCTGGCGGCGCACTGCCTCGCGGTCGCCGTCAAACCGGAACAGCCGGGCATGCGCATAATCGCCACGCCGTTTCCAGCCGATCCATACGCTGCCAACGGGCTTGCCGTCGGTGCCGCCGCCCGGGCCGGCGATGCCGGTCACCGCCACCGCGGCATTGGCGCCGAAATGTGCCAGGGCTCCGGCCACCATTTCCCGTACCGTTTCCTCGCTGACCGCTCCGGTCACTTCCAGCGTACGCGGGTTGACGCCCAGCAGGGCCTCCTTGGCCTCGTAACTGTAGGCCACCACGCCGGCGTCGAACCAACCCGAGCTGCCGGGAAGATCGGTGAGACACTTGGCGATCCAGCCGCCGGTACACGATTCGGCCGTCACCACCCGCATGTGCTGCGCGGTGGCGACATCGGCCACTGCCGTGGCCAGAACCTGCAATTGATTGTCGTCAGGTGGTGCGCGATCGGTCACGGCGTCCGGCCCGGGGCTGCATGGTGCGTCAGTATCGCATCAGGGTGCTGAACCCGCACCCCCGCCCCGGTACCGGACCCTAATGAACGGAATACCCGATCACGCCACTTCAGGCTGTTTTTCCCGCCAGGTCGGATAGTCCGTGTAACCATGCGCGCCACCGGTGTAAAGCGTGGCCGGATCCGGTTCGTTCAACGCCACCCCGTGGTGCAACCGCTCGACCAGGTCCGGGTTGGCCAGCGCCCAACGGCCGACCGTCGCCATGTCCGCACGACCGGCGGCGATGTCGTCGGCGACAGCGTGCAGCGGCCGTCCCATGCGATTGAGCAGCAGCACGTTCGGCCATGCGTGGCGGATGGCCTCGAGCAGGTCGTTGTCACCGTTGTAGGCAAGATGCAGGTAGGCCAGGTCGAACGGAGCCAACCTCTCCACCAGGCTCCGATACAAATCCATCACTTCGGTCCCCTCATCGATGCCACCCAGCGGGCTGCCCGGGGACAGCCGGATGCCGGTGCGATGCGGGCCGATACGTTCGGCGACGGCAGCCGTCACCTCCAGTGCGAACCGGACACGCTTGTCGATGCCGCCACCGTAGGCGTCGGTGCGCCGATTGGCATTGGCGGCGAGAAACTGCTGGACCAGGTAGCCGTTGGCGCCATGTACCTCGACCCCGTCGGCGCCGGCATCCACCGCGCGCTCGGCGGCATCGGCGAAATCGCGCACGGTCGCCCGGATCTCCTCGACGGACAGGGCACGTGGCACCGGCGCCGCCTTCGGTCCGCCGGCGGTATGCATATCCACGCCGGGCGCGATGGCCGAGGGAGCGACCGGCTGGCGGTGGTGCGGCGTGTTGTCCGGATGCGCCATGCGGCCGACGTGCATGAGCTGGATGAACAGATGACCGCCACGCGCATGCACGGCATCGGCCACGCGCCGCCATCCGGCGACGTGTGCATCAGTATGCATGCCCGGCGTGGCGACGTAGCCCTGACCGTCGGCCGAGGGCTGCGTGCCCTCGGAAATCAGCAACCCCATGGAGGCGCGTTGCGCATAGTAGGTGGCGGCCAGATCGCCCGGGGTGCCGTCGGCATGTGCGCGACTGCGCGTCATCGGCGCCATGGCCAGACGGTGCGGCAGCGCCAGATTGCCCAGCGTGAGCGGTTCCCAAAGATGCGGCGAAAGCGTAACGGTGTCGGATGCAGTGATCATGATACGGACTCCTCGATGTCGAAAACGTCAGTCGTGTCGCCCGGTGGCGACGCGGACGACACCACCTTGATTGTTTCATTTTCAGTATGAAAGCCTTATTTTTTAGACAGTTCGTTCCATAATGGAAACACCATGCATCTGCCCGCCCTTGCCGACTTTCATCGTGTCGCCGCCGCCGGCAGCCTGGGCCAGGCCAGCCGCGACAGCGGACGTCCCAAGGCGACGTTGTCGCGACATCTCCGCCAGCTGGAGGAATCGCTGGGCGTGCGCCTGGTCGAACGAGGCCGGCACGCGCTGCGCCTGACCGCCGACGGCCGCGACCTGTACCAGCGCACCGCGCCGCTGTTGCGCGACATCGAAGAGGCCGGACGACGGCTTGCCGACGGCAGCCGTGAACCACAAGGACAACTTCGGGTCAGCGCGCCGCTGCTTTTTTCCGACCTGTTCGGCGGCCGCCTGGCCAGCCAATTCGCGCGGCGTCACGCTGGCGTGGCACTGGAGTGGCTGGCCAGCGATCGCCCGTTCGATCTGGTCGACGATGCGCTGGACGTGGTCATCCGCGTCAATCCACGCCCGGACAGCGAGCTGGTCGGGCGATGTTTCGCCTACGACCGCATGCTGCTGGTGGCACCGCCGGATCTGCCGCTGCCGGATGCCGATCCGGGCGACCCGACGCCCCGCGTTCCGGCCGTGGCGATGCGGCACTTCGGGGATACCGGCACCTGGCGGTTCCAGGTCGATGGACACGCGCGGGAGGTCCGGCCGGACTACCGGCTTCACCTGTCGACATTCCGCATGGTCCGCGCCGCCGTGCGTGACGGCATCGGTGCCGGCTTGCTGCCGAACTCACTGGTCCAGGAAGACCTTGCCGACAGCCGTCTGGTCGTCTGGGGCACCTACCCCGGTCGCCAGGTGGAGCTGTGGGTACTGCACCATTCGCGGCGCCTGGTCAGCCCCAAGGTGTCCGCGTTCGTGGCCTTCCTGGCCGACAGTTTCCCCGAGCATCAGCTGCGCTGGCCGGCGCCACAGGAAAACCCCGGGTGACGCCGGGGCCTTCCTGTTCCCTGTCATCAGATGGTACGGCCATCGAATGACGGCGGACGGTCGTCTTTTTTGGCGCCGAAGGCCTTGTTCGGCTCGGTCCCCATCTCGAACACCAGGGTGCCGCCGTCGGCCAGCTCGGCATGGCTGATCCAGGAGCGGGTCCAGGGCTTGCCGTTCCAGGTGACGCGCTGGATGTAGGGCTTGCCCTTGCCATTGCCGCGCGCCTCGACGACCAGCTTTCTGCCTTCGGCCAGCTCGACCTCGGCGCGATCCACCAGCGGGCTGCCGAATACCCAGTTGGCGCTGACCGGGTCGACCGGGTACAAGCCCATGGCGCTGAGTACGTACCATGCGCTCATCTGGCCGCAGTCCTCGTTGCCCGGCAACCCGTCGGGTGCGGCGCGGAACATATCCTCCAGCAGCATGCGCACGCGCGCCTGGGTCTTGTGGTGCGATCCCGCGTACGCATACAGATAAGCGACGTGGTGGCACGGCTCGTTGCCCTGCGCGTACTGGCCGACCAGACCGGCGATGTCCGGCGGCGCGTCCTCGGGCAGCTCCGGCGAGGTATTGAACAATTCGTCCAGCTTGCGTTCGAACGCTTTCTCGCCGCCGAACAGGCGCATGTACTGATACAGGTCGTGCTGGTTGAGAAAGGTCGCCTCCCAGGAGTTCGACTCGGTGTAGTCGCGCCAACGGCGTGTGTGCCCCATGCCGCTGGGCGAGAACGGCTCCAGCCACTCGCCGGCGGCGTCGCGGGCGCGCATGAAGTGGTCCTTCGGATGCAACAGGTGGCGGTAATTGCGCGAACGCTCGCGCAACTGCCCGGCTTCCTTGTCCGCACCCACGCCCTCGGCCAGTCGCGCCAGCGACCAGTCGTCGTAGGCGTACTCCAGCGTCTTGCTGACCGCCTCGCCCTCCTCGTCGGCGGGGATGTAGCCCAGCTTGCGATACCACCCCAGCCCGCGGTAATCCTCATGCAGGTAGCGGTCGCGGAACACCGGCCACGCGCTGGCGTAGTCGATGCCCTTGAAGCCTTTGGCCAATGCCTCGGCGATCACGCTGATGGAGTGGCAGCCGATCATGGTGCCGGTCTCGACGCCCTGCAGGGTCCACACCGGCGGGCCATCCGGACTTTCCGAGGCCTTGCGTACCAGCCCCTGCACGATGTCCGGCACCTTGTCCGGCTGGAACAACGTGTACAACGGATGCAGGGAGCGGTAGGTGTCCCACAGCGAGTAGGTACTGTAATTGTGCTGGCCCTTGGGCAGGGTATGGATATTGAGATCCATGCCGCGGTAGCGGCCATCCACGTCGCTGAACAGCGTCGGCGCCAACATGCTGTGGTACAGGCCGCTGTAGAAGATGCGCTTGACCTCCCCGGAACGGCTGTCGATGCGGATGCGCGACAGCTCGCGCTCCCACTGCGTCGCCGCCAGCTGGCGCACGTCGTCAAAATCCCAGTCCGGGATCTCGGTCTCCAGGTTGCGCAGGGCTCCGTCGATGTCCACCGACGAAATGCCGACCTTGACCAGCAACGGCGCGTCGCCGGCATCGTCCAGATGCAAGGCGGCCTTGAGGTGATCGCCGGCAACGTCACCGGCGTCGACCCGCTTGTCGTCCGCATACAGGTCCGCGCGTGAGAACGGCCGCGACAGCTTCATCGCGAAAAACAGGTAACGTCCGTTGGCCCACTGGTGGACCCGTCGCCCGCCCACCAGGGTGTCGCGACCGACCACGCGCAGCGTCGCGTCGCTGACATCGCACGGCTTGTCCGGACCGCCCTGGATGCCGTGCGCAAGGTCCACCAGCAGGTGTCCCGCGCCCTTGCGCCGGAACGTGTAGCGGTGCAGGCCGGCCCGCGCGGTGGCGGTCAGCTCGGCGAGGATGTCGTGGTCCGTGAGGTGCACGCGGTAATAGCCCGGTACGCCGTGCTCGGAGGCCTTGTCGTAGCGCGAGCGGTATCCCTTGCCCGGCTTCGCCACCACGTCGGCGGCCAGTCGCGGGCCGTGCGTGACGGCGTCGTAACGCGAGTAGTACAACTGGTCGGGAAGACCCCGTTCGCCGGGCGCCAGCTCGACCTCACCCTGTGCCGGCATCACCAGCACGTCCAGCATGTCGCTCGCCCCGGTGCCGCTGAGGTGGGTGTGCGAAAAGCCCATGATCGAGCCGTCGCCCTCGTGATAGCCGGAACAGGCGTCCCAGCCGTAGTTGTTGGTGTCGGGCGACAGCTGCACCATACCCCACGGCACCGTGGCGCCGGGATAGGTATGTCCGTGGCCGCCGGTACCGACGAACACGTCCACGTGCCGCGACACGCCATCGGCGGCGGCCGGTGCGTCTGCGCCGCCGGCACGTCCCGCCATCGCACGCGGCCCGGCCAGCGCCGCCTTCGGATCGATGCCGCCCAGCAGGGCCAGGGTCGCCGCACCCTGCAGCAGTCGTCTACGTGTCACCATGTCGTGTTCTCCGAAACCAGGGGGTCAGTACATCCGGTCGCCGCTCAGCCACCTTGCAGCCAGTGCGGGTGTCGTGCGGACAGGTCGAGCATCAGATCGCCGAACAGGCTGTTGGCCCAGGCGAACCATGCACGCGTGAAATGCGAAGGGTCGTCCTTGTCGAAGGCTTCGTGCATGAAGCCGGTATCGGCATCCGTATCCGCCAGCCAGCGCAGGCACTGCGCCACCTCGGCGGCGTCATCCGACGTCAGGGCCCGGATCATGATCGACATCGGCCAGATCATGCCCAACCCCTCATGCGGACCACCGATGCCCTCGGCGGCCTTGCCGCGGAAGAAATACGGGTTGCGCGCGCCCCACGCCCGCTCGCGCGTGCGCCGGTAGCGCGGATCGTCCCGCGTCGTGCATCCAAGATACGGCAACGCCAGCAGACTGGGAATGTTGGCGTCGTCCATGAACAGCTGGTTGCCGTAGCCGTCCACTTCGTAGGCCCAGAATGCCTGGCCGTCGGCGTCGTGCATCAAGGCGTACCGTTCCAGCGCCGCCTCCACCTCGTCGGACAGGCTGCGGCAATCGTCCGCCAGGTGGCCGTCGTCGAACAACACGCGGGCCATCTCGGCCAGTTGGCGCAGGGATATCACGGCAAACAGGTTGGCCGGCACGAACAACGGATAAACGCAGGCATCGTCGGACGGACGGAACATGGAATGGATGAGCCCGACCGGCCGTGCCGGCGCGCCGTAGCCGTCCAGTGCCAGCGTATCGGTGGGCGAGGCCGCGGCACGCTGGAAGTGATACGGTCCACGCCCGTGCTTGCGTTGCTGGGTACGAAAGGTGTCCACCACCGCGTGCATGGCGGCGCGCCACTGTGCATCGAAAGGAGTACGGTCGCCGGTGGCCTTCCAGTAGCCGTGCGCCAGGCGGACGGGCCAGCACAGCGAATCGATTTCCCACTTGCGCTCGGCCACGCCGGGCTTCATCTCGGTCTGGTCGTGTTGCGCCCAGGACAGGTTCGTCTTCGCCCGCGGATCGGGCATGAACGCGTTGGCGTAGGGGTCGATCAGGATGCAGCGCGCCTGCCGGTGGATCAGGCCACGGTACAGGCGACGCAAGTCCGCGTCGTGCCGCGCCAGTGGCACATACGGCCATACCTGCGCGGACGAGTCGCGCAACCACATCGCGTCGATGTCGCCGGTGACGACGAAGGTATCGGGCTTGCCCTCAACGCGGCCGACATGGACCGTGGTGTCGAGCGTGTTCGGATAGCAATTCTCGAACAACCAGGCCAGCTTGGGGTTGGCGATGCCGGCCTTCACCCGGGCCAGCTCGCGTTCGACCGCGGCACTGGTGAACCGGCGTTGCGCGGGCACCGGACGCCGGGTGGACAATCCCGTCGCCGCGCGGCCATCGCCGCCCACGGCCGGTCCGAGCTGCGCCAGGCCGCGCGGCGCCAACCCGGCGCATGCCGCGCCGGCGGCGGCCATGCCGAATACCTTCAGGAAATCGCGACGATCAGTCATGGTGTGTTGTCCGCGGTACGTGGATGGTCCGTGCCGACACGGTCGGTTCGCGGCGCCGACATCGACGGTGGCGCCGCGCCGGGCGCACTGCCCCACTGCCGATTGGGCCTGGGCCCCATGGTCAACACCAGCTTGCCGCCCGAGGCGATGTCCGCATGGCGAAACCACGGCTTGTTCCAGGATTTGCCGTTCAAGGTGGCGGACTGGATATAGATATTGTCGGCCGAATTGTGCCGGGCCACGATCTCGAAGGTCCGGCCGTCGCCCATGTGCATCTTCACGGCGTCGAACAGCGGGCTGCCCAGCACGTAGACGTTGCTGGACGGATCGACGGGGTAGAAACCCATCGCGCTCATCACGTACCACGACGATGTGGCGCCGTTGTCGTCCATGCCCGCAAATGCATATCCCGACGCGTCGCTGCCGTACATCCGGTGCAGGATCGTGCGCACCAGGCGCTGGGTCTTCCAGGGCTGGCCCGCCCAGTCGTAGTAATACGGCACCTGCTGGTCGGGCTGGTTGCCATGCACGTATTGTCCGATCACGCCGGTGCAATCGCGGCAGATGCCCTTCGGCGCGTAGGGAAGGCTGAAGAACCGGTCCAGCTTGGCGGCGAACCGGTCGCGCCCGCCGAGCAGATCGATCAGGCCCTGGACATCGTGCGGCACCAGCCACAGATCCGACCAGCCGGAGGCCTCCTTCATCATGAAGTTGTAATAGGGCTCGCGCGGGTCGAAAGGCGAGATCCACTCGCCGTCGGCGGTCCGGCCGCGCATGAAACCGATGGACGCGTCGAACACGTTCCGGTAGTTGCCCGCACGCTTCAGGAACAGACGATGGTCGTCGTCCCGGCCCAGCCGCCGCGCATAGCGCGCCATGGCGTGATCGTCCCAGCTGTATTCCAGCGTGGTCGCCACCCCGGCCTTGCCACCGGCATAGGGCGGGCTGGGGTCGCCATCGGGAATGATGTCGGCAATCCACCCCTGGCGCTTGTATTCGGCCAGGTACCCTCGCGGCCCGTCCGGGTCCATGGCATTGCGGCGCAGGTATTTGTAGGCGGCGGCCCAGTCGAAATCGAAGCCGCGCGCCCAGGCGCCGAGATACAAAAATACGGCGTTGTCGCCGTGGAACGACGTCTCCATATAACCGGACTCGCGTGCCAGATCCAGCTCCGAGCGCAGGATGTCGCGCGTGATGCGCGGCTCCAGCAACATCATCAACACGATCTGGTTGCGACCGGTGTCCCACAAGGCCACCGGGCCGTAACGATCGTAGGCGGCGGTTTGCGTGCGCCCATGCATGTCGGTGAACGACTCGCCCTTGCGCGCCAGCAACCGCGGACTCGCCAGCGCGTGCAGCAGGTTCGAGTAGAACAACATGCGTTCCTTGTCGGTACCGCCACGGACCTCGATCCGTCCCAGCTTGCCGGCCCAGGCGGCCCGGGCCTGGCGCCGGACGCGGGCGAAATCCCAACCCGGGTCCTCGGCCCGCAGCCGCTGCTCGGCTTCGGCGTAGCTGTGCCCGTGCGCGATTTTCATCAGCACCGGCCCGCCTTGCGTGGTATCGAACGTGACGTAACTGCCGGCGTAGCGGCCGACGACACGGCGCGAGTGGCGTTCAACCCGTTTGTCGCCCAACAGGGACCCCCCGCGCTGGTCGGGTGCCGGCGGTTCCTGACGGAACGTGCCGAAACGCCGGAACGGCTTGGAGAATGTCGCCACGAAAAAGTCGTTGCCGGGCACGTCCTCGCGATACCCGTCCGGATGGCGTGCCTCCCCGCGCACCGTGTCGTCGCCCACGACCTCGATATGGCCACCGCGCCGGCCCAGGTCGAGCAGGACGTGCGCCCGATCCGTGCGCGGGAAGGTGAAGCGGAAAAGTCCGGTCCAGGTGGTCGCGGTCATCTCCGCGCGGGTCCCGAACGTGGTCAGGTCGACCGCGTAGTAACCCGGCAAAGCGGTTTCGGTGTGCTTGTCATACAGCGAGACGCTGCGTTGTGGCGGCACCGTCCAGTCGCCGACCACCGGCATCACCGTCGGCCCGTGCGCACCACCGCTGGAGAACCCCTTCATGGTCAAATTGGGGTAGTAGTAGGACGTCCCCACGCCGGCCGGATAAGTGAAGGCCCGGTTGGTGTTGATGGGCCCGACATCGACAGAGCCATGTGGCAACACGGCACCGGGCGACGTGAATCCCGCGTACAGCTTCTCGCCCGGCGGTGGCGCGTTGCCGATAAGCGCGGGATCATCCAGCGGCGCGGTTCCCACCAGGCCGTTGGCCCAATCCACGGGCGCCTTGTCCACGCTCGATGGCGCACTCCGGGCCGGCGACTGAAACGCGAGCACTCCGCCCCATAGCGCGACGGCGGCAACGGTGCGCACGGTGTTTCGGCACGGCATGTTCATCGGTCTCCCTCGTGACAGGGCCGTCGGACGGCATGGCCGGTCGCCCGACGGCGAATGACAACCACCTTTCCTACGTGGAAGGCGCCCAGCCGAAATCGGCGACGACCGGGAAGTGGTCCGATGGATACACCTTGCCGCGATGCGTGGTCACGGTGCGCACATGCTTCACCTCGAGCCCGCGGTACAGGATCCAGTCGATGTGCTGGGCCGGCTTGCCGGTGAAACCGTGATAGGTGGCCTCCGGCCCCTGTGGCGATGGCGCCGTGGCACGCGCGTCCTTCAACACGCCGGTCAGGATGGCGTAGGTGGGCTTGTCCGGGGTGCTGTTGAAGTCGCCGGAAAGAATCACCGGCAGTGGACCGGTCATTCCGGCGATGCGTTTGAGGATGATCTTCGCCCCGTGCTCGCGCAGATCCTCGTCCTTTTCGCGGTACGGCAGGTGGGTATTGAAATAGTAGAAGCGCCGGTTCGTGGCCTTGTCCTGGAATTCGGCCCAGGTGACCATGCGCGGAAACGGCTGATCCCAGGTGTTGCTGCCGGGAACGTCCGGGGTGTCCGACAGCCAGAAATTGCCGGAATTGATCACGCGCAGACGCTCGGTGTTGTAGAACACGCCCATGTGCTCGTTCTCATGTCCGTCGCGGTTGTTGCCGAAGCGGCCCAGGCCGAACCATCGGTAGTGCGGCAGATGGTCGGCCAGGTACTTGCCCTGGCGCATGTACAATTCCTGGGTGCCCAGGATGTCCGGCCGTTCGGCCTTGATGACCTCGACCATGAGATCACGCCGCTTTGGCCATACGTTGATGCCGTCATCCGGCGACGGATAGCGCACATTGAACGTCATCACGCGAAGCCCGTGCGTGCCGGTTCCGGCGCCGCGCGCCGCCGAGGGCGCCATGGCACACAACATGGCCGCCAGCCATGCCGACGCCGTGATACGCAGAAAAAAAGACATCGATGCCTGTCCTCCGGTTGCGGTCCGGTCTGCATGGCCGCGGTCACCGGCGTGCCGCCGGCGGCCGCGGCACCGGACGGGTGTTCAAGGCCCGAAGCTGTAGGTCAGCCCCAGGTAGTACTGCCGACCGCTGTAGTACAGCGAGTTGAGCCGCAACGACGTGTCGTCGCCGAGGTGCGAGCGTGGCGTCTCCTTGGTCAGGTTCAGTACCGAGGCGGTCACGGCCACATGCTTGTTGAAGTCGTAGCTGCCGTTGAGGTCGATCTGGTGATACGGCTCGTCGTACACGGTCAACCCCGAAGCCAGTCCGCCGGTCACGGTGCCGGTCCAGTTCGAAGTGGCGCGCAGCAGCAATCCGTTCTTCTGGTAGAACAGCGACAGGTTGGCCGCGTTCTTGGCACTGCCGACCAGGTTCGACTTGCCCACGACTTCGCCGTTGACCAACACGTCGGTCGTGCTGGTCTTGTTGAGCGTGTAGTTGGCGATCACGCCGAAGCCGATGGGAAACGTGTGCTGCATGTAGAACTCGACGCCTTTGGAGGTGCCGCTGCGACCGTTGCCGATGGTGCTGAAGTCCTTCACCGTCACCTGCTCGCCGCCGACATCGACGTCCTGGGTCACCGTGACCGGCACGACGAAGTTCTTCACCTTCTTGTCGAACAGGCCGATACCGAGCACCGAGCCCTCCTGGTAATACCAGGCCGCGCCCAGATCGTACTGGGTGGCCTCGAATTCCTTGAGGTCCTTGTTGCCGCCACTGCCATACCAGCCCGGCAGACGCGCACCGAACTGCTTGCGGTCGTCGTAATACGCCTGCGTGACATGGGTCAGGTTGCCCAACACCAGGATGTCGCTGTAATTCGGCCGGGCCATGGCCTTGGAAGCAGCGAAACGCAATACCACGTCATGCGGCAACGTGTAGGCGAAATTGAAGCTGGGCAGCACGTTGGTGTAGGTGCGGCTGCGATGGCCCAGCTCGAAGCTCTTCACCTCCCACTCGCTCTGCGGACGGTACTGGAAATCACCCGGGTTGCACGGCGAGCCCTTGACGTTGACGCCGTTGGGCGGGCAATTGAGCGGATGGCCGTCGGCATCGTGGTAATACTCCTGCTTGAGCGTGGTGACCTCGTTGTTGACGGTGACGTCCTGCGTGGTACGCACGACCCGCACGCCGAGGTTGCCGCGGGCCCGGCCGACCTCGTAGTTGGCCTGCACATAGGCCGCCGAGATCTTCTCGCTGAGACCGACGAAGTTTTCCGGCTGGTTGACCCGACGTGCCGAGCCGAACGTGTCATTGAGGTAGTGGTAATACGCCGGGAAGTTGATCGCCGGAAAGACGTTGGCGTGGTAGGCCTCGCTGTCACGCTTGATCGAGTCCGGCTGCAGGAACCCGGCCTGCATGTTGCCGGCCGACGGCGAACAGTCCTGGAAGCGGACATCGGTGCCCGGGCAATACCAGCGATTCTCCCCGGTGCTCTGGCTGGCATGGGTGTTGCGGTACTTCACGCCGAAGTCCAGCGTGTTCAGCCAGCCATTGCCGAAGTAGGCGGAAAAATCGGCCTGGAAATAGTTCTGCTGGCTTTTGGTGTTGGTGTAGCCCGAATCGGTCGAACCCAGGTCGATCTGGCCGACACCCGAACGCATGTTCTCGAGTACATCCGGCGACACGTTCATGGACGGCGTGCCAGCCAGGTCCCACCCGGCGACCTGGTTGCCGTTCTGCCACTGGCCGTTGACGAAACGGCGCGGCTTGGCCGACATGCGAAAATCGATCGTCGGGCCACCATAGGCCCAGGTATGGCCGACGTCGAACGAGCCGCTGATGACGTCACTGCTCCATTCACCCTTGATGTTGATCGACTGCGACGTGGCCTTGGTCTTGGCGTAGCGGCCGGTCAGCCAGGGATACTGCTGCGAGCACACGTCGCTGGGCTGGCGCGACTCTCCTGTCACCGGATTGGTCAGTGCCGCGCAACCGGTACCCGGTGACGGCATGCGGTAGTCGGCCCCGGTGACGATGGTGTTGCTGGGATCGAAGCTCAGGCCGTTCGGAGCCAGTTGCCGACCCTGCTCGTCGGCATACGAGCCGGTGGGAAGGCCCCACTCGGGAATTTCCAGCGTGTTGGTGATGTAGTCGTTTTTCAGGTCGAACCGGAAATAGTTTCCGGTCAGCACGAAGTCCTCGGTGGGCTTGAATTGCAGTGTCACCTGGCCGCCCTTGCGCACGCGCGTGGAACGTTGTTCGCCGATGCTGAACTGCTGCGGCATCCAGTATCCCGAGTACGCATTGCCGGTCTGGTCGACCGCGCCGCCGCCGGGCCACAGGTCCACATTGGCCTCGTTGGGGAAACGGTTGCCGCCCACCCCGACCGGCGGCTGGTCGTCGTAGTCGTTGGCCCACCAGTGCCAGCTGGAGGCATTGGCGCTGTACTCGGCAATCTTGCGCTTCTGGTACGAGGCACCAACCAAAATGCCGAAACGCTCGTCCTTGCTGTGCCACGAATACATGGCCCCGAGCTGCGGCGCACTGGTGTTGTCCGAATCGCCGCGCGTGCCCTCCACGGAGACGAAGCCCTTGCCGGACGGCATCTCCAGCGGGCGCCGCGTGTGCATGATCACAGTGCCGCCAATGCCACCCTCGTCGAAGCGCGCCTCCTGGCTTTTGTAGAGCTTGACGCTGCCGATCATCCGGGCCGGCATCAGCAGGTAGTTGAACGAACGGGTAAGGCCACTTTCGGTGTCCGCCGTGGCGATGAAATTGCCGTTCAATTCGGTCAGCGTGAGACTGGGATCCAGGCCCCGGACGCTGACGTTCTTGCCCTCACCGCCGCTGCGGCCGATGATCACGCCCGGCACATGCACCAGCGCGTCGGCGATGTCCTTGGCCGGAAACTGGCTGATGTTCTGCGCGTTGATGACCTCCACCACCGCGTTGGCGTTGCGTTTTTCCGACAGCGCGTTGTTGATCGACTCGCGATAACCCGTGACCACGACCCCCTCGAGCTGCGTCGACTTGTCGTCCCTGGATGCGGCGTCCTGCGGCGCCGACGCGTCGACGTTCTGCTTGCCGGCCGTCACCGGTGCCGGTGGCGGCGCCGTGGTCGCGGCACCGGCCGGCACGTCGGCCGGTGCCGCCCATGCCACACCGCCGCCCATGGACAGGATCCCGATCGCCAACGCGGCGCACAGGGGTTTGTGTACAAATGCATGCTGCAACCGTTCCATTTCCGCCCTCCGGATAAGAAATGAGTTCCCCCGTCCACTCGGATTTATAACGATCTAAATTTCACGCATGAAAAAGGCCGCGACGCGTGCGCAGCCTTATTGCGGGTGTCTGTCCATGCACCGCCCCGCCACGGAAGCACCGAAAGGAAATGCCGCCATCACCGTGAACCCGGACCAGCGCCATGCCCGCATCGCGCGCAGGCTTGCACCTTTGCCACGCCGGATGCGGCCGCTGCCATTTGTCCACTGCTCCAACAACGCACTCCCTCCAAGTGTGTCTCGCAACCACCGGAACCCCACCACGAACCCTCGCCGTCGTCCCCCTGATGGACTTGCGGCCGCTGCATCGTCAAGAACCCGGAAGCATGCCGAAAACGGTCACGATCCCGTTTTTGTATCGATCCAACAGTGCTAACGTTACTCCCACGCCTGCATGGATTCAACAGGCCGTTTCCGGCCGTCCGTCCCGCCCCATCGGGCACGTGATTCGCGCGGAAACCGGCGCGATACCCGGCGCTCCACCGGGCCGCGCAAATGGATACCCCGTCGTGGCCCGAACCCCGATTCCCCCTTGCCTGCCGACACCGCCATGAACCGACCCGCCTGCCATGTCCTCCTGCGTGCCACCGTCGCCGGCCTGCTGCTGGCCGCCGGTTCCCTGGCGGTCGCCGCCACACCCGTGGACCACGTCAACCCACTGATCGGCAGCCGCAACGGCGGCAACACCATCCCCGGCGCCACGCTGCCCTTCGGCATGCTGCAATGGAGCCCGGAAAACACCCGCGGCAATCACGGCAAGACCGCCGCACCGGGTGGCTACCAGTACGACGCCACGCGCATCCGCGGCTTCAGCCTGACCCACGTCTCCGGCACCGGATGCGCCGGCGCCAGCGGCGACGTGCCGTTCATGCCGGTGACCACGCCGGTCACCACCTCGCCATCGGCCGACCCGCACGACACCCGCTACGCCAGCGATTTCCGTCACGCCGACGAGCACGCCGGAGCCGGCGACTACCGGGTGCGGCTGGCCAACGGCGTGGAAACCCGGCTCGCGGCGGCCATGCACAGCGGCATCGCCGGCTTCCGGTTCCCCGCCGACAAGCCCGCCGCCGTGCTGATACGCGCCTCCGACTCCGAAGTCGGCAGCAGCGATGCGCGCGTCGACGTCGACCGTACCACGCGCACGGTCAGCGGCTCGGTGACCAGCGGCAATTTCTGCGGCTACCTCTCCGAAGCCGATCGGCGCAGCTACTACACGCTGTACTTCGTGGCCCGCTTCGACCAACCCTTCACGGCCACCGGCACCTGGCACGACGCCGACGTGAAGCGGGGCGGCACGCATGCCAGCGGCGGCACCACCTACGGCGAAAAAGGCTGGCCGCCGGCCGGCAAGGGCTCCGGCGCCTGGGTCGAATTCGCGCCCGGCAGCGACGTGCGCGTTCGCGTCGGCATCTCCTACGTCAGCCTGGCCAACGCCCGCGCCAACCTCGCCGCCGAGATACCCGTCGACACCACGCCGGATGCGGTACGCGCCAAGGCCCGCGAAGCCTGGGACCGGGCGCTGCGGCACATCACCGTGGACGGCGGCACCGACGATCAGCGCACCACCTTCTACACCGCGCTGTACCACGCCCTGCTGCACCCCAACGTGTACAGTGACGTCAATGGCCAATACCGTGGCTTCGATGGCAAAACACACCGGGTGCAGGGAACCGGGCACGCCCAGTATGCCAACTTTTCCGGCTGGGACGTCTATCGCTCGCAGCTGCAACTGGTGACGTGGCTGATGCCGGACGTCGGCAGCGACATCGCGCAATCGCTGTACAACCAGGCCCGGCAGAACCACGGCGAGTGGGACCGCTGGACGCACAACGCCGGCGGTACCCACGTCATGGCGGGCGATCCGTCGGCACCGGCTCTTGCCGCCATCGCCGCCTTCGGCGGCCACGATTTCGACCTCGAGGGCGCCTACGCGTCGTTGAAGCACGCCGCCACCCACGTCACCGCCCATGACCTCAGCAACGCCGGCTGCAATGTCGAATGCATCGGTCAGCGGCCGTCACTGGACCAGTGGATGAAGCTGCACTACATCGCCGCCAAGTCGCACGCCTGGGGCGGCGCCGGGGAAACACTGGAAGACGCCAGCACCGATTTCGCGCTCGCCGAACTGGCCCGACGTCGCGGCGACGAAGCCGGACATCGCCTGTTCCTGACCCGCGCCGGTTACTGGCGCAACCTGTACAACCCGAACGCGACGGCGCACGGCGGCTATATCCAGAACCGCCATGCCGACGGCAGCTGGCCGGCCTTCAGCCCCGACACCGACGACGGCTTCGTCGAAGGCAGTGCCGCGCAATACCTGTGGATGGTACCTTTCGACGTGCACGGCCTGTTCGCCACGCTGGGAGGCCGCGACGCCGCCACCCGGCGCCTGGACGCCCTTTTCCACCATACCGACGGCCGCTGGGCACTGACCAAGGCCGGCCCCCTGCACGCCGAACTCGACAACGAACCGTCCGTGGGCACGCCCTGGCTGTACGACTGGGCCGGACAACCATGGAAAACCCAGAAAGCCGTACGCATCGTCGTCGACACACTGTGGAAGAACGCTCCCGACGGCATCCCCGGCAACGACGACCTTGGCGCCATGTCCTCCTGGTACGTGTGGGCCGCCCTCGGCATGTACCCCGCCATCCCCGGTCGTCCGGAACTGGTCCTGGGGAGCCCCCTGTTCCCGCACGCCGTGATCCACCGTCCCGGCGGCAACATCATCATCGACGCCCCCGCCGCCGCGTCGAACGCCCCCTACGTGCAGTCGCTGACCGTGGACGGCAAGGCCCGAAGCAAACCCTGGCTCCCCGCCGCGTTCACCAAACACGGCGGCAAACTCCACTTCACGCTGTCGGCCCACCCCGACACCCGCTGGGGAACGGACCCCGCCGACGCACCGCCGTCCTTCCCGCCGCCAAACGCACACGACGAGCCGTGACAGCCGTCATCGTCGCGCCCATGAAAAAACGACGACGAAACCCATGGACGTTGCCCCTCTTCCAAGAAAAGGGGTCAGAGACATTTATTCCTGAAAGAATTTACTCTGACCCCTTTTCTACTTTTTCTATTAAAGAATTTACTCTGACCCCTTTTCTACTCTGACCCCTTTTCTATTCGCCATTCCCCACGAAGTTACCCCCGGCCACTCGATCGACTCGGCGCTTCCCGGTCGAATTGATCGCGTGCCGCCTGGATCGTTGTGCGATTCCGCTCCGCCCACTGGGCCAGTGCCTGCACCGGTTCGAGCAATGTCTCGCCCAGCCTGGTGAGCGCGTAGTCCACGCGTGGTGGCGTCGTGGGAGTCACCGTGCGCGTCAGCAGGCCGTCGCGTTCGAGCCCACGCAGCGTGAGAGTGAGCATGCGCTGGGAAATTCCATCGATGCTCCTTCGAAGCTCGGAGAACCGCATCGAACCCTCGCCCAGCAGTCTCACGACAAGCACGCTCCATTTGTCGCCGACAAGATTCAGGACCTCGCGTGCGGCGACGCAATCTCCGTGGTCATCTGCATGTGCCTTGGTGACATTCATGTGCTGTCTTGTGGAACGGGTACCGGTGGCCATAGATTACGCTCCTGTTGTCAGTTCTTATTTGTAACTTGCACTCAAATAGTAACTTGAATACAAATCATAACTGTAGGAGAGACCCTGCCATGAGCCCCCACAAACCCACATTGCTTGCCATTGATGCAAGCCCCCGCTCCGGCTCTTCCGTATCCCGCAAACTGACCGCTGAATTCGTCCGGCAATGGAAAGCCGCTCACCCGGACGGATCAGTCATCTCCAGAGACCTGGTTGAAACTCGCCTGCCTTTCGTCGACCAGCCCTGGATCCAGGGCGCTTTCACTCCGCCCGCCACCCACTCACACGAGGCCGCGGCAGCCATCCGGGTATCGAACGACCTTGTAACCGAGCTCAAGTCGGCCAATCACATCGTCGTCGGCACGCCGATGTACAACTTTTCCATTCCGGCCCGGCTCAAAGCCTGGATCGACCACGTCGTGCGCATGGGGGTGACGGTGTCGGACGACTACCGGGGGATGCTGACCGGTAAATCCGCCGATGTCATCCTCGCGAGTGCCGGCGACTTTTCACCGGGCTCGCCAGTCGAGAAATACGACCAGGCAAGCGGTTATCTCCAACAGATCCTCACGTTTATCGGAATCACCGATGTAAACATCATCCCCGCCACCGGCGCGCGTGCCGGCGACAATGGCGAAACAGCACTCGAAAACTACGGCGATACCATTGCAGCCGCCGCCACTCGCCATCACCCGACCAAGATGACGGCGGCCAGGTGATCCAACGGCGGCCTCAAGAAAAGGGGTCAGAGTAAATTCTTTTAGGAATAAATGTCTCTGACCCCTTTTTCTGGACGATCAGCTGATGCTCGCCACGGCGCCGAGGCTCTTCACCATGGCATCCGGCAAGTCCAGGTCGCCGGCGGCGAGGTTCTCCCGCAGGTGCGCCACCGACGAAGTACCGGGAATCAGCAGGATGTTCGGCGAGCGCTGCAGCAGCCAGGCCAGCGCGACCTGCATCGGCGTGGCGTCGAGACGCGTGGCCACCTCGTCCAACGTGGACGATTGCAACGGATTGAAGCCACCCAGTGGAAAGAACGGCACGTAGGCGATGCCGTCGCGGGCCAGTTCGTCAATCAGCGCATCGTCGTCGCGGTGCGCCAGGTTGTAGTGGTTCTGCACGCAGGCGATCTTCGCGATCTTTCGCCCTTCGGCTACCTGGGCCGGCGTGACATTGCTCAGGCCGATCTGGCGCACCAGGCCCTGCTGTTGCAGTTCGGCCAGCGCCGTCAACGGTTCTTCGATCGAGCCTTCCGCCGGCCCGTGATTTTCGGGATCGAGCATGGCGCGAAAGTTGACCACATCGAGCACGTCCAACCCGAGGTTGCGCAGGTTGTCGTGCACGGCACGGGTCAGCTCATCGGCCGAAAAGGCCGGCAGCCAGGCGCCCTTGTCGTCGCGCCGCGCGCCGATCTTTGTGACGATCACCAGATCGTCCGGATACGGCGCCAGCGCTTCGCGAATCAACTGGTTGGTGACGTGCGGGCCGTAGAAATCGCTGGTGTCGATGTGGTTGACGCCGGACGCCACGGCTTCGCGCAACACGGCGACTGCTGCATCGCGGTCTTTCGGGGGGCCAAATACACCAGGGCCGGCAAGCTGCATGGCGCCGTAGCCGAGGCGCTTCACGTTGCGGTCGCCGAGGGTGAAAGCCTGGGTTGCATGGGACATGGGGGTCTCCTCGAATGAGTCGTCGGTGATGACACCTGCACGATAGGCGCTCGTCACCACTTTGATAATCCGGCACAATCGGCACAAGTCGTGCGGAATTTCGAACAATGAAAGCCAGCCTGGACGATCTCAACACCTTCGTGGCCGTCGCACACGCCAAGGGTTTCCGCGAAGCCGCACGCTTGAGCGGAAGCAGTGCCTCCAGGCTCAGCGAAACCATGCGCCGCCTGGAAACCCGGCTCGGTGTCCGGCTTTTGCACAGAACGACACGCAGTGTCGTCCCGACCGAGGCCGGCAAGCGCCTGCTCGAACGGTTGGCTCCCGCACTGGCCGAAGTGGCATCGACGCTGGACGTGGTCAACGGCTTTCGTGACAAGCCGAGCGGCACACTGCGGCTCAACGTCCCGGTCAGCGCGGCGCGGCTGGCCCTGCCGGCCATCGTGCCGAAGTTCCTCGCCGCCTACCCCGACATCCACCTGGAAGTGATCACCGAGGAAAGCTTCGTCGACACCATCGCTGCCGGTTGCGACGCCGGCATCCGCTACGAGGAAAAGCTGGAACAAGACATGATCGCGGTGCCGATCGGACCGCGCACGCAGCGTTTTGCCACCGCCGCCGCACCGGCCTATCTGGACCGCCATGGCCGCCCGCAACATCCCCGCGAACTGCTCGACCACGCCTGCCTGCGCGGGCGCTTCCCCAGCGGCGCCATGCCGCCATGGGAATTCGAACGCGATGGCGAGACCATTCGTATCGACCCCACCGGCCCGCTGATCGTGCGCGCCGGCGGCGCCATCGATCTGGCCGTGGACGCCGCCGTTGCCGGTACCGGCATCATCTTCCTGTTCGAGGATTGGCTGCGGCCGCACCTCGACAGCGGTGCCCTGGAACCCGTGCTGGAACCGTGGTGGCAGCGCTTTTCCGGACCGTTGCTCTATTACCACGGGCGACGCCTGGTTCCAGCGCCACTGCGGGCGTTCATCGACTTCGTCAAGGCCTCTGGAGAATAACCTGCTCCGCGATTCAGGTACTTCGGCGGGTTGCTCCGTCGAATACCGTATCAACCGCGCTATCCGTTGCCACTTCTTCTGCCAGCCCGGCGATCGTCGAACGCAGCCACCGGTGGGCCGGGTCGTGACGATAACGAACATGCCAAGCCATCTGCACGGGAAAGGTCCCCAGATCGACCGGCGTCGGAACGACTTTCAGGCGCGGGTCGCGGCGTTCGAGGCCCCGGCAAATGAGCCTCGGCAGAATCGAGCAATAGTCCGTGACGGCAAGCATTTCGGGCACGGCAAGAAAATGCGTGACAGATACGGCGACCTCTCGTTTGAGGTGCTGCTTTCCCAATGCCTGGAACAGGCCCGCCCGCATCTTCCCGGGCGGAAGCACGTTCACATGTTTGAGCCGCTCGTACTGCTTCCGTGATATCCGTTCGCGTACATCCGGGTGATCCTTGCGCACCACGCAGGCAAGACTTTCGTCCATGAGGTGCTGGACGACGAGGTTGTCCGGCGGGTCGACGATGCGACCCAGCACCATGGCCGTGGTGCCGGAAACCACGCCGGTTTCGGCCAGATCGTTGCCGAATGCCGTCATGCGGAAGGTGATCCCCGGCGCCAACTCGCGCGCGCGAGCGATAAGCGCCGGCATCAGCACCAGCTCCACGTAACTATTGGGAGCAAGAGTGAAACACCGCTCGGCATTCGCGGGCTGGAACTCCTGCTGATCCAGGATGAGATCGTCCAATCGAGCCAGCGTCGCCTCAATGACCGGGGCGATTTGTTCGGCCAGCGGGGTCGGCTTCATACCGTACCGTTCCCGAATGAACAACGGATCGCGCAGCGTGTCGCGCAGACGGTTCAACGCATTGGACAACGCCGGCTGGGTGATGCCCAGCCGTGCCGCCGCCCGCGTCACGCTGCGCTCCTCCATCAGGGCCAGGAACACCGGGAGCAGGTTCAGGTCGTAGTGCATGGCTTAATAATTTACATGAATATCCAAAATTCAAGAAATAAACTTCTGAAATATATGTTCGAGTGCCACCATCAATTCGTCGTCCCACTACGGCAAGCCGTACCGGATACCCGCCATCCAAAGCCGACATCACCCTGATGAAAGGATCCAACCATGAAAATCCTCACGGTACTCACCTCGCACGACACGCTCGGCGACACCGACCGAAAGACCGGATTCTGGCTCGAAGAGCTGGCCGCGCCGTATTACATCTTCAAGGATGCCGGCGTACAGGTCACCCTTGCGTCACCACACGGCGGCCAGCCGCCCCTTGATCCGAAAAGCGAAGAGCCGGCATTCCAGACCGACCTCACGCGGCGCTTCAACGCGGATGAAACCGCCAAGACACAGCTTGCGGAAACGGTGCAGCTGGGCAGCATCGACCCGAATGACTTCGATGCGGTTTTCTATCCGGGCGGCCACGGCCCGTTGTGGGATCTGGCCGAAGATCCGGACTCGATCAAGCTGATCGAATCGTTCGTCGCGGCGAACAAGCCGGTCGCCCTTGTTTGCCATGCCCCGGGCGTCTTGCGCCACGTGACCCAACCGGACGGCACCCTGCTAGTCAAAGGGCGCCATGTCACCGGCTTCACCAACGCCGAGGAAGCGGCTGTGGGGCTCACGGACATCGTGCCGTTCCTGGTCGAGGACGAGCTGATCCAGCTTGGCGCGGTCTTTTCCCGGGTCGAGGATTGGGGCGTGCACACGGTGACCGACGGCCGACTCATCACCGGTCAAAACCCGGGCTCATCAAGCGCCGCGGCCAAGATCCTCCTGACCACCCTGAACCGGGAAAAACCGTAACCGTCTGACCGGCACCACTTGTTGTCGAAAAAGGAAAGCATCATGTCCGACATGCATCGCATCATCATCCTGGGCGGGCACGGCAAAGTGGCCTTGCTCGCCACCCAGAAGCTTCACGACGCGGGCTTTGCCGTCGACTCACTGATCCGCGACCCGGACCAGGGTGACGACATCCGCGCCGCTGGCGGCAACCCGATCGTGCTCGACATCGAATCTGCCAGCGTGCAAGACATGGCGGAGCTGTTTGCCGATGCCACGGCCGTAGTGTTCTCGGCGGGCGCGGGTGGCGGCAGTAATCCCGAGCGTACCCGCGCCGTGGATTACGCCGCCGCGACACGCTCCATGGCTGCGGCCGAACAAGCCGGGGTGCAGCGCTTCATCATGGTCTCCTATGCCGACGCCGCGACAGACCTGCACCGGCTGGCTCCGGGCGACTCCTTTTATCCGTACGCCAAAGCCAAGCACGACGCGGATGCGCACCTGCGCCAAACCGGACTCGACTACACGATCCTCGGTCCGGCGCGGCTCACCACCGAACCCGCAACGGGCACAATCCAGCTGGCCGGTGACGTTGGTGATGACTGGCCGCAGGACAAGCGCAAGACCTCGCGTGCCAATGTGGCGGCGATGATCGCGCACGTCATCCAGGCCCACGCAGCCATACGTCAAACCGTCAATTTTTACGACGGCGGCACACCGCTGGCCGATGCCGTGCATCCAGCATGAATTCCACACCCACGGGAGCAACGATCATGTCCACCATCACCACCTCCGACGGCACACGCATCTTCTACAAAGACTAGGGCCCGAAGGACGCCCAACCGATCGTCTTTCACCATGGCTGGCCGCTCAGCGCCGACGACTGGAACAACCAGATGCTGTTTTTCCTGTCCCGTGGCTATCGCGTGATAGCCCATGGCCGCCGCGGTCACGGTCGATAGGATCAAACCGACACGGGCAACGACATGGACACTTATGCCGCCGACGTGACCGAACTGGTTCGTGCCCTGGATCTGCACGACGTCGTGCACATCGGTCTTTCAACGGGCGGCGGTGAAGTGGCGCGCTATGTCGCGCATGCCGGAAGCGGACGCGTCGCCAAGGCGCAATACGACTGCATCGCCGCTTTCTCCGAAACCGATTTCACCGAGGACCTGAAGGCCATCTCCGTTCCGGTGCTGGTGATGCACGGAACGGATGACCAGGTGGTGCCCATTGACGATTCGGCGCACAGGACGATCAAGCTCCTGAAAAATGGGACGCTGAAGACCTACGAGGGCCTGTCGCACGGCATGTTCGCCACCCATCCCGACTTGATCAACGCCGATCTGCTGGGTTTCATCGAGCAATGATGCTTGCGGATACGACCGGGCCATCAACTTGGCCCGGCCGCGTTCACCGTGCATGAGACCGCCTGCTTCCATATTGAAAGGACAGTGAACGGCACCATTTCGGGCCTTCATCGACTTCGCCAGGACTTGGCGGGCAATCATGCTCTGATGCTTTGTCGAACCGGTTCATGGAACGTCGAGCATTCCGTATAGCCCACCGCTCCACCGCCGTATAGCGTCGCCGAGCCCGGCTCGTTCAACGGCGCCCAAAAAGGGGTCAGAGACATTTATTGACAAAAAAAGATGGCATAAACATTTGTTGACCTGATTAGCCCTCTCTCTCAGCCCGGAATCGCATGATTTGCGACATCTCCAG
>CAZMKO010000028.1:0-24424 GCA_964566965.1 uncultured Rhodanobacteraceae bacterium
CCCAGCGCTTCCAGCAGATCGGCACTGCCGGATTTGGAGGACACGCTGCGCCCGCCATGCTTGGCCACGCGCGCGCCAGCGGCGGCGGCCACGAACATGGCGGTGGTGGAGATGTTGAAACTGCAGGCCCCGTCGCCGCCGGTACCCACGATGTCGACGAAGTTCGCGATATCCGGCACCTCGACCCGGTTGGCCAGCTCGCGCATCACGCGCGCGGCACCAGTAATCTCGCCGACGGTTTCCTTCTTGACCCGCAAGCCGGTAATGATGGCCGCCGTCATCAACGGGCTGACCTCCCCGCGCATGATCTGCTGCATCAACTCGACCATTTCGTCATGAAAAATCTCGCGATGCTCGATGGTGCGTTGCAGCGCTTCCTGGGCAGTAATGGGCATGATGTTTACCGGTGAACGAAAACGAATCAGGCCGCGCGCGGCAACGCGTCGGCCAGGAAATTGCCGAGCAGCTCGTGGCCCTGGCGGGTAAGGATGGACTCCGGATGAAACTGCACGCCTTCGATAGGCAGCGTGCGGTGGCGCAAGCCCATGATCTCGTCGATCGAACCGTCCGGATTCTCCGTCCAGGCTGTCACCTCCAGGCAATCGGGCACATGCGCCTTGTCCACCACCAGCGAATGGTAGCGGGTGGCCTGCAGCGGATCGGGCAGACCCTTGAACACGCCCTGTCCGCGGTGGCGCACCGGCGAGGTCTTGCCGTGCATGATGCTGCCGGCCCGGACCACGCGCCCGCCGAACACCTGGCCGATGGCCTGATGCCCCAGGCACACCCCCAGTATCGGCACGCTGCCGCCCAGCTCGCGCAACGCCTGCAGCGACACGCCGGCGTCGTCCGGCGTGCCCGGCCCGGGCGAGATGACGATGCCGGCCGGCGCCAGCGCGCGGATGCCGGCCACGTCCACCGCGTCATTGCGCACCACCCGCACTTCCTGCCCCAGTTCGCCCAGGTATTGCACCAGGTTGAACGTGAAGCTGTCATAGTTGTCGATCATCAGCAGCATGCGGTGTTCCGGGGCGGCCTCATGGGAAAGCGTGATTGTGACGAGCCGGCGACGCATGCTCAAGCCAACCAGAACGCATAAGGCCACCCCCTGACCGATTCCGGCATGCCCTCTTTCCACCTTTCCACCCGCCGGCCATCGCACCGCGCCACCGCGGCCGGCCTCGCCCTGGCCGCGATACTCGCGCTGGGCAGCGGCTGCTCGACACTCGGATACTACTCGCACCTGGCCGTCGGCGAAGCCGGAGTCCTGCTCAAGCGCCGCCCCATCGACAAGGTGATCGCCGCGCCGGACACCGATCCGGCGCTGCGCCGCCGCCTGCGCCTGGCGCAACGCGCGCGCCGCTTTGCCTCGGCCCGGCTGGACCTGCCCGACAACCGCAGCTACACCACCTACGCCGACATCGGCCGCCCGTTCGTGATGTACAACGTGTTTGCCACACCGGCGTTGTCGCTGGACCCGGTCGAACACTGCTTTCCGTTTGCCGGCTGCGTGGCGTACCAGGGTTTCTACAAGGCGGCACGCGCCCGCGCGGCGGCCGACAAGCTGCGCGCCGAAGGTGACGACGTGTACATCGGCGGCGTCCCGGCCTACTCCACGCTTGGCCACTTCGCCGACCCCATCCTGAGCACCATGAACCGCTGGAGCGACGACGAGCTGGTCGGCACCATTTTCCATGAACTGGCGCATCAGCAGTTGTACGTGAAGGGCGATACCGCCTTCAACGAGTCCTTCGCCACCTTCGTGCAGCGCGAGGGACTGCGCCAATGGCATGTCACGAACCACCTGCCGCCACCGGACAACGGCCAGGCACATCGCCGCGAGGCATTCACGCAGCTGGTGCTGGATACCCGACGACACCTGGCCCGCATCTACGCCAGCCACCGCACCGATACCGAAAAGTTCCGGCAAAAACAGGCCACCTTCACCCGGTTGCGCGCGCAATACCGCCACCTTCGCGATACACAATGGCACGGTCACGGCGATTACGACGCATGGATCGACGCGCCGCTGAACAACGCCAAGTTGCTGCCGTTCGGGCTGTACGACCAGTACGTGGACGCCTTCGCACGTCTGTTCAAGCGTTGCGGAAACCACTGGCGTTGCTTCTACCGGCGCGCCCGCGCCATCGGAAACGGAGACGCCGCAACCCGCAAAACCTTCCTGCAGGCCCGTCCCGCCCGCGGCCTTCCGCCCGAAGCGGACCCGCGCTCGGACACCGAACCGGCCCGGCAGCGGACAAATGCATCGTATGCACACGGGAAAACAGGCTAGGATGCGGATAGCCGACGCGTGCGGCAACCATTACCGGGTCTTCACCACCATGTCGCCCAAAGGAAAAGTCACCTCACTGGATATTGCCGAGCTGGCCGGGGTATCACAGTCCACCGTGTCACGGGCGCTGCGTGGCAGCACACTGGTCAACGAAAAAACCCGGCGGCGTGTCCACGAAGCCGCCGCGACGCTCAATTACAAGGTCGACAAGAATGCTTCCAACCTGCGCACCCAGCACTCGGGCACGCTGGCCCTGCTTCTGTTCGAAGACCCCACCTCGGACGCATCGCACATCAATCCGTTCTTCCTCTCGATACTGGGCTCGATCACCCGTGCCTGCGCGCGCCAGGGCTACGATCTGCTGGTGTCCTTCCAGCAGCTGTCCGACGACTGGCATGCCGACTACGCCGACACGCGCAAGGCCGACGGCATCATCCTGCTCGGCTACGGTGATTACCTGACCTACCGCGACAAGCTCGCCAAACTGGTCGAACAAGGCACGCACTTCGTGCGCTGGGGCGCGGTCGCCGACGACCAGCCCGGCACGTCACTGGGTTGCGACAACGTCCAGGGTGGGCATGACCTGACCGACCACCTGCTCGGACAAGGCTGCCGGCGCATCGCCTTCCTGGGTGAAGCCAGCAGGCACTATCCGGAATTCCACGGGCGCTACCGTGGTTACGTCAAGGCGCTGCGCCGGGCCGGCCTGAAACCGGACAAGGCGTTGCAGGCCGATGCCGAGAGCACCCAGCAATCCGGCCACGATGCCATGCAAACCCTGCTGAACGCCGGCACGGTGCCGGATGGCGTGTTTGCCGCCAGCGACCTGATTGCGGTGGGCGCCATGCATGCCCTGGCCGGCCACGGCCTGCGCATACCCGAGGACGTGGCAGTGGCCGGATTCGACGATATCCCCATGGCCGGGTTCGTCAACCCGCCGTTGACCACGGTGCAGCAGGACACCCTGCGTGCCGGCGACAGCCTCGTTGACACCCTGCTCGGACTGATCCGGGGCCGGGCCATGGCGAGCGACGTCATGCCGGTCAAACTGATCACCCGTGCCTCCAGTCTGCGCAGGCAACCATCGTCAGGCGCCACTTCATGAACCCCGCCCCTCCCCGTTCATGCCGCATGCTTGCCGGCTGGCTGCTGGTATCACTGGCAGCAACGAGCATGGCTGCCGCGCGTGCGGCCACGCCACCGACGCTGCGCATCGACAGCGGCCAGCTGACGGGGATCCATGACACCGCGACGGGCGTGGATGCATTCAAGGGCATTCCGTATGCCGCGCCACCCGTCGGGCCGCTGCGCTGGAAACCGCCGCAACCGGTCGCGACATGGAAGGGCACGCGCAAGGCGGACCATTTCGGGCCACGTTGCATGCAACGGCCGGTGTTCGGTGACATGGTGTTCCGTTCCGACGGCATGAGCGAAGACTGCCTCCGCCTCAACGTCTGGATGCCCGCCGGCGGCAAAGGCCAACGGAAGTTGCCGGTACTGGTGTATTTCTACGGCGGCGGATTTCTTGCCGGCGACAGTTCGGAACCACGTTACGACGGTGCCAGCCTGGCGCGGAAAGGCATCATCACGGTCACCGTGAATTATCGCCTGGGCGTGTTCGGCTTCCTGGCGCTGCCGGCGCTGACGAAAGAGTCGCCGCACCATGCCAGCGGCAACTACGGGCTGCTCGACCAGGTCGCCGCGCTGCGCTGGGTCAGGCGCAATATCGCCGCGTTCGGTGGCGATCCCGAACGGGTCACCATCGGCGGCGAGTCAGCCGGCTCGATGTCGGTGTCGGCCCTGATGGCCTCACCGTTGTCAAAGGGTCTGATGCAACACGCGATCGGCGAAAGCGGCGCGGTGCTCGCCAATCTCGCCCCGCAACCGCTGGCCCTGGCCGAAACACAGGGTCGGGCTTTCGAAAAGCACGCCGGTGCGGATTCGCTGGCGCAGTTGCGCGCCATGCCTGCCAGGACCCTGCTCGACGCCAGCGCCGACGACAGCCTGGCCGGGTTCAAGCCCGACATCGACGGTTATTTCCTGCCACGTTCACCTCAAGCCATCTACCAGGCCGGTGCGCAAGCACACGTTCCCCTGCTGGTGGGGTCGAACTCGCAGGAAGGCAGCTACGCCGTCCTGTTCGAGCAACACCAGCCGCCCACCCCGGCCAATTACCGTGCCGTCATGGAACAGCGCTTCGGCAAGTATGCGGCCGAGGCGTTGAAATGGTACCCGGGCAACGACGCGGCCGAGGTGAAGGCCTCCGGAACGGCATTGTCCGGCGACCAGTTCATCGCCTTCGCGACCTGCTGCTTGAAGCGGCGGCTGAAATACGCCGGTGACAAGGCGCAGAGTGCCGCGGCCTGCTCCAGACCGGGCGCCCGTGCCGGCTGCCGGCGCAGGCGGTCTATGGCGGGACGCAGGCGCTGCAGGCCATGCTCATCGGTGGCCAGTCGCGCGCCTTCGACCGCCGGTGCCGTGACGACGGCGCGCAGCAACAGGCCGGCCATGGGCAAGGCCAGCGGATCACCGGCATCAAGCTCGAGCAGCCAATCGACAAGCAACTGCAACCGCTGATGCAGGCGGGGATTGGGGCTGGCGCAAAAGGGTTCGCGCAGACGTTCCAATTCCGCTTCACGCATCAACGTCTCGCCAGCGGCGCCATCGATCTGCACCAGCACCCAGTCGCGCGGACCGGCCTCGAGCATGAAATCGTGCTGGCGCATCGAGGGAATGAAAGCGATGCTGCCGGGCGTCAGCGTGTAGCGGCGACCATCGACGTCAAAATGCCCTGTCACCTGTCCGAACAGCACCAGCTCGATGGCATCGTGGAAATGCACGAAGGGTTCGGTACGCGCGGCCCCGGCACCCTGCGATATATGCTCGACATGCAACGGCGCTTCCGGCGGCAGTTCCACCGGCTCGCAGATGGGGCGATCGAGATGGGGTAGCTTCATGACGGCTGCCCGCGTTGCGGCGACGCATCGATTGTATCCGGCTCGAGGCGGGCGATGACCTTTCTCTGTTCGCAGACTCTCGCGATCCGAAGCCGTTACCGATGCGAACTGCCCATGATGCGTACCTGCATGGGGTGCAATACGGCGTCGACGGCGCCGGGCTTGCCGCTGTCCAGCAGACGGGTCCATGTCACGCCATCCGGCAGGTCGGCACCAAATTGCGGCCTGGCGTCGGTCTTGCCGAGATTGACCATGAGCAACGTGCGCCGCCCGTCCTTCTGCCGCAGGATGCACAGCACCGCCGAATCGTCGTCGCAGAGGATGCGCTGGCTGCCGCCGCTGATTTCCGCACGCGCGTGGCGCAATGCCAGCAGTTTGCGGTACCAGTGGTAGAGCGAATCCGGTCGGGCCTTTTCTTCTTCCAGCGACACGCCGTCATCGGAACGGTTGTAGCGATTCTTCCACCACCACTTGCCGGCCCATCGGTCGTCCTTGCCGAGATACCAGATTGCCGAACCGGGCGCCTTCGAGTCGGCCTTCCAGCGGAACGCCTCGCGCACCGGAATGCCGACGGCGTCGGTCAAGGGAATGCCGCCGGACTTGCCCACGTTCTTTGGCTGCACGCCACGCATGCCCAGTTCCTGGCCGTAGTAGATCAGCGGAGCACCCTTGAGCATCAGCGCGATGGCCGCGCCGGCGCGGGCCCTGGCCGGATCGTCGTGGACCTGCGACATGTAGCGGTCGATGTCGTGGTTTTCCAGAAAGACCACCTGGGTCTTGCCCTTCGGTGTCGCAGCCCTGGTGGCACGCAGGGTCTTGACGATCTGCCGCTTGTCGAGCGACACCAGCGCGCCGCGCAACGGAAAGGCGAACACCATGTCCACGTCGCCCCGTGTCAGCCATTTGGTGCCGTAGCCCCAGTCCGCCTGTTCGGCGACAATGCCGATGCCGGGCCGGCGTTGCCGCAGCGCATGAAAGATCGGCGCCCAGAAATCCTTGAACAGGTGCGTGTCCAGGCCCTTGTGGTCCAGGTCGTCCATCATGTGGTCGATACGGAAACCGTCCACGCCGTCACGGCCGCTGCCGTCACCGTGCGGGTCGGCCCAGAACAGCAGCAGGTCACGGAAGTAGCGCCGCACCGCCGGATGCCCCAGGTTGACCATCGCGATACCGACCTTGCGGCCGTCGTAACCCGCCCACTTGGCACGGTCCAGGAACGGCTCGGCCACGCAGTGGTCGGCATCCTTCCACAGCAGATAATCCGCATATTTCGCATGCGGCTTGCACGTCGACGTGCTCCACCACGGGTGGCCCTCGGCGACATACTGGAACTCCTGGTCGAGGTAGACCTTGAGGCCCTTCGCATGCGCCGCACGGATGAAGGCGAAGTACTCGTCTATCGTGCCATAGGCGGGATCGATGGCCTTGAACGCGGTGGCGAAATAGTTGTGGTAGTACGGCGAGGGCTGCAACGGTGTGAGCTGGATGGTAGTCGCGCCCAACTGCTTGATGTAATCGAGTTCGGATGTCAGTCCCTCGAGATCGCCGATGTGGTCGCCGTTGGAATCGCGGAAACTGCGGAAGAAGATCTGGTAGAAAACCTGTTGGTCCAGATCGCCGGATGCCGGCGTGGCGGCATGCACCGGCAACGCGGTGATGACGACAAACAGGCCGGCGGCGAGCCAGGCAAGCGCAAAGCGGGGTTTCATGCGTCGTCCTCCGTCGCGTGCAGTATCCGGCCGAAGAAGCGCAGCGTCTGCTCCAGCGTGGCCGACCAGTAGGGCCAGTCGTGTCCGCCCGGCTGTTCGACATATTGATGCGCGATGCCGGCGTGGCGCAGTTGCCGGTGCAAGGCGCGGTTGCTTTCCAGATACGGATCGTCGAGGCCGCAATCGATGCGCAGCGGCGGCAGGACATCGGCGCCGGCGGTGAGTGCGTCGAGCACGCTGCGATCAACGGGCACATCACTCCAGCCGGCACGATCTTCTTCGATGATGGCATCGAACTGCGGCGCTGCCGTGACCGCCGACAATGACGCGGCCGCCAGCAGGCGGCGCGGGTATTTGCCGGCCAGACGCAATGCGCCGAAACCGCCCATGCTCAGACCCGCCACCAGCACGGGCGAGCGCCCGGTGCACTCATTGATGACTGCGCGTGCCAGCGCCGGCACTTCGTCGATGATCCAGCGTTCGGCATCGGTGCCGGCATGCGCCACGTAGCCCGAACCATCGCCCCACAAGCCGTCGGACGGCATCAGCAGTGCCACCGGCGGCAACGCACCCGCATCGATCAATCGCGCGGCGGTGAGGTGGGCACCGCCCTTCAAGGCCCATGCCCAATGTGAACCGTACACGCCGTGCAGCAACATCACGATCGGCAGATCCACCGTGCCGCGCGCAGCCGCAGGCACGAACACGGTGATGTCGGCGCGGCGACGCAAGGCATGGCTCTTGACGGTGACGAAGTCCAGCCCGTCCGCCGTGATGGCGGGATCGGAACACTCCACGGTGCGGAAGGTTTCGTCATTCATGCGATATGCAACACGCCCTTGGTGCTGCGCCCCTGCAACATGTCGTCGAAAGCACGATCCAGCGCCCGCAGCGGATAGTGGTGGCTGATCAGGCCCTCGAGTTCCAGCCTGCCTTGCGCGATCCACTCGAACAGGCGCGGAAAATCGCGCGACGGCACGCAGCCGCCATACAGCGGCGCCAGGTAACGCTTGTTCCAGAACAGGTCGGTGAGTTCCAGTGTGGCTGCGCCGTGCGCGCCACTGACCTGCAAGGCGTCGCCACCATCGCGTGCCAGCTTCAAGGGCAGGAACGCCAGCGCCGGCACACCCGTAGCCTCGAAGGCATGGTCCACGCCACGGCCCTGCGTGAGGGCCCGCACTGCCGCGACGAGTTGCGTGAATTGCGCATCGTCGTCGCGCGTGGACACCACGTGCGTCGCCCCCAGCTCACGCGCGCGTTGCAGGCGTGCCGACACGCGGTCGATGGCGATGATGCTGCGTGCGCCGGCGATGCGTGCGCCCTGGATCACGTTCAAACCGACGCCGCCGCAACCGAGCACCGCCACCGTGGCGCCGGGCGCCACGGCCGCCACGTTCAGCGCCGAACCCACGCCGGTCATGACCGCGCAGCCGATGATGCAGGCGGATTCGGGCGACAGTCCGGACGGCAAGGGAGTCACGGCTTCGGCACGCACCAGGGTGTGCCGCGAGAAGGTGCCGAGGTGAAAGGATCGCTCGAGCGGCTGTCCGCGCCAGCGCGTGGCACCGGCATGCACGCGGCTGTCGCCAAGACGCGACGGATCCCGTTCATGGGTGCGCTCGCACAATGCCTCGGCGCCACGCTGGCACTGGAAACAACGGCCGCAGGGAATCGCCCAGTTCAGCAGCACCGGCTGAACGACGGCCAGGTTTTCCACACCGGCACCGACGGCCTCCACGTGGCCGGCACCTTCATGGCCCATCACCAGCGGGCCGGGCCAACGCAACGAAGCATGGTCGGTGTGGCAGACGCCGGCCGCGGCGAGGGCCACACGCACTTCGCCGGCCGCTGGCGGGTCGACCTCGACGCTCTCGACGGCAAAACGGCCTTCGCCGTCGGTGATGACGGCATCGGAACGGACGACATCCGCCGTCATGCCGTGTGCTCGAACAGCACCGGATTTTTCGGCGTGTCGATCACCTTGCCGACCTCGGCGCCGGTGCACCAGCGCTCCCGGTCCTGCTGCTGCATGGGGTTTTCCGGCGCCTTCAGGCGCATGTCGCGGTCCATGTAGATCACCGTCATCACCGAGCGCGGATGGTCGGAACGGTTCGGTCCGGCACGATGGAAGGTCCAGCCCGAATGGAAGCTCACCTCGCCCAGCGCGAACGGCTCGTCGACCACGCGGAAGCCGTGGGCTTCCATGTTGGCGGTGATGGCGCGCTCGCTCTCGTCGGAAATGCCGAGGTCGCGGCCGAACTCCACATGCTGGCTGCCGGCGAAAAACGCCAGCGGCCCCAGTTCCCGCGGCACCGCCTGCAGCGGCACCCAGGCGGTGATGGTGCGGTCGCTGCAAAGCGGCCAGTAATACTGGTCGGCGTGCGCGGGCGTGATGCCGCCGCCGGGCTCCTTGTACAGCGACTGGTCGTGGTACAGGCGCACGCCGTCGACCTCCATCAACGCGGCGGCCAGGCCGGCCAGGCGACGACTGAACACGAACTCGCGCACCGTGTCGCTTTCCTGCCACAGGTTCATCACCTGCAGGAAGGCGCGGTCGTAGGTGCCGCGTTTTTCAAGCGGCAACGCCTGCGTGTTGAGCGCGATGGTCAGCCGGGTGATTTCCTCGCCGTAGTGGCGCAGCTCGTCGGCATTGAACACGTCCTTGAGCTTGATGAAACCGTCGCGGCGGTAGTCGGCGATCTGTTGCGCCGACAACGTGCAGGGGCGATCCAGGTCGATCGGCATGAATGCATTCCTCGCCGTGGGCAGATGCGCGGGAAACCGCGCGCGATGAACCCATGATAGGCAGGCATCCCGCGCGGCACATCGGCACGACTTGTCGAATCCGGCACCGAAACTGTCGGATTCATGACCTCCGGAATGCCACGGCCACCTTCGAAAACTCCGGGGGTTGTGGAAGCGCACCTACCAATGGCGGCAATCAGGTCCTCTGCAGCTGTGCCTTCAGGGTCACGCGCAGGGTGCACAGGCCGGCCACGAACAGGCTGGCGCCGCCGACCACCAGCGCCCACACGGCCTGGCCGTGGAACACGCGTTCGAGCAGCACGCCGAGCACGCTTGCGGCGACCAGCTGCGGGATCACGATGAAGAAATTGAAGATGCCCATGTACACGCCCATCTTCTTCGCCGGCAGGTTGTCCGACAGCATCGCGTAGGGCAGCGACAGGATCGACGCCCAGGCGAAACCCACGCCGACCATCGGCAGCAGCAGCCAGTACGGATCGCGGATGACCAGGAACGCCACCAGCCCCGCGCCGCCCAGCCACAGGTTGACCAGGTGGCTGACGCGCAGACCCCAGCGCCGCACCATCCACGGAATGATGACCGCGGCCAGCGCGGCGCAGCCGTTGTAGACGCCGAACAGCAGCGACACCCAGTTGGCGCCCTCGTTGTACAGCGCCGACTGCGGATCGGTGGCGCCGAAAACCCGTTCGGTCACCACCGCCGTGGTGTAGATCCACATCGAGAACAGCGCGAACCACGAGAACAACTGCACCCACGCCAGCTGGCGCATGGCCCGCGGCATCGTGCGCAAGTCGCCCAGCAACTGGCCGAGCAGGCCGCGCCGATGCGCGAGCGCCGGACGCCATTTCATCGCCAGTTCGTAACTGGCCAGCAGCAGGCCGTAGAGGGCCAGGCCGCCGGCCAGCAAATAGACTTCCTGACGCAGGTGAAAGCGCGTCACCAGCAGCGCCACGACCACGCCGGCAGCGATCCAGGCCAGGCCGTTGCGCCAGATGCCGCGAAGGTCCGGCAACGCGTCGTCGTCCGGCACCGGATCGAAGGTCCGCAACTGTTCCGGCGGGTATTCGCGCGTGCTCACCACCGTCCACGTCACCGCGCCGAGCAGCGCCACACCGCCGGCGTAGAACGAGTACTTCACCGTGTCGGGGATGTGGCCCTCCGGGGCCACGTTGCTGACGCCCAGGTGCGCCAGGATCCACGGCAGCATCGAGGCCACCACCGCGCCCGTGCCGATGAAGAAACTCTGCACCAGATAACCCGTCGGCCGCTGGCGCACCGGCAACTGGTCGGCGACGAAGGCGCGGAACGGCTCCATCGCCACGTTGAAGGTGGCGTCCATCAGCCACAGCAGGATTGCCGCCATCCACAACGCGCCGGCATTGGGCATCCAGAACAGCGCCAGCGTGGCCAGCAGCGCGCCGGCGAGGAAATACGGGCGACGCCGGCCCAGCCGCGTCCAGGTGCGGTCCGAGCAATGCCCGATGATCGGCTGCACGATCAGCCCGGTCAGCGGCGCGGCCACCCACAGGATCGGGATCTGTTCCAGCGAGGCGCCGAGCGTCTGGAAGATGCGACTGACGTCGGCCGTCTGCAGCGCGAAGCCGAACTGGATGCCGAGGAACCCGAAACACATGTTCCAGATCTGCCAGAACGAAAGCTCGGGTTTGCGCGTCATCAAGGCGATCCGTCCGCCTGCCACGGCGCCACGTGCAGCTCGCCGATGTCGGCCTCGTTGAGCGGCCCGGAGGCGCCACCCTCGCCGCTGGTGTAATGGCTGAAGTTGGCCAGGTAGCTCATGTTGAAACCGTCATGCAGGCGGAAGCGGCACGCGGCCCCGGCCGGCGCCTCGAACGTGGCCCACGTGGATGGCTGGCGACCGGTGCCGTGCGGCATTACCAGCGGCACCTGCTGTACGGCCCGGCCGGGGCACGCGATCGACAGCATCTTCACCGCCGCGGTGATGCCGGTGTTGATCGGGCCGTGGTTGTTGGCGTAATCCAGCCACACGCGATACGTGCCGGCTTTCGACGATGTCCAGGAACGCGGCCAGTCGCCGCCGACGCTGGCCGTATCGCCGACGCAGGTCGGTGGACTGTGCAGCGACTCCAGCCCGTGTGCGCCGACACGCGTGGCGCTGAAGCAAGCGTAGTCCGCCTTGTGCGCAAGCCGCGTGCCGCCATCGACCATGGCCTGCGCGCGGCCATTGACGTACAACCGCGCCTTGCCATCGACCTGCACGCGCCAGGCGTCATCGTCCGCCGCCTTCACCACCGGCGCCGGCGGCGCTTCGGGAGCTTCCAGCGGCGCGTCGGTGCGCAGCGCGGGCGCGTCCACATGGATGGCCTTGAGCGTCACGCGGATGTCGTGGCCCCGCGTCGAGGTGTCGCCGGCCACCAGCAGGTTGGCGTCACTCTTGTCCGCGTCGAAGGCGGCCGGAAGCTGCAGGCTGATGCGACGGTCGCCGAGGTCCAGCGAAATCGTGCGCTGCTTGCCGAACAGCATCGGCACCAGCGACACCGGCAACTTCGGTTCCACCTTGCCGTCGCCGGTCAGGCCGAACACGCCTTGCGTGACCAGGTCGAGATAGGCCGCCACCGACCACAGCTGGCGCGGCGAATCGACCACCGGGCCGCTCAGCCTGCCACGGTCGACATGCACTTCCTGGGTCAACAGCGCGTAGTTCTCCATGTTGGAGCCGGCCAGCGCGGCACCACGCATCACCGAACGGATCGCGTGGGCGATATGCGCCGGCGCATTGACCGCGCGTGCCGCGCGCAGCGCGTAGAGACTGACGAAAGGCCAGATGGCGCGGTTGTGGTAGACCGGCTGGTCCACGCGCTCGGGCCAGATCACCGGGCTGCCGGCCGGCCACACCGGGTAATTGGCGAGTGTGGTGCGCGCGCGTGCACCCTCGGCCACGCCGCTGGTCACCGCCAGCGAGATGCCGAGCAGGTCGTAGGTGTCGTACGGCATGCCGTCGCCGCCGATGTAGCTCATGTACATGCCGCGGTCGGCGCGCCAAAAATGCCGGTTGACGGCCGCCTTCAATGCCGTCGCCTGCGTGTCGTAGGCGGCCGCGGCGCGCGCGTCGTGATGTTCCGTCGACAACCGCGCGGCCAGACGCAGGGCCTGGTAATGCAGCACATTGGTGGACAGCGCGAACGATTGCGCGATCGGCACCACCGCGTCCGCCGTCCGCGCCGGATAGGTCTGCTCGCGCCAGTCCAGGAACGACGTCTCGCCGCGATACAGGCCCATGCGCGCATCGAACACATACTGGCGATCCTGCGCCAGCGTGTCGCGCAAGGCCGTGTAGACCTTGTCCGCGAACGCCTTGTCGTCGAGCAGGTGACGCGCGCCCAGGAACCAGACCACGCGATCGGTGCTGACGGGCCAGGCGCCACCCGAACCGGTGTCCTGCATCGGGTACAGGCCTTGCGGCGCGGTGTCCTTGCGCACCTTGGACAGTTTGAACTCGAGGCCGTTGCGCGCGCGTGCCGGATCGAAACGCCACAGGCCGAGGTCGACGGCATAGGCAAGATCCCGCGTCCATACGTACGGCCATTTCAGGCCGGTCGCGAAGCAGTCGCAGGCGATCGCCTCGCCATGGTCGTAAGCGCCGTCATGGATGGCCGTCACCGAATCCAGCCGCAGGTCGTCCTCGGCCATCGCGAACAAGCCGTCGAACAAGGTGCTGGCCGTGTTCACGTGCCGCCGCGCGGCGGGAATGTCGCGTTGCCCGTAGGACCAGGAAAGCGTATAGCCGCCGTCCTTCCGCTGTGACAGGAAAACGTGTTCGCCATGCCAGTCCAGGCCGTCATGCCAGGCCGGCGGCGGCGCATGGGCCGTTGTCTGCGCGGCCAATGCCAGGGCCATGACTACGCTCAGCATGACGAGACCTCGCCATCGTCTGTATGCCACATGATGTTCATGCCCGCCCTCTCCTCGCGCCTGCGTTCGAGCGCCATGGCTGCCGGGACAATCCCGATACCTGCCCGATGGTAGATAATCGTGTGCCTGCCGGGCCAGCGGATGCAAACGTATTCATGCACGCCACCTACCGTTGCGCGCCATGGCCGCTGCGGATACGCACCACGGCCTGTTCCGGCAAGCGATCCGATGAATCGCCCAGCATGACCCGGTACTCGCCCGCCGGCATTTTCCAGTCATGCGCGCGCGCATCCCACGTGGCGAGTTCACGCGCCGGAATGTCGAATGCCACGCGACGCGTCTGGCCCGGCTCGAGCACGACTTTTTCGAACCCCTTGAGCTGCTTCGGCGGCTCTGCGCTGCCGGCCGGATGAGCCACGTAAAGCTGCACCACGTCGGCCCCGCGACGATGTCCGGTATTGGTGATCTCGACGGAAGCATGCACGACGCCCATGGACGTGATGTCCGGTGTCACTTCGAGATGGTCGAACGCGAACGTGGTGTAGGACAGCCCGTGCCCGAAGGCAAACAACGGCGGGATGCGCTTCGCGTCATACCAGTGGTAACCCACGCCCATGCCCTCGGAATACATGACCCGGCCGTCCACACCGGGCCACTGCGCCTCGGAAGCCGCGGGCACGTCGGCCAGACGCCGCGGGAACGTGATCGGCAACTTGCCCGACGGATTGACATCGCCGAACAACACCGTCGCGATCGCGTGCCCGTCTTCCTGTCCCGGATACCAGGCTTCCAGTACGCCCTTGACGTCATCCAGCCACGGCATGACCACGGCGGATCCGGTATGAAGCACCACGATGGTATTGGGGTTGGCGGCCGCCACCGCGGCGATCAGCCGATTCTGGTTGCCGGGCAAGTCGATGTCTTCAAGGTCGCTGCCCTCGGTTTGCCGGTCGCCGGCAAACACCACCGCCACGTCGGACGCGGCCGCCAACTTGACCGCTTTCCGCAAACGGGCTTCCTGCTGTGGCCTGTCCTGGTTCGGAACACGCCAACCCAGGCGCAACGAGGCCTCCCCGGCCACCTGGTAATAATCGACTTCGATCTTGACCGGCTGCCCGGCCTTCAATACCAGCGCCGCCGTCTTGGTGTTGCTGGCATGATCGCCCCAGTTGTCGATCAGCCGTTTGCCACCCACAAACAGGCGGCTGCCGTCGTCGCTGGTCAACGAAAAAACATAGCGGCCCGTCGTGGGCGGAACCAGCGTACCCGTCCATGTGGCTGACCAGTCGTCGGCCGTCATCCCTTCCACCGGCGCCGACTTGCCCCAGTCGAAATCGATTCCGCCGGCATGACGCACGGCCACCGGCGTACCGGACAATGTCCTGCCGGCATAGAACCGGCCGGTCAGCCCATGGCCCGTGCCGGAGGACGGTTCGAGATACGCCGCCGCCAGCACCGGCGGCTCGCCGGGTGGCGTGTCGCCCGGCGCGTAACCGACCTCGGCGGCATCACCCGCGCGCGCGGCGATGCCGCGGTACGGCGTGATGATCGACTCGGCGTTGACATGTGCGGAACCGCCGCCGACGGTCAGTGCGGCGTCGCCCGCGGCGGTGCCGATCACCGCGATCGAGTGCACCTTCGCCGCGGACAGCGGCAACACCTGGTCGGCATTTTTCAACAATACCGTGCCGTGCTCGGCGAGTTTTCTCGCCGCCGCCACGTGCGCCGGTGTCGTCACCACCGAATCGGGCGTGCCGGTCGGCGTACGGGTGAACAAGTGGAAACGGAACATTTCGGCGAGGATCGGCCGCACCAGGTCGTCGACCACCGATACCGGCACGTCGCCGGATGCCACCGCCTGTTCGAGCGCGGCGCCGTAATAGTTGTCATCCGGCATCTCGACGTTCATGCCGGCCCTGGCCGATGCCACCGTGGAGTGCGTGCCACCCCAGTCCGAGACCACGAAACCGCGGAAACCCAACTGCCTGCGCAATATCCGCGTCAGCACATGCGCGTCCTCGCATGCCGCCACGCCGTCGAGATAATTGTACGAACACATCGCCGATGCCGGTCGGGCCTCGCGGATGACGGCGGCGAATTGCGGCAGGTACAACTCCTGCAGCGTGCGCTCGTCGACGAGCACGTTGTCCGCGGGCGTGTTGCGGTTGGTTTCCTGGTTGTACGCGACCAGATGCTTGATCTGCGCCATGGTGCCGGTACCCTGCACGCCGCGGACATAGCCGGCACCGATGCGCCCGGTCAGGTAGGGGTCTTCACTGTAGGTCTCGAACGCGCGCCCCCAGCGCGGATCACGCACCAGGTTCAGGGTCGGACCGAGATCCACCTTCACGCCCTTGCCCCATTGTTCGGTGCCGACCACCGCGCCATATTGCCGGGCCAGGCCGGTGTCCCAGGTCGCCGCAAGGGCCACCGGTGCCGGCAACTGCGTCACGCCTTTCATGTTGTCGCCCACGCCACCGGGGCCATCCTGCATGGTCAGCGACGGAATGCACAAGGACGGGATGGCCGGAATTTCTCCGACATAGGTTCCGTCCTTGACACCATGCAGCTCGTGGAGCTTTTGACGCAGGGTCATGCGGCCCAGCAACTGCTCGACCCGCTCGGCAATCGGCGCCGCGGAATTGACCCAGGGACAACCCGTGGATACATGGCTTTCCGCCTGCATGTGCATGGCGTCCGAGGCTCGGGCATCCGGTGTCATCATGCCTGCTCCGGCCACGGCGCCCAACAGCAAAAGCATCGATTTCAGCATGGGGGGTTCTCCGCATCGGAACAGGCGGCTTGCGTCACGGTCTTTCGATGGTAGATACCCGGTACACGCCCGGCCACCCATCACAAACGTATTCATGCGCCCTATTCCTGCAGGGGGCTCCGCGGCCTGCCACGTCGCCCATGGTGAACCAGCGGACGCCCTGTGCACGACGGGGAGTCAACGCATCACGAGCGTGTTCGCATGGTCGGCCGCGACGCGGATCCAGGTCGTCACGCCGAAACGGTCGCGCCCGGTGGCCCAGCCTGGGCCATCGGCCTTCTCGAGGGCATCCAGGTCGGCGTAGTGATGATCGACTCCGGACATCGTCGTTGCCGCCAGGCCGTGCACTTTCACCAGGTAATGGCGCAGCGCCGGCCGATAATCGCCTTGCGGCGCCTTCGCCTGGAAGCGCACTTGGTCTCCCTCGCGCCGCGTCTGCAGGCGTTGCAGGTAATACGCTCCATGCTGGTAGGCGTAGGTATCGCCCGCGTCGTCGTAGTAATCGAAGTGTGTCGATGCAGCGGACGGGAACACGTCCACACTGACCGTGGCGACGGAATGCCGGTCCACGTGGTCCATCACCGGCTGCGTGGGAATGATGGCGCCTTCGCGGATGAACAGCGGGATGTCGGACCAGGTCTTGTGGTCCACGGCCACGGTGATCGTCTGCCCGCCCTGCCAGGTCTTGCCGGTGAACCAGTCAGTCCACATGCCGGCCGGCAGATAGATGTGCTTGGATGTCTGTCCTGCGGACACCACCGGCGACACCAGCAGCCACTTGCCGAACATCCAGGCCCGGACATCGTTGCGCACCTGCGGGTCGTGCGGCCAGTCGAATGTCAGCGGCCGTATCAGGCCCACGCCGGCGACGCTGGCCCGGTGCGCGTAGCTGTAGATGTAGGGCAGCAGTTTGTAACGCAGGCGGATGGCCGTGGTGGCGGCCTTTTCGGCCACCGGACCATACATCCACGGCTGGCGCTTCTCGCCGTCGGTACCGTGCACCCGGAAAATCGGGGTGAACGCGCCGAACTGGACCCAGCGCGCATAATTCTCGTCCGAGGGGTGGCCGTTGAAACCGCCGCCGTCCATGCCCCACCACGGCTCGCCGACCTCGACGGCACTGAGCATGCGCGTGCGCTGTCTGGCCATGGACCGGAACCCGGTATCGATGTCGCCCGACCACAAGCCGTATGCATAGCGCTGCGAACCAAGCCAGAAGTTGCGGTTGATCGACCACACCCGCAACGGCGAATGCGCGCGCTGGCCGTCGTAGGTGGCGCGCTGCATGTTGAGAAACTGCGTGTTGCTGCCGGTGGTGTCGGCCTCGTCGTTCCACCAGCCGACGATGCCGGTATCAAAACTTTTCGCCAGCGCCTTGTTGAACCACCACGCGCGCGCAGCCGGCTTGTCGAAGTCGATGTCCCGGACCGGTCGGTGCGAGAAATAATCGTCGCTGACCTTCTCGCCCGGACGCCATAGATGATGTTCGGTGGCATACCGGCCTTCGACCGTATTCACGTGTACGCGCGGCTTCATGATGCCGGTCATGTGCACGCCGAGCTTGTCCATATCGGCCTTGAGCTTGCCATCGGGACCGTCGGGGAATTTCTCCTCGTTCCAGCGAAACTCGCCCCAGTCGTGGCTCCATGCCTTCCAGTCGAAATCGAAAGTGAAGGCATCCAGTGGAATGTGCCTGGTTCGGTAGGTGGCGACGATCTCGCGAAACGCCTTTTCGTCGATGTCCCATTGGCTGTTGATGAAGCCCATCGACCACTTGGGAAACATCGGCGCATGCCCGGAAAGGTCGGCCAGATCGGCGAACAATTGCTTCGGCTTGCCCACCATCAGGTACAGGTTCAACACCGGCTGCGACAAATCCGTGATGTGCATGCGGCCGGGATCGAGATCGAACGTGGCGCCGTCGCTGTCCACCAGCACACCGTACCCTGCCGTGCTCCAGGCAAACGGCGCGCCGGCATGGCCCTGCTGGCCGGCCTTGGCCACCTGCCTGCCGCTGCGCACCAGGCCGGGTGCGACCGACTGGCGGATGGTGTAGCCGCCGATGCCGTACAGCGCGTCGTCACGGCCGTGCGCCAGCGTCACCTGGCGCGTGGAGGACCTGCCCAGGTCCAGCCGCAACAGGCGCCGGTGGTGTGCATCGAAAACCTCCAGCATGCCGCTCTCGCGTTGCCAGTCCAACGACAGTTGCCGCGTGGAGAGCGTCCGTCCACTGGCACGTTCACCGGCCTTTGCGTGGGGCATCGGCACCGCTGCGGCATGCGGGTCCATGACCAGGGTGTGATGATCGCCATGCACGCCGTCGGGGCGCACCTGGACATGCACGACACCCGGCCCCCGCAGGCAGACGGACACGCTGCGGCCGTCGGCATGCAGCGGTGCGGCACAGTTCGCATCCGTGGTTTTCGTGGCGCATCCCGCGCATGCCAGGATGATCGCCGCGCAGGCCCAGGACAGCGACGTGCGCATGTTCATTGCAACACCACGCTGTCGTGGGCCGGAATGCTCAATGTGACGCCGTCGAGCGATGCACCCTGTGCGGCCTGTTCCAGAATGCGCTTGAAACGTGGTCTGCCGGGGACATCCAGCGTCATCGTCCGGGTCTTGTCGCTCAGGTTGTGCACCACCAGCACGCCACCCTGCGGCAGGGTACGCTCGTAGGCCAACAGGTGATCGCTGGCTTCGGGATAGGCACGGAAACCGCCTTTGCGCAGGGCCGGGATGGCGATGCGCCAGTGGACCAGGCGTCGATACAGGTTCAGCAGCGAATGCGGATCGTCATGCTGGGCTGCCACCGAGATGGCGGCGCCGTTGGCCGCGGCCGTGGCCTCCCACGTGGCCTGGCCCCGCGCCGAGGTCGAACGCTCCCAGCGCATCGGCGTACGCAACGCGGGATCGGGTTTCTTGCCGTGCATGCCCAGCTCTTCGCCGTAATAGAGGTACGGCTGGCCCGGCAGCGTCAGCAGCATCGCGGCCGCCACACGCATGTGCTGCATGTCGCCACCGAGCTGACTCATGACCCGCTCCTGATCGTGGTTGGACAGGAACGGCGCGTCGTGGATGGCGTCGCAGGCGCAGCCTCCGCGATAGGTCGCGTAGGTGCTTTCCAGCGTGCGTGCCAGGTCCTGATTGCGCCCGCTGTTGGCCGCCTCGATCAGCTTCGTCGCCAGCGGAAAGTTGAACACCGCGGTGAGCGGTTTCAGGTACGGGGCCAAGTCGGCGGCCTCGTCGCGGGTGACTTCGCCGACCAGGTAGGCATGCGGATCGACGGTATCCAGCCCCCGACGATACTGTCGCCACCAGGCGATGTTGTTCCTGATCGCGGCCGGCGAACCCTGGTCCGAGGCGAGATCAACGTAGATGTGCCGGGCTGCGTCCAGACGGAAACCGTCCACGCCCTGCTGCAGCCAGAACCGGCCGATCTCGATCATCTTCCCGCGCACGGCCGGATTGTCGAAATCCAGGTCCGGCATGCCGGCATCGAAGATGCTCAGGTAATCCTGACCGTCGGTCCGATGCCAGGCGTCGCCGCCAAAGGCGTTGGGCGTGTCGACGTCGGTGTATTTTCCGGCCCATGTATACCAGTCGCGATACGGGCTTTCCGGCTTCAACGCGGATCTGAACCAGGGGTGCTCGTTGCTGGTGTGGTTGAGCACCATGTCGATGATCACGCGAATGCCGCGCTTGTGCGCTTCGCTCACCAGGTGACGGAAATCGGCCAGCGTGCCGTATTGTGGATTGATGCCCTCGTAGTCGGTGACGTCGTAGCCGTGGTAACTCGGCGAGGGATTGATCGGCATCAGCCAAATGCCGCTGATGCCCAGCTGCTGCAGATAATCAAGCTTGGCGGTGACACCGTCGAGATCGCCAATGCCGTCACCGTCGGTGTCGTACCAGCTGCGCACGAAAATCTCGTACCAGACGCCCGAGGCGGCCGGTTCCCGCATCCCGTCCGGCTGTGCCGGTGCCGGAACGGCAAACAGTGCGACGACGGCCAGGCCGACAACGGCCAGAATGCGGGACATGAAAACACGACAACACACCATCACCGACTCCTGATCGTCAGGACGCGGCCTGCTTTCCGTGCAGGCCTCCGCCAACCGGGGGCGAACCGGGCACGCCGTACGCCGCATGTGTCGACCCGTAGCAACCTCTAGAACTTGTATGAAACGCCGATGTCATAGCGGCGCCCATAGCGCTCCCAGGTCAACACCTGGCGCGGGTCATTGTTTTGATAGGTAATAAACGTCTTGTTGGACAGGTTGGACCCTTGCGCCAGCAGGGTCAGTCCCTTCAGCGCGCCACTCTGGAAGGAGTAGCTGACCTGGGCATCGTAGGTGCTGCCACCCTGGATATCCTGCTCGACACGAGTGGCGCTGATGCCGGACACGCGACCCAGGAAGCTGGAGCGGTAACTGTCGCTGATACGTGCCTGGAAACCGCCGCGCTGGTAATAGATGGTCCCGTTGGCCACCCATTTGGACAGCCCGGGCACGGTGATCGGATCGGGATTGTCACCATATACCAGCGAGCTCTCGGTGCGGTTCCCGGTCACGATCACACCGAACCCGTCCAATGCCGGCGTCACCAGGTTGAGCGGCAGGTTCAACGTCACCTGGGCACCCTTGACGTAGCCATGGCCGTCATTGACCGGGCCGGAAACGATACCCATGGTGGTTCCCAGCTGCTTCTGCTGCTCGGGCGTCAGATAGGAGGAAACGAAGTCCTTGAAGTCGTACAGATACGCCGCGTTGGGGTCGATGTAGTCGCTCAATTTCAGAAAATAGCCCGATACCGCGAAATAGCCGCCACCACCGCGGCACAGATCCGAGGCTTTCGAATCCGCCGATTGACACTCGTAACCGCTGCCGCCGGTGAAATAGTGCTCGTAGCTGACGTTGTAGTTGTCGGCGCGTGTCGGCATCAACTCCGCATTGCCGCCCGAGGCGCTGAAGTAGGACAGATTGGGGTCGGTCGATGACAGATGCGTGGGATCGCCGCTGACACCAAGACTGGCACTCATCTGGTCCATGCGCGGCTGCACCATGGTGCGGGCGGCACTGACACGCAGGTCGTCGTTATCAGTGAAACCGAAAATCAGGTTGGCACTGGGCAGGTAGCGCGTGTAACTGGTGCCGCCCGACACCGGAAGCAGTTCCACGTTGCCGCCGCCGGCATCGTCGCCGCCGGCCGCTACGCGCTGGCCTTCGGATGACTGCGCGGTATGCGCCACCTGGACCCCGAAATTGCCACGCAAACTGACGCCGCCGACGGCGGTATCCAGATTGAACTGCAGGTAGGAAGTGAGATCGCGTTCACGCACTTTCCAGTTCGGCGGCACCGCGATCGACGACAACTCGGTGGGATACAGCTGGTAGGTGCCGTCGGCGACCAGGTCCATCGGGTTGTAGATGACCTGCGGACCGACTCCCATCCAGGCCAGCGGATCACCGGTCGCGTAGTCGCCGGGCAATGCCGCCGTCTGTGCGCCTGCGGGGAAAATCAGGAACGTCTGGTCGATGTCGTAGGTCTTGTTGCGCGTACCCCGCACCACTCCCAGCTCGACGCTGGTGAACGGGCCACTGACGAAATTGCGCTTCACGCCAAGCCGCAATTGCGCCAGATAGTCGTCGGTATGAGGCGCGTTGATGAAGCCGCCCTGGACCAGATCGTTGCCCTCGCCCCAGCCTTGCGGGTCGGTCAACATCTGGCCATTCGCGTAGTCCGGCGCGGAGGTGATGTACAGCATGCCGTTGTCGAGTTCACTGAAGCCGATGTCGGCAGCCGGCCCGTGCCGGTCCCCGGCGGCCCCGCCGTAGTAATAGCCCGTGCCGGAGTAGCTTTCCACCATCAGGTCGCGGCGGGAGGCGCGCGAGTAGCTGGCATCGAGGTCGGCCGACCAGTCCTCGTTGAACTGGATACGATTGTCCCAATGGAAGTTGTAGACCCTGGCCGTGGTCTTGTTGTAGTCGTTGCGCACGACCGTATTGATGTCCCGGTAGGTACCGGTTTTCACGAAATCGCCGGTCACGTCGCCCGGCGCCAGGGACGGTACCGGGTCCACGGTGCCCGAGCCGTAGAACAATGGCAGCTCCATGCCCTTGGCCTGTTGTGCCTCGCTGAAATGGTCCCAGGTCAGGTCGAAGGTGCTGGTGAAGTGGTCGTTCGGCTGCCACTGGAAGGTCGCCAGGAAGCCGTTGCGCTTCATCGAGTCGGTGATGCCGTAATTCTTCGCGCCGGTCACGACCATCGGCATGGCGTTGCCGTCATGGTCCACGGTCTCGTATCCCCACGGCGCCTGATGTTCGATCTGTGACGGGTTGTTCTCGAAATTCACGCCCAGCGTCACGCCGAACGTGTGGTCGGCAAACTGGTTTACCCAGACCCCGTTGAGGTTGTAGCCCTTGTTGCTGACACCGGGGCCGTCGGACAGCTGCGACATGCCGTTCCATATGTAATGGGCGTTCACCGCCGCCTCGGGCCCCTCTTTTTCCAGCGGGCGGATGGTCTGCATGTCCACCGTACCGGACAGGCCCTGGCCGACCAGATTGGCCGACGGGGTCAGATGGACCACGACATCGTTGAACCAGCTCGACGGGTATTGATCGAATTCCACATCACGGTTGTTGGACGTGGATACCTGTTGTCCCCCGTTGACCAGCGCGGTGGAAAAGTCCGGTCCCAATCCGTGGATGGTCAGCACCTGCGGACGGCCGCTGACGCGCTGCACCGTCAGGCCGGGCAGCCGACCCAGCGTGTCGGCGATGCTCACGCCGGGCAGCTTGCCCATCTGCTCCGCCGACACCGCTTCGACGATGCTGTCGGAGTTGCGTTTGAGGGCCGTGGAATTTTCGATGCTGCTGATGAAACCGGTGACTTCGACAGCCTGCATTTTCTTTGCTGCCGCATCGGACTGCTCCTTTTCGTTCCGCTTGTCCTTGCCGTCCTTTTTCTGGCGATCTTGCGGCGCCTGCGGCTGCGTCACCGTCGACGACACGGCCGGCACCGTTTGTCCCGCCCCCGGCATCGCCATGGCCGGCGACGCGAACACGGTGGCGCCGAAACAAGCCGAGGCCACCGCCAGCGACAATAGATTGCGTTTCATGTTCATGCTCCCCGTCAAATAAAAACCGCCGTCGCTGTCGGTTGCAGCCGGTGGCACTGGTGTCGACGACATGCACAAGTAGGTGCCGGCGGCCGTGGGCGCAATGGCCTGAACGCATGTTAGGCAGACATTTCGACGCCATGCCAGAGTTTGCAAACGTATTCATGATTTTCGACAACACGCCCGGCCCGCCCTCTCCGAGGCCTCGTGCATGCCGCCGCCCACGCGCGCGGCACGGCTGAAACAGCCATCACGCAACGACGCGACGCTTGCAGCCCGACGCCGCCCGAAAGCTGCGTCCAAGGCAGGCATGAATACGTTTGCACGAGCCCCCTCCGGGCATTGCCTGCCGCTAAGCTGGATGCCTATCCACTGGCGCACACCGCAGGCGCCGCTTGACTTGGGAGTCTTCCCCGATGGCCGATACCCCATGGTGGCGCGGAGCCGTCATCTACCAGATCTATCCACGCAGCTTCATGGACACAGACAGTGACGGAGTGGGCGATCTTCGGGGCATCATCGCGCGCCTCGACTACATCGCCAGCCTGGGTGTGGACGCCATCTGGATCGCGCCGTTCTTCCGCTCCCCCATGCACGACTTCGGCTACGACATCGCCGACCATTGCGACGTGGATCCGCTGTTCGGCACCCTCGACGATTTCGATCGCCTGCTGCACCGTGCCCACGCACTGGGCATCAGGGTGATGATCGACCAGGTGCTCAGCCACACGTCACTGGAACATGCCTGGTTCAGGGAAAGCCGCGAAAGCCGCGACAACCCCAGGGCCGACTGGTATGTGTGGGCCGACCCGAATGCCGACGGCACCGCGCCCAACAACTGGCTGTCGCTGTTCGGTGGTCCCGCCTGGCAATGGGAACCACGACGCCGGCAGTACTACCTGCACAACTTCC
>CAZMKO010000029.1:0-24096 GCA_964566965.1 uncultured Rhodanobacteraceae bacterium
GGATCGGGCGGAGGTCGAAATCACAAACACCATCGCGGCCATGGGCCGCTCCCACAGGGCACCTCGAAAAACGCCCGATCGTGTGTAGGAGCGGCGGAAGCCGCGATCAATCTGGCCGCAGGACACGCCATTTTCCCGCGTTGCCGGTCGCGCCTTCCAGCGCTCCTACCGGGAACCTCGAAAAACCATGCTTTTTTGTGGGAGCGGCTTCAGCCGCGATGGCGAGATGCCCGCAAGTACGGATCGCGGCTGAAGCCGCTCCCACGGGTTGATTCTTGTATCCGGTTTTTCGAGGCCCCCTACCGTGGCCTTGATGAAAATCCAGGTTTTTCGAGGTTCCCCACAGGGCTTCGCCTGACGCATCATGGAACCCTTGTGGGAGCGGCCCATGGCCGCGATGGCCACGCGATGGCCGCGTGGTTCAGCGCCGGCGCCGCCGCTCATGCACGATGACGATGCCGCCGCACAACAGGCTGCCCAGCGCCAACACATACCACGTGATGGCGTAACCGAGATGGGCGTTGCGGAAGTGCACCTTGGTCAAGCCGGCGATCGGCAGGTGGCCGGATTCCTGGCCGGCGCCGGCATCCACGAAGTACGGCGCCACCTTGTCGTCGCCAAGACCTTGTGCCTCGGCCATGGCCGCGACATCGCGTGAATACCACTGGCCGGCATCGGACCGGTTGGCACGCATGAAGCCGCCGCCGGGCTCGCTGAAGCGCAACAGCCCGGTCAGCGACTGTTCGCCGCGTGGCGCCGGAACCCCCTTGAAGCCCGGCTTGCCGGGCAGATTGTCGGGAAGGTAGCCACGGTTGACCAGCACGACGAAGCCGCGCGCCGTGCGGAACGGATCCATCACCCAGTAGCCGTAGCCTTCGCTGCTGGGACCGTGCACCAGCACCTGCTTGTCGGCCAGGTAATGGCCTTTCAGGCGCACATGCAGGTATTGCAAGTCGCCCGCCTCGATACCCGGCCAGGCATCGGGCCCCGGTACCGCCACGGGCGCGGCCTGCACGCGCTCGGCCACGTCGTGGATCAGGCCGAGCTTCCAGTGCAGGCGGCGCACCTGCCAGTTGCCGAGCAGGATGAACCCGACGAATGCCACGGCCACCAGCACCATCCAGGCGACGAACCTGCCGCGCGGGCGGGTGGCGCCGGCCGGCCGTGACACGGGATCAGCGCTCCATGCTCTGCTGCGTGGTCGGCTGGTCCATGGTCGGCATCATGTAGTGGTTCTCCTCGAACATCACCCATATCGACGCACCCAGCACGATCAGCACCAGAATCGCCGTGAACAGGAAAGCCAGCATGTTCCAGCCGCCTTCCGAGCGGGTATCCAGGTGCAGGAAATAGACCATGTGCACCACGATCTGTACCGCGGCCAGCGCCAGCACCACGAAGATGGTCATCTCGCGGCTTTCGATGACATGTCCCATCACCAGCCAGAACGGGATGATGGTGAGGATGGCGGCCAGCACGAAGCCGGTCAGGTAGCCCCGGAACGTACCGTGGCTGGCGTGCATGCCGTCATCGTGGGTGTCATGGGACGGGGAAGAATGGCTCATCGCACGACTCCTACGAGATACACATAGCTGAAGACGCCGACCCAGACCAGATCCAGGAAATGCCAGAACATGCTCAGGCATTGCAGGCGGCGCACATTGGCGGCATTGATGCCGTGGCGGAAGATCTGCACGAACAGCACGATCATCCAGATGATGCCGAAGGTGACATGCAGACCGTGGGTGCCCACCAGGGTGAAGAACGACGACAGGAAGGCACTGCGTGACGGACCCGCGCCATCGGCGATCATCTCCACGAATTCGTGGATCTCCAGGCCGACGAAGACTGCCGCCAGCACACCGGCCACCGCCAGCCAGCCCAGCATGGCGCCCTGGTTCTTCTGCTGCATTTGCAGCATGCCGAAGCCGAAAGTCACCGACGAAACCAGCAGCAACGCGGTATTCACCGCCAGGCCGTTGAGGTCCAGCACGTCGGCGGCGGTGGGGCCGCCGGCGAAACTGGTGCCAAGCACCGCATAGCAGGTGAAAAGCGCCGCAAAGATGAAGCAATCGCTCATCAGGTAGATCCAGAACCCGAGCAGGGTTCCGTTGTGCGCGGGCGGCTCCTGCCGGCAGAAGAAGGCCGGCGGGTTGGCGTGGGCGGAATCGATGGCCGTGGTACTCATGCTGCGGAGTCCTGTGCGTCCGGCGTCCAGTTGCCGGGGTCAAGTTCAAACTGGCGCACCTCATCGGCGGGGATGTGGTAATCGCGGTGGTAGTTGAAGGTGTGTCCGATGGAAACGGCCACAACACCCACGAAGGTGACCACGGCCAACCACCAGATGTACCAGACCATGGCGAAGCCGAAGACCAGACTCAGCATGCCGATGATCAGGCCCGAGGCGGTGTTCTTGGGCATGTGGATGGCGTTGAAGCCCTCCTTCAGGCGCTGGCCGCCACGACGCTTCATGTCGGCGAAGGCGTCACGCGCGTGCACATTGGGTGTGAAGGCGAAGTTGTAGTCCGGCGGCGGCGAGGACGTCGCCCACTCCAGGGTGCGGCCGTTCCACGGATCCGGGCCGCAGGCCAGCTTTTCGCGGTCGCGGATGCTGACATACAGCTGCACCACGAAGGCCAGGATGCCGATCAGGATGACGAAGGCACCCACGGCGGCAATGATGAACCACTTCTGCAGGCTGGGATCGTCGAAATGGCTGAGGCGGCGCGTCACGCCCATCAGGCCCAGCACGTACAGCGGCCCGAACGCCAGCCAGAAACCGATCAGCCAGCACCAGAAGCTGAGCTTGCCCCAGCCCTCGTGGAGCCGGAAGCCGAACGCCTTCGGGAACCAGTAGTTGATGGCCGCGAACACGCCGAACACCACGCCGCCGATGATGACGTTGTGGAAATGCGCCACCAGGAACAGGCTGTTGTGCAGCAGGAAGTCCGCCGGCGCCACCGACAGCATCACGCCGGTCATGCCGCCGATGGTGAAGGTGAACAGGAAGCCCATCGTCCACAGCATCGGCACCGAGTAGGTGACGCGGCCGCGATACATGGTGAACAGCCAGTTGAAGATCTTGGCGCCGGTCGGGATCGAGATGATCATCGTGGTCAGCGAGAAGAACGAGTTGACCGCCGGCCCCGAGCCCATGGTGAAGAAGTGGTGCAGCCACACCAGGTAGGACAGGATCATGATGGCCGCGGTGGCGTAGACCATCGAGGCGTAGCCGAACAGCGGCTTCCGCGAGAACGTGGCCACGATCTCCGAATACACGCCGAAGATGGGCAGGATCAGGATGTACACCTCGGGATGGCCCCAGACCCAGATCAGGTTGATGTACATCATCAGGTTGCCGCCGAAGTCGGCGGTGAAGAAGTGCATGTCCAGATAACGGTCCAGCGACAGCAACAGCATCGTGGCCGTGAGGATCGGGAACGTCACCACGATCAGGCCGCTGGTACACAGCGTGGTCCAGGTGAACATCGGCATTTTCATCAGGCTCATGCCCGGGGCACGCATCTTGACGATGGTGACCACGAAGTTGACCGCCGTGAGCAGCGTGCCCACGCCGGACAGCTGCAGGCCCCATATGTAGTAGTCCACGCCGGGCCCGGGGCTGTGCTGCAACTCCGATATCGGCGGATAGCCGAGCCAGCCGGCGGTGGAGAAATCGCCGATGAACAGCGAGATCATGAACAGGATGGCGCCGCCGAACGTGAACCAGAAGCTGAGGTTGTTCAGGAACGGAAAGGCCACGTCGCGCGAGCCGATCTGCAGCGGCATGATGTAGTTCATCAGGCCGACGATGTAGGCCATGGCCACGAAAAAGATCATGATCGAGCCGTGGGCCGAGAAGATCTGGTCGTAGTGGTGCGGCGGCAGGTAACCCATGTTGTCGCCGAAGGCGATGGCCTGCTGGGCACGCATCATGATGGCGTCGGAGAAGCCGCGCAGCAGCATCACCGTGCCCAGGATCATGTACATGATGCCCAGTTTCTTGTGGTCCACGCTGGTGAACCACTCGTGCCACAGGTAGCCCCACTTGCGCGCCTTGGTGACCCAGCCCAGCAGGCAGGCCCCGAGGATGGCCACGACGAAGAAGGTGCCCAGGACGATGGTGTTGTCCAGCGGCAGGGAGTCGAGCGACAGGCGCCCCAGGAGGATATTCCAGAATTCGGAACGGTCAGGCATGGTGGGTGTTCCCGGAAAATCGTGTCAGTGCGACGCCGTGTCGTGCACGGCGTCCGAATGCGCGGATGAGGCGGATGCGGCATCCGTCGGCATGTGCATGTGCATGGACTGGCCGCGGCGGGCGGCGTCATCCGCCATCTGCTGGTTCATGCAGGTCTTTTGCGGGTCCACGCAGCGGTTCAGGATGCGCGTGTAGAGGTCGTCCGGAAAGCCGGAAAAATACTGGATCGGCGCGGCGCGGCCGGGCTCGGCGAGCTTCTCGTAGGTGGCCCGGTCGAGCGTGCCGCTGCCGGCGCGAACCTTCTCCACCCAGGCTTCGAAGTCGGCCTGGCTGAGGCCGTGGAACTTGAAGCGCATGTCGGTGAAACCATGGCCGCTGTAGTTGGCGGACATGCCCTTGTACACGCCCGGCTTGTTGATCACGGCATTGAGCTGGGTCTGCATCCCGGGCATGGTGTAGATCATGCCGGCAAGGTCCGGCACGAAGAACGAATCCATCATCGCCGAGGAGGTCAGGTCGAAATGAATCGGCACGTCCACCGGCGCGGCCAGCTCGTTCACCGTGGCCACGCCGTACTGCGGATAGAAGAACAGCCATTTCCACGGCAACGACACCACCTCGACCTGCAGGGCGCGGGTGTCGGCCGTGACCGGCCGGTCCGCGTCGACATGGTCGAGCGGGCGATACGGATCCAGCTGGTGGGTACCGATCCAGCTGATCGAGCCGACCGCGATGATGATCATCAGCGGCGCCGCCCACACCATCAGCTCCAGCCGCGAGGAGTGGTCCCAGTCGGCCTGATAGTTGGCGCGCTTGTTGGAGGCGCGGTAACGCCAGGCGACGATGGCGATGGCGATCATCACCGGCACGATGATCAGGGCGATCAGCGCCGTGGTCGAGAGCATGATGTCGCTCTGCTGGCGCGCCACGTGGCCGGCGGGATCGAGCAGCACCATATGGCAACCGCCGAGCAACAATACGATAGGTAGCAGCAACAAGCCGCTTGAACGTTTCACTGGCATGGGAGGCACGTACGGGGAGGGGGGAGAAAACTCCGCAAGAGTACAGTAAAACCGCTTTCTTGCCGATTGGACAATTTGCCTCATGGTCAAATCCCCTTTTTTCGTGCATGCTGAAAGCGCCGGCGCGTATGACATGATTCCACGACGCCGAACGACCGTCCACATCACCCGCCCATCCCCACCGATCCACCACATGTAAGACACCCCGCCCATCTCGATCCATCCACGGAGGCCATATGTCGACCACTCACGCACAGCCCGCCTTCCAACCCCGCATCCGGCCGTCCGGTTCCGGGGATCAGCACGTCACGCCCGGGGACATTTCCATCGGCGTGGTGATCGGGCGGGTCACGGGGTTTTTTGACTTCTTCGTGTTCGGTATCGCGTGCGTGCTGGTCTTCCCGCAGGTGTTTTTCCCGTTTGCGAGCACCCTGGACGGCACTTTCTACTCGTTCGCCATCTTCGCGTTGGCGTTCATCGCCCAGCCGTTGGGCTCGCTGTTTTTCCTGCCGCTGCAACGCGACCACGGGCGCGGCGCCAAGCTGACAGTGGCGCTGCTGATGCTGGGTACCGCCACCGTGCTCATCGCCCTGCTGCCCGGCTACGAGACCTGGGGCTGGGTCGCCATCGTGGCGCTGGCCGTGCTGCGTTTCATCCAGGGCTTCGCCATCGGCGGAAGCTGGAACGGGCTGGCATCCCTGCTGGCGTTGAAGGCACCGCGCGAACGCCGCGGCTGGTATGCGTCGATCCCGCAGCTGGGCGCTCCGGTGGGCTTCATCATCGCCGCCGGCCTGTTCGCCTACCTGTGGAGCAGCCTCAGCGCCGAGGATTTCATCGGCTGGGGCTGGCGCTACCCGTTCTTCGTGGCCTTCGCGGTCAATGTGGTGGCGCTGTTCGCGCGGCTGCGCCTCGTGGTGTCGCCGGAATATGAAAAACAGATGGACGAACGCGACCTGGATCCGTCGCCGGTCGGCGAGCTGGTCCGCACCCAGGGCAAGTCGATCGTGCTGGGCGCGTTCGCACCGCTGGCCAGCTATGCGCTGTTCCACCTGGTGACCATCTTCGCGTTGTCCTGGGCCTTGCTGTTCACCGAGCAGTCGCCCGTGAGTTTCCTGCTGGTGCAGATCGTCGGCGCGCTGATCGCGATGCCGTGCATGCTGTTGTCCGGGCGCATCGCCGACCGCCTTGGTCGGCGCCGCACGCTGGCACTGTTCGCGGTGCTGATCGCCATCTACAGCGGCTGGACACCGCTGATGCTGGCCGGCGGCGTCACCCAGAGCTACATCTTCATCATCGTCGGCTTCGCGTTGCTGGGCTTCTCGCACGGCCAGTCCGCCGGTGCGGTCAGCTCCAGCTTCGCCAGCGCGTTCCGTTACACCGGCGCGCGCATCACCTCGGATCTCGCCTGGCTGATCGGCGCCGCCTTCGCGCCGCTGGTCGCCCTGTCGCTGGCGGTCTGGTTCGGGGTCGGCTACGTCGGCCTGTATCTGCTGTCGGGCGCCGTGTGCACCCTGGGCGCGATCTGGATCAGCCGCCGCATGGGCGGGTTGCCCAACGATAACGCGCAATAGCCACCGCTCGTCGCGGCCGCGGACCGCGACAACAAGCTTGCGGCAAGGCACGATCGCGGCTTCCACCGCTCCTGCACATCGGCATCCGGGCCCTGAACCGGCGTGTCGCCATCACCCGCCGTTGCGGTTGCCGAGCCGGCTGACCCAGCGATACAGGCCCCAGGTCACCAGCACGAAGGCGATGCCGCCGATCCAGATCGCCGCGCCGGCAAAGCCCTCGCCCACCAACGCCAGCGGTGCCTGCGTGCCGGACGCCACCACGATGCCGGCGATGACCACGCCGATGATGCTCTCGCCGACGATCAGGCCCGAGGACATCAGCACACCGAGCTGCCGGGTGCCATCCGGGTCACGGCTGCGCGCCGCGCGGCGGTTGAAATACCAACCGACCAGCGCACCGACCACGATCATCAACGTGACCTCGGTCGGCAGATAGATGCCCAGGCCCACGGCCAACGGCGGAAAACGCATCGCCGTGCCGGCCCGTCCCAGGACCTCGTCGACGACGATGACCACCGCGCCGATGCCGGCGCCGGTCCAGATCAGGCTCCAGTCGATGTTGTGCTGCAACACGCCCTGCGACAGCGCGGAAATCAGCCCGGCCTGTGGCGCCGCCAGGGCGTGCTCGGTGGCGTTGGCGGCGCCCAGGAAGCCGTAGGCCTCGTTGAGCATGTTGAGCACGAAGGGAATGATGATGGCGCCGGCGATCACGCCGATCACCAACGCCAGCTGCTGCTTCCAGGGCGTGGCGTCGACCAGCTGGCCGGTCTTCAGATCCTGCAGGTTGTCATTGGCGATGGTGGCGCCGGCGAACACCACCGAGGAGGCGAACAGCGCGAACGCCACCAGCGCGCGGCCGGCGTCCTCCGACACGCTGGACTGCACGGTCATGGCCAGCAGCACCGACGCGATCACGATCACCAGGATGCCCACGCCGGACAACGGGCTGTTGGACGATCCCACCAGGCCGGCCATGTAGCCGCACACCGACGCCACGAAAAAGCTCATCAGCGCGATGAACACCACGCCGCCGATGACCAGCGGCCACATGTGTGCCTGCAGCCCGGCCTCGGTGCTGAAGGCACCCAGCAGCCAGGCGATCGGAACCAGACACGCCAGCGTCACCGCCGCGACAATGCCGATCGGCATGTCCAACTCGGTACGCGGCAGGCTGTCGCCCTGCCCCGTCTTGCGCAGGCGCGAGGAACGCATCGCGTCGCGCAGGCCGCGATATACCGGCATGATCAGTTTCAGGAGGGTCCATATCGCCGCCGCGCCGATGGTGCCGGCACCGAGGAAGCGCACGTTCTCACTGAATACGGTATCGGCCACCTCCGCCGCGCTACCGGTCAACTGCGCCAGGATCGCGTAGTGCGGAACCGCCCAGCCCCAGGCGATGAGCGTGCCCACCAGCATGGAGATGCCGACCCACAGACCGACCAGGTGTCCCACCGCCAACAGCGCGAAGGACAGGCTGAAGTCGAAGCCGGTGACACCGCCGCGATGGCCGACGTGGAAATAGCCGGTGACATTGGCCGCGAACACCTGCGTGGCCTCGACCACGGCAAAGGCCGCCGACACCAGCGCTCCGCAGACCACAGCCACGAAGCCCTTCTGGCCGGCTGCCGCCTCGGCCCCTTCCACCGCGCTGTGGCGGTGGCTCTCGCCCACCTTCAACACCTCGGCACAGGCCACGCCCTCGGGATAGGGAAGATCCGAGTTGGTCACCAGCGCACGCCGCAGCGGGATCGAGTACATCACGCCGAGGATGCCGCCCAGGCCACAGATCAATGCCGTTTCCCAGTACGGGAAACCGGCCCACCAGCCCACGATGACCATGCCCGGCAGCACGAAGATGATCGCCGACAGACAGCCCGCCGCGGAGGCGATGGTCTGCACGATGTTGTTTTCCTGGATACTGGCGTTGCGGAACTTGCGCAACACCGCCATGGAAATCACCGCGGCGGGAATCGAGGTGGCGAAGGTCAGCCCGGCCTTCAGGCCGAAGTAGACGTTGGCCGCCGTGAACACCACGGTGATGAGGATGCCGATGACCGCACCGCGAAGCGTCAGCTCCGACAGTGGCCCGGCACCGTTTGTCTGCGTTTGTGTAGGCACGATGTGCGTCTCCCGCTTGAAACCTGCCGGATGCCGCGCATCCGGGCCTGCCGATGGCACCGCAACGTCGCCGGAGGCGCAGCCGGCGGCGCGGGCGGAATGGCTCCGCGACCGTGTCGACGCGCTCCGGAAATCCCCCTGGGTGACTTTCGGGTGCCCAACGATACCGCGAGCGCCCCCGGCGCCGCCAATCGGGCTTGCGCGACACCGCGTTTGCTATCGTAGGGACACGGGCCACGCGCCATGACCGACGAGTCGACGATGACTTTCTCCCCGATCCAACGCCTGCACATCATCACACGCCGCATCCACGGCATGCTGCGCGGCAACGCGTGGTTTCCCCATGTCCCGCTGGGCCTGCTGATGGGACTCGGCGGCATCTGGTTGCTGCAGGCCGATCTCGGCGACCGCTGGGGTCCGTTCCTGCTCAACCTGATGCATGGCCAGACCAGCATCTCGCCCAACCTGCTGCCGCCGCTGCTGATCGGGGTGGGCATGCTGATCATGGCGATCGGCCTGCTGCTGCGGTCGCGGCTGGCCTGGATCATGGCCCTGCTGCTGGCGGCCACGGCAGCGATCAGCATGTTCTTCGGGCAACACGAGGGAGGACATCTGCTCCTGGCCTACTTCGTCCTGATGCTGGCCCTGCTGACCATGGCCTGGCGCCGTTTCGACCATTCCAGCATCGCCGCCAGCACGTTGTTCGCGGTCACCTCGGTGGTCATGCTGCTGCTGTACGCCACCTTTGGCGCCTACTACCTGGGCGACCAGTTCGACCCGCACATCACCGATCTGGTGACGGCCCTGTATTTCTCGATGGTGACGATGAGTACCGTCGGCTACGGCGATATCACGCCGCAGACCTCCGAGGCGATGCTGTTCACGGTGTCGGTGATCATTCTCGGACTCACCGTGTTCGCCACATCCCTGACCGCGGTGATCGCGCCGATGGTCAGTCGCAGTCTCAAGAGCATCGTCCAACACAAGGGTTCCGGCATGAAACGTGAAAACCACTTCGTCGTCATCGGCGCCTCACCCCTGGCCAACAACACCTGGCGTGAACTGGCCAACCGCGGCCAGGCCGTGACCCGCATCGTGCGCACGGCCGAAACGCTGGAGGGTATCGACAAGTCCCGGGTGGATGTCGTCTGCGGCGACCCGGGAAGCGTGGACGTGCTGCGCGAGGCCGGCGCCGACAAGGCCACTGCCATCCTCGCCATGCAGGGGGACGACTCGGAAAACGCCTTCGCCATTCTGGCCGCGCGCGAACTGGGCGGTCACGCCCGCACCGTGGCCGCGGTCAACGACGCGCACAACATGGGGCGCATCCGCCTGGTGCAGCCGAACGTGGTGATCGCGCCGCAGATCCTGGGCGGCGAGCTGGCGGCGATGCTGCTGTGCGGCGAAAAGATCACCTCCGACCATGTCATGAAGCACGTCTTCCAGCAGCTGGACGCGGAAGAACCGCAAGGCTCGCCGGCCACCTCGTAGGCGCGCTCCGGCGTTACCGCTGGACGATACCGTCGGTCGCCGCCGGCGCAGCGTCTTCGCGCCGGTAATGGGCCAACGGCAGCACCAGGGTGGCCTGATGCTTGCGCACGATGGCGGCAATGGCCATCAGCACCTCCTCCTTGATACGCATGAATTCGGCATACGCGTCGGTCTGCGCATAGGCATAGACGGCGAGCTTCAGCGCGTTGTCGCCGAAGCTCGCGAACCGGAACACGTAGTAGCCGATGTCCTCGCGCTGCTCGAACATCCGGTTGCCCTCGCGCACGATCGCCTCGACCTTGTCGATATCCTCATAACGCAACAGCACGTTCTCGGAAATGGTGCGATGCGACATGCGCGAGTGGTTGATCACCGTCGAGGTGTTGAACACCGAGTTGGGCACGTAGAACGGCTTGCCATCCCAACCGTGTACCCGGGTCGAGCGCCAGCCGATTTTCTCGACATCGCCGGCCAGATCCGTGCCCGGCAGGATGATCGCCTCACCGATCTTGAAGATGCGGCTGGCGAACACCGTCAGGCCGCCGAACAGGTTGCCGACCAGGTTCTGGGCGGCAAAACCCACGGCGATGCCGGCAGCGCCACCGAAGGCCAGCAGGCCCGACAACGGAATACCCACGGTCTGCAAAATGGTCAATACCGCAAAAATGAGCACCACGGCCCAGGCCAGCTTGCTGATGGCGTCGACGGCGGTGTAGTCGACGCCTTCGCCGCTGGCCTCGCCGCGCGCCGCGTAATTGCCTGTCACGCGGTTCACCATCCGCAGCATGAACCAGGTCAGCACCAGCGTGACCAGCACATAGATAACTGTCGACATCACCGCCGGACGGTCGGCCACGAAATGCACGATGCCGATATACACGGCCAGGATCCAGACCAGTGCCCGGATCGGCGCGTCCAGCGCCCCCAGGAAGGCATGCCGCCAGACGCTTCGCACCGGGTCGGCACGCCGCATCGCGGCCGCCAGGATCCCGTGCACGACCCGGTTGACGAGCAGCGCGCCAACCAGCAACGCGCCGATGAATACCCAGTGTGACCACTGCGCGGCCCATTCGGCCATATTTTGCATGATGCCTCCGGCAAGGAATGTCGTGGAACATAATCCTAGAACCGTGACAGCTGGGCATGCGCAATGCAACCGCGCCCGATCCGCCGGCATGCCCCGGATGCGGCAGCCGTATTTGCCGTTATGATGATCGTGTGGCGCCCGCCGCCCGCCCCGCCCCCCAACCACTTGGTCGACAATTCACATGAGCTACCACTGGCTTGAGACAACGAAATGGCTGGGCAACTCCGGTCTGGCATGGATCAGTGCCGGCGTTTTCGCCCTGGTTTTCTTCGTGGTGTTCTACGGCGCCACGCGAATCATCGCCGCGCGATGCACACGTCTGGCCCAACGCCGGCCACAAAGCACGTTGCTGCACATACTGGCCGCCGTCATGGGTGCCACCCGCGGCTGGTTGATGTTGCTGCTCGGCGCCGTGCTCGGACTGGCCTCGCTGGACCTCACTTCGCTGTACGACAAAGCCGGCGTGGTGCTGACCTGGTGCACGGTCGCCCTGTTCGGCATCCAGGTGGCGCTGTGGGTCAGCACGGCACTGGTCGGCTGGCTGAAGCGGGCCACGCCCGACGGCAGCATGCAAAAAAGCAACCCGATCATCTACGGCATCCTCACCTGGACCGTGGAGTTGCTGGTATGGGTGACGCTGCTGCTGATTCTGCTGTCCCAGGCCGGTGTGCACATTGGCGCCTTCATCGCCAGCTTGGGTGTCGGCGGCATCGCCATCGCCATGGCCGCCAAGAATGTGCTGGAAGACCTGTTCGCATCGCTCGCCATCGGGCTGGACAAGCCGTTCATGGAGGGCGACTACATCGCCTTCGGCAACGACTCGGGCACGATCAACCGGGTCGGCATCAAGAGCACGCGCATCCAGTCGCTGTCGGGCGAGGAAATCGCCATCAGCAACTCGCACCTGTTGCAGAACCTCACCCGCAACTACAACCGCATGACCGAGCGCCGCATCGCCTTCAGCATCAGCACGCTGCTCGACACGCCGCGTGAAAAGGTGCCGCGGGTGACGCAGGCCGTCAACGACATCATCGACAACCAGGAAGGCGTGCGCCGTGACCGCGGGTTTTTCATGGCCATCGAAAAGGACGGGCTGCGCTTCGATTTCGTGTACTACGTGCTGGATCCCGGATACGCCGCCTACTGCACCGCCCAGGAACAAATCAACCTGCGCATCATGGAAGCGGTGGAAGAGCTGGGCGTGGGTTTCGCCATGCCGATGCGCATGATGCGCGACGCGCGCGGCAACATCGACACCGTGCAGGATACCGACGACTGATCCGCCGGACCCGCGCGGGCGTCACGACACCCCGGCCAGGGCCGGGGTGTTTTTTTGCCCGTGATGACCGGATGCCACCATTGACGCGCGTCAAGCCGCACGGCATGCGGCTCGGGTAGACTCCAATCATGCGTGCCCGCACGTGTCGCCGCCACGGGTTCGGGGGAATCCGTCCGGCGTCCACCATCGATGCAGACGTCCATCACACCTGCCGGGGAGAAAACGATGAACGAAGCCGCCTTGCCGCTTACGCCGGACGATCCGGAACTGTCACCGTGGTGGTTGCGCACCATCCTCATCGTCATGGTGCTGGGCTTCTCGGGACTGGGCCTGATCAGCGTACTGGCCTACCAGAACGCCCCGCCCGTCCCCGACCGGGTCGTCGACAGCACCCATCAGACGCTGTTCAGCGGCGACGACATCCGTGCCGGCCAGGCCGTGTTCCTGAAATACGGCCTGATGGACAACGGCAGCATCTGGGGCCACGGCGCCTACCTGGGTCCGGACTACTCGGCCTCGGCATTGCATCGCTTCGGCCAAGATACGGCCCGTGCCCTGGCCCGTCGCGACCACGGCCAACCGCTGGAAGCGTTGACGGCCGAGCAGCGCGCGGCCATCCAGGCGCGTGTGGCCGTCACGCTGAAGACCAACCGCTACGACGCGGACAGCGGTACGCTGGTGTTCACCGACGCCGAAGCGGTCGCCTGGAAGCAGGAAATCACGCATTGGACGAACTATTTCAAACAGCCGGTGGTCAACGGCGGCCTCAAGCCGGACCTCATCACCGACCCGACGGAGCTGCGCCAATTCAGCGCCTTCGTGACCTGGGCGGCGTGGGCCTCGGTGGCCAACCGCCCCGGTGAAAACCATTCCTACACCAACAACTTTCCCTACGATCCCAGTGTCGGCAACACGCCCGTGCCGGGCGCCCTGCTGTGGAGCGCGCTGAGCCTGATCGTGTTGCTGGCCGGGATCGCCTCGGTGTTGCTGCTGTTCGGCAAGTTCGACTACCTGGGCTGGATCACGCGCGGTAGCCACGTCCACCCGCACCTGCTGCCGGGCAAGGCCAGCCCGGGCCAGCGCGCGCTGGTGAAATTTTTCGTGGTGGTGGCGCTGCTGTTTTTGATGCAGACCCTGGTCGGCGGCGCGGTGGCGCACTATCGCGCCGATCCCAACGGCTTCTACGGGTTTCAGCTGGAAAACATCTTTCCCAGCAACCTGATGCGGACCTGGCACCTGCAGACGGCCATCTTCTGGATCGCCACGGCCTACGTCGCCGCCGCCCTGTTCCTGGGCCGTTCGCTGCGCAAGGACGAACGCGCCTCCCTGCCGTTCTGGATCCACGTGCTGTTCGGCGCCTTCGTGGTGGTCATCGGCGGCAGCCTGCTCGGCGAGTGGGCCGGCATCTCGCAGCTGCTGGGCGAGTGGTGGTTCTGGCTCGGCAACCAGGGTTGGGAGTTCCTCGAACTGGGCCGGATATGGCAATTCCTGCTGGTCGTCGGCCTGCTGGTATGGTTTGCCCTGCTGTGGATGCAGGCGCGGCCACGCGATGTCGCGCAACCCGAGGCGCGGCCGCTGGCGCGCATGTTCCTGCTGGCCTCGCTGGCGATCCCGGTGTTCTACCTGCCGGCCCTGTTCTACGGTGCCGAGACCAACTACACCGTGGTCGACCTGTGGCGCTTCTGGATCATCCACCTGTGGGTGGAGGGCTTCTTCGAGTTCTTCGCCACCACCGTGGTCGCGCTGACCTTCTACCAGCTGGGCCTGACCCGCCGCAACGTCGCCCTGCGGGTGATCTACCTCGACGCCATCCTGTATTTCGCCGGCGGACTGATCGGCACCGGCCACCATTGGTACTACAGCGGCCAGACCAACGTGAACATGGCGCTGTCGTCGATGATCTCGGTGCTGGAAGTGGTACCGCTCACCCTGCTGACACTGGACGCCTGGGACTTCGTGCGCACCACCCGCAGCGGACGATGCGAAACCTGCGGCGAATCGCTGGCGGTCCCGCACAAATGGACGTTCTATTTCCTGATGGCGGTCGGCTTCTGGAACTTCGTCGGCGCCGGCATCTTCGGCTTCCTGATCAACCTGCCGATCGTCAGCTACTACGAGGTCGGCACCCTGCTCACGCCCAACCACGGCCACGCCGCGATGATGGGCGTGTTCGGCATGCTGGCCATCGCGCTGATGGTGTTCGTGCTGCGCCAGACCGCCAGCGACGAACACTGGCCGGGCATCGAGAAGTACGTCAAGGTCGCGTTCTGGGGCACCAACGTCGGCCTGATGATGATGGTGGTGATGAGCCTGTTCCCCGGTGGCGTGCTGCAGGTGTGGGACGTGATCGAAAACGGCTACTGGCACGCGCGCGAGGCCGGCTTCACGCACAGCGAGCGCTCGCACCTGATCGAGTGGCTGCGCATGCCGGGCGACATGGTGTTCATCGTCTTCGGCTCGATACCGCTGGCCATCGCCGCCATCAAGGCCTGGTTCGGCATTCGCGCCACCCGACACACCGGAGCCTCCGGCTGACCACCCCGACCATCGCGCCGGCTGCCGCCACACTGTGGCAGCCGGCGCCCAACCGGTCAGCCGTGGCGAGGCCTCATCCCGGCAATCTCGCCCCCCGCGTCAATGGGCATGAACAGTCACCCCATACAAGGCAACGGCACCGAAGAAGAACCATCCAATCAGATGGAAATCATCGGCTCAAAGTTTGGGATCGGATTGATCCGGCGACCATTGCCAAAAGGTATCGCCATAGCTGCTGCCTTCGATGACGGGGAATGTGTCGCCATGCTTGAAATGACGACGACGGCCGTTCTTCTCGGCAGGGGTGAACCACCAGCCAGTGCGCGGGCAGGGTTTGCCGCCAGGGACGTTGCTTTGTTGCCTGGGCGCGCCTTCGAGCAGATTGGCCAGGCCATCGGTGACGGTTTCTCCCGGAACACGCTCGACCTTGATCCAGGTGGTGGGTTCTTCGCGGTCGTACTGAATACCCATATCGTCCAGTCCGACGCATGCTTCCGGCGCACCGTACCCTTCGATATCTTCCGGAGGACCGCTGGGAATGAGAAATTGCACAGCGGCATCTTCGGCTTCAGGCCAGTACAGGCCAGGTTCGGTGACCTGCTCGCCGGTTCTAGCTCGAATGGCGGGGTTGAGACGATAGCGCGGCCATGTCGTGGGCAGCTCCCATGGTTCAAGAGGGGAGACTTCGTAAGCAGTGCTCAAGGCGCCAGCAATCCAGCTGGCATATCTCGTGGCATTGATCTTTCTCGCGAAATGGGTCGCCTGCAGGATCAGATCAAAATATTTGTCCGAACCCCCTTCCTCGACCTCGTCCATCCAGCCATACCAGAAATCGCCCTGGCCACGGAAATCGCCAGTCACTCCGGGAGCTCCCCACTCTGACCAGTCACCGTGACTCAATTCGATATATCCATCGTAGAGGTCTTGCAAAGTGCTGCGGAAGTTGGGAATTACGCGCTCTCCCCACACGATGTCCGGTTGCTTGGGTAGCGGACGGTTGCGATAGCCATCGGGCAGGTGTTGCACGTAGCGTTCCAGCAGGTTTTCCACGTGGTGCACCATGGCTTCCCATGTATCGCGCATGCGACCGTAGTATTCCAATGACGTGTAACGTTCCAGAATGACGCATTCCTGGGCGGTGAGCGGGGTGGTGGGCATGATGCGTTCCTACTTGTCCTTGGGTTTTTGCGGGTACAGATTGTTTTTGAGTACCGGCAGACCGAGTTTGTCATTCCCGTCGCCGGCAAAATCTCCGTAGCCCCAGCCAGTGGGTTGGCGTTCGCTGAAGCTCTTAGCGCTCAAGTCGTCCGGATTCACTACCAACTGTGTGCCACCGCCCTCCAGTACATGCTTGGATCCTTTTCTGAGTTGCTGACTGGCCGTCGGCCCTTCCCACACGTTCAGAGGTTTGCCGGGTGGCGCGGTATAGGTGACATATTGGCCATCGGCGTTCCAGTTGGCCCAGACGGCGAACTTGCGCCGCCATGCAGCCTTGCTGTGAGGAGCCTTGCGCTGGAGGGCCTTGAAATCGGCTTCGCGCATCCAGAAGACGCCGTTGTCATAAGAGTTGTCGCCCGGATCGACGATGCGGTAAAGGGTCTCGCCCGGCTCAATTCGGGTGGGTTTGGCTTGGTGGAATGTATCGTATTTGCCTTTCAACGCTGGACTGTTCGAGGCATCGCTGATGTCCGGCAATTTGCCGTACTTAGCTTCCCATTTCGGGGCTCTGGGGGATACTTCCAGTGCCCGATACTTCAGTTTCTTCGTTACATCCACCCACTCCGGTTTGGCCTTGGCAATGCGCTTCTCCTCGGTATCCAGACTCGCCCGTGCAAAGTGATGCGGATTGGTGCGGTTGACAATCGCCCGGTAATTGGCGTCGCTTTCGACCTCCAGTCGTTTTGCCAGCCTTTCCATCCAATGCTTGAGCGGTGCAATCACCTCGCCCAGCGCCTTGTTGGCTTTGTTGCGAACGTCGATGATCATCTGCAACAAGCGCCCGGCACGCGTGGCCATGGCGTCGCTGCCCCAGCGTTGCACCTTGGCGATCAACGACCGCAGCACGTTGAGTACCTTGTCGAAGGCGCTCAGCAGTTTGCCGGTACTCAAGCTGGCGGCAAGTTCGCGAACCTTGCCGGACAGGAAGTGGTACGGGTTGTGGATGGAAAGCGCTTTCAGGGTTTTGCGCACCGCCGGTCTTTTCAGATACTGGTTCAGCTTGCCGATGCCGGCTTCGACAAACGGTTCGCTGTGCTTCCAGAATCCGGACAAGGCCACACTTTTTCCGGCGCGGAACACACTCTTGCGACCATAGGCAAACAGAAGTTTGCCACCGCCTTTGGCCAGCGATCCCAATTCCGGGAACAGGCCGATCAGCGTCAAGGCCACGGCTACCCATGCCCACCTGTTGGAAGGGTCCTGATGAACCTTCTTGCAGCAGGCAATCAGATCGCGCACATCACAGATCTGATCCACGAAAGGGATCACCGAGATGATGGTTCCGGTAACGATCTGGGCGGTGGTCTGCTCGTCGGCGAAATCGCCTTCCAACACCGTCCATATCCATTCAGCGGCGGCTTGAAGGTCTTTTTTTCCACTCTCATACCAGCGTGCCGGGGCGGCTGCGTACCACTCCAGGGCGTTGGTGAATTCGTCCCAATCCATGTGGTGTTTCTCCCTAGCTCAACTTGCGGTTGACCACGGCCAGCAGGTGCCGGAGCGGATCCCAAGGTGGATCCGGTTGTGGTGACACCGGTTCATATTCCACGTGATCGGCTTTTTCCGGAACGTTTTCGTGGTGCGCCTTGCCTTGCTCATCCAGCTTGCCGGCAATGACGGCACCGTCGGCAAAAAAGATCTTGTACCCCTGGCCCGCAAACGGCTGACCGTCGGCATCGCGGTGTTGAATGGCGATCCAATTGGGTGGGCCATTGACAGTATCCTTGGGCAATGGCGCCATTTCCGCCGCCTGCCCGCCCCCACCCAACCAGTTGTGCGTGGTGCTCTTGACGGTCAGGGTGCCGGGGCAGGCGATGGTGAGGTTTTGGCCGTCCAGAGTGATGGCGGAAGGCCGGATTGGAGGATGCTCGTTTACTTTTGTGCCAGAACCCAGCACACGTGGCGTCCCTCATGGGAGGGCAGAATGTCGCCTTTGTTGACGGTGATGTTGGCGAAGGCGTTGTCCTGCACCAGCCAGCGGCCGGCAAACGGGGCCGGCTGGCCGGTGAGTGCGGTAACGATGTTGTCTGTTGAGGGCGGCTCCGGCACCGGCTCGGGTGCCGGAGCCTGGGGTTCCACGAATACGTAATCAGCTTCTTCGGCAGGGATGGAGCCGTTTTCGTAGCGATCGTCGCGCCAGATCAGACGCCATGTAACGTCAATATCCGGGCAATCATTTGGGGTTACAACGCTAGCCTGCGGTGCGGCAGAACCGGCGTGAAGATAGTTCATGCACCCAGAAGGTCTGAACGGGCCGCGTGGCACATCTTCGATACGGAACAGGCTGAACCCTTTTTTTACGGGGGCTTCGATGGGCTCCCATATACCCGAGCATGGAATGTCTTTGCCTGTGGGAATCAATACATTGTCTTGCGGATCGGGTACGGCTGGCAATGTATCCGGGAATGTCATCTTTGGCAGTTGTTCGCGTACTTGTTGCCCGTACAGGGTTAGTGCTGGGTCACCAATCCACTGGGATTCGATAATGTCAGGCCAGCACTCACGATTCACACTGGCGTATTGGTGAAACGAAGCCTTGAACTCCGCCCATAGCGGTGTGTGAGCCTCGTCAATAACGTTTTCGCCAATGTCGATGCGGTGGAGTAATGTTGACCAATAGGACGGTATGCGATCCGCCGTGGCGAAATTTCCGTTGGCGTCGTATTTGAACACTTGCTTGTCGCCAAGCCGTAAGCGACGCAGCCCTTCTTCGAAGCTGGCTTGTGATTTCAGAATGGAGACCAAGTCGGATTCGGGCACACCGGTTTGTTTGCTCCAGCCCTTGTCATTGGCGATGCGAACGCTTTGCTCGGCTACATCGGCCCACGCAGCGTAATACCCGACAATGCGGTTCCATGCAGTGTACGAACTAATACGTTTCAACCAGTAAAAGATTTGCTTGCGTTCGTGCTCGGTAGGGAGCATGACGTCATCGGGCAGTGTCATGGTGCGTTGTCCTTGTAGCGTTTGTCGGCGATTTCGTGCTCGCCGAGGTCTTGGGTACTGACCTCGCCAGGGCCTGGCACATCACCGTAGCCGATGACGCCGTTGACCTCGTCGTCGGCCCAGGGCGTCTTGCGGATTTCAAACTTGATACCGGTGGCTTGGTCAACGACCGTTTCGGGCTTGCCGGTGGCAATAACACGCTTGCCGGCTGCAGACAGAGCATCTTTGGTGGATTTGGGCAGGTTGATGACGGCCTGGTCGCCGCCGCCGGCCAGGTATTGCCCTGGAATGTCCTTGCTGGTCTGCTCCGAAGTCTTGCCGACCGCGGCCTTGAGTTTGGCGCCTTTGGGAAGTTCGGTATTGACGACATAACCATCACGATTGAATTCGTCCAAAACGCTGGAAGGGTCTCTCCATGCTTCGGGTGTCGCCGGCGTCTCGCCCAGGCCCCACCAGCCGCCGCCTGCGGAGGTCTCTGTGACCTTCCTGCCAAGCGTTTCGTCTCCAGGACCGAAGAAACGAAATACTTTTTGACCCTCGCGCAGCTCTTTGTTCTCGATCCGTCCGCTAAAGGCTGCAATGCTTTCGTACTTGCCACTACTGTCCACATTCGCCAGCAAATCCGGATAACCCGGCTTATGCTTATAGACTTTTGCGATCTTTTCCAGATTTTTATCCGGATTCTGCTTCCATCCCCCACGCGCGGAACGCAGTCCCGGAGGCGGTTCTTCGTAGAGGCGCGCCTCTTCGACACGCGTCACGGTTTTCTCGCCGGAAGTCACCTTATACGCAACGGTCTTGCTGGTGGTCTCGCCGCCGGAACGGATGTACGCCTGAATCTCCCGCAGCTGGCCGTCAGCGTGCTTGACGATGTCAGGCAGGCGCTCACGGAATCCACTGCGCAAAAGGGTTATGCCGTGTTTCAGCGCGTCGATGCGTTCAACCAATTGGTCGCTCAAGATGGCGCCCATTTTGCCCTTTACTGCATCGAGTGCGCCATTCACCACACCCGTGAACTTGTCCAGTGCGCTCAGCATTTTGCCCTGATAATCGGCAAAGCGCAGGCGAAGCAGCCATTGTTCGGCGTTGCCAGTGAATTTGAAGTGGTTGAGTACCTTGACCATGCTTTGGGCGGCTTCGGAAAGCTTGGCCGCTCGGGCTGCGCCGGCCAGTTTGTCGGCCTCGCGAGCAAAGCGCACAACAAGCCGGCCGACCCCTTTCAGTACACCACCGAACACGGGGATCAAGGCCAGCAGCAAGATGCCAAAAAGTACCCACTCCCAAATATCCTCACGTTTTTTCGGGTCTTCGATCAGCGTGATGCTGGTGGCGATGAGGTCGCGTACGGCGGTGGCGTCGCCCACCAGTGGAATGCAACTGATGACCGCATCGGTGATTACCTGGGCGGTGCTCATCTTGTGATTGAAGCTGCCTTCCACCGTCCCCCATATCCATTGGCCGGTTTCGGCGGACAGGGCTTTGAAGTGAGCCCATGGCCACCCCGGTGGTGGCTGGCCTTGTGTGGTATCCGTCATGACGGGTCGTCCTTGATCAGGCATCGGAGGGGTCGGGTTTGAAATAGCGCTCTACCAAGGCGCCAAGATCACGCTTGCTGATTTTGGCCTTGTATGCCGGATTGGTGGTCGGATTGTCCGGCTGGTATACCTTGCCGGAAGGGCTGAAGCGCACTTCGGCGCCACCCATGGGAACATTTTCGATCGTGGCTTTGCCTTGGGTATCGAGCTTGCCTTTGCGGATGCTGCCATCGGACAGTTTGGCTTCATAACTTGCGAGTGCTATCGGCGAGTTGTCGTGGTAGCGGTGATCAAGCTTCAAGGTCGTCAGCGGCAAGGTGTCTGTGGGTAATTCCGGCAACTCCGCCGCCTGCCCACCCCCACCCAGCCAGTTGTGCGTGGTGCTCTTGACGGTCAGGGTGCCGGGGCAGGCGATGGTGAGGTTTTGGCCGTCCAGGGTGATGATGGACTGGCCGGCCCGCAGGACGATCTTGTTCTTGGCCAGCACGTCGATGCGGGCCTCGGTGGAGGTCACGCTTACGCTGTCGTCGGCCAGGATCTCCATGGCGTCGGTGTGGGCCTCGATGCTGACCGGGCCGTGGTTGGCGATCGCCTTCAGGCCGCCTTCGGCGGTGTACAGCCCGGCGCCGGCGCCCGCGGCGGCGGCGAGGCTGGTGCCGGCGGCGAGGTGGGTGTCGCGCTGGCTGGTGAGGTGATGGTGCCGGCCGGCGAAGCTGGCGCTGTCGCCCGGGCTGGTCAAAATCAGGCTTTCCGGGGTTTCCATGAACAGGAGGGGCGCGGCGAAGCGCTCCACCGGATCGCCGCCGTGGCGTTTGCCGTTGGCGGGCCGGGTCGGATCCTGGCCACCGACCTTGCCGGTGTACTTGCCGTCCTGCTCGGGATCGATGTGCCGGGCCAGGTCGGCATGCGCCGACGTGGCGGCCAGACCCCGGGCACCGGCCTGGCCGGCGGCACGATCGAGGCGTTGGGCGGTGGCTGCGGCGGCCTTCAACTGGCCGCGGGTTTCGGTGCTGTCCATTTGCGTGGACCGGGCCTCGTGGCGGGCGGTGGCCGAGGCCAGCAGGCCTTCGCCGGCACGCGCCACGGCCCAGCCGTCGGTGATCAGCTCGAAGCCTTCGCCGCGGAAGGCGCCGCGCTGTGCGCCATGCTGGTCGATGAGGTGGCCCAGCTCCAGACGGCTGTCGGCGATGGCATGGCCGACACGATGGCGCAGCTGGCCGCTGGCGTCGTCCAGCACCCAGCTGGCCGACGGCTCGCCGTCGGTGGTGTGGGTGTGGATGCCGGACAGGGTGCCGGGATGGTTGGCGCCGCTGCCCTCGCCGGCGGCGAAGGGCATGGCGGCGGTGCCGTTGTAGAGCTGGCCGACGACGACCGGCTGGTCGATGTCGCCATGGGCGTATTCCACCAGCACCTCGTCGCCGATGCGCGGCATGAAGCTGGCGCCGTGATGGGCCCCGGCGGCCGCTTCGGCCACACGTACCCAGGTGCCGCTGTGGTGGTCGCCGGGCGCGTGGCCTTCCGGGTTCGACTTGCTTCCGGTATCGGTCAGGCCGCCGGGCAAGGGTGCCGTGCCCCGCTGCCAGAAAAACTGGATGCGCACCTGGTGGTCGCGGGTGGCGGTGAGCGCCTCGCCCGGCACGCCGACCACGACGGCGGTATCGCAACCGGGTGCCAGCGGCTTGTCCTGGTGCTCGGGGGCGATGCGGGTGTCGGCCGGCACGGCGAGGAAACGTTGCCGGTAGCTGCCCTTGCCCAGGTCGTCCGGACGGCGGGTGCCGTCCGGCTGTGGCAGGTCGGTGCCGAGGTTGTTGGTGGCGTGGTGCGTGATCCACAACGGCACGAAGCGCTGGCCGTCGAGGTCCGGGTGCTGGATCAGGGTATAGGCCTTGCCGGCTTCCAGACCGCGGGCGGCACCTTGGCCCACGAAGTGCCGCGCCAGCAGGCGTTGCGCGTCGAGGCGGTGACGGGCGTGACGCTCGGCCTGGGCGGGATCGTCGAAGCGTTGCGCGCGGTCGGCCTCGAAGATGTCCAGGCCGGGCAGTTCGGCGGCGCCCTCGGTCGCGGCGGCCCGCGCGGTGCCGGTGACGGCCTGCACCTGGTCGGCGGCCCAACTGCTGGTGGTGAGCTGGTCGGGGACCAGCTGGCGGCGCTCGCCGAACACGGTGAGGGCGTCGTCGCGCTCGGTGGCATCGACACGGTGGAAGCGCAACGTGCCGGGGGTGCCGTCGGGCAGCGACAGGCTGGCCTCGGGATCGAACACGACCACGGTGTGGCCGGGGCCGTCGTCGTGGTCCTCGCTGCCGCCCTGGTCGTGCTCGATGCGCCAGGAAAGGCCTTCCTCGCCGAGCAGGCGGCACACGAAATCGAGGTCGGTTTCGCGGTACTGGGTGGTGACGGGGCGGCGGCGCAGGGAGGCGGTGCTGTCGTTGCGCCAAGCCAGCTGCGGGTGGTCGTCGAAGACCTGTTCGATGACTTCCAGGGCGGTCTTGTCCTGGAAGATGAGCGTGTTGCGGCGGGTGGCGGGAAAGGCCAGGGCCGACTGCAGGGTGACGCGGTATCGGGCCAGGCCGCCGTCGGCGCCCAGCGATGCCGAGCGGGTGATGTAGCCGTGCCAATGGCGGCGTCCGCCTTCGGCGCGGGCCAGCGCGACATGCGCGCGTTGGCCGATCCAGGTTGCCGGATCGAGGAAGGCCGAGGTGCTCACGAGATCCAGCTCGAAGCGGAAATCCTCGTTGATGCCTTCGCGGCCGTCCAGACGCTCGACCATCAGGCCGTCGACGGCCGGGCTGTCGAAGGTGATGAAACGCGTTCCCTGCGTGAGCAGGTTCAACCAGGGGGTGATGTCCGGTGTGTCCATGACATGTCCTCAGCAAACAACAGTGATTCCCTTGCGATTCCTTGTCGCCGGCGAGCAATCGCGTCGATTCGCACCCGTCCGCCAGCCCCGGAACTATATCAAACAGATCGGCCGTGGCGGCTCGCGCGTCACGTATGCACACGGGTATTTTGACGTCATTAATTTGGTGTGATACCAAGGTTATGGGGATGCGAAACAGTTCCGCGAATTACCGGATGTCATTCGGCTGCGGACGAGGG
>CAZMKO010000030.1:0-23622 GCA_964566965.1 uncultured Rhodanobacteraceae bacterium
CGGTTGGAAATGGTCAGGCGCAGCGTGCCATCGGGCTCGCGGATATTGATGCGTTCGGCGTCGATGCTGTGGAAGGTGGCGTTTTTCGTGATGCTCTTTGCGCCGACCAGAACGGCGACGCCGGCGCACAGCAGCAGTGCGACGAAGGCGGTTTGCAGGCGACGATGGGATCTGCGCAGGCGGCGGATTTCCGTTTCGAGGTCGGTCATGTCGGCAACTCCGGGGGCGAGGCAACGCCGTAGTGGCCGGAGCGATGGTACATCGTCCCGGCGGGGCGTTTCGTGCAACGGCCATCTCGGCAATACTGTGCGGATGAATGATGTCGACGATGATGTGGCCGGGCTGCTGAGCGCCGAGGGGCCATTTGCGCGCGAAGTACCAGGGTTCGCGCCGCGCCGGGCGCAACAGGTCATGGCGCAGGCCGTGGCCGATGCCATCGATGCGCGAGCCACGCTGGTGGCCGAGGCCGGCACGGGAACGGGCAAAACCTTTGCCTATCTGGTGCCGGCGTTGCTCTCGGGGCGTCGCGTGATCGTGTCGACGGGCACCAAGACGCTGCAGGACCAATTGTATTTTCGCGATCTGCCGCGGGTGGCTTCGGTACTGGGCAGCCGGACGCGTACCAGTCTGCTGAAGGGGCGCGCCAATTATCTGTGTCTGCATCGGCTGGATCAGACCGTGCGCGACGGCCGTTTCGAGGATCGCGGGCAGGTCGGGCAGCTGGCCGCGATCCGGGCCTGGTCGGCTCGTACCGAACGCGGCGACCGCATGGAACTGGCCGAGGTGCCGGAAAACGCGTCGATCTGGGCACGCGTCACCTCGACGGCGGAAAACTGCCTGGGCAGCGGCTGCCCGTTCTACGACGACTGTCATGTGGTCAAGGCGCGTCGCGCGGCCGCCGAGGCCGACGTGGTGGTGGTCAACCATCATCTTCTGTTCGCCGACCTGGCGCTGAAACAGGAGGGGTTTGGCGAGCTGTTGCCGGCGGCCGACGCCTTTATCATCGACGAGGCGCACCAGGTGCCCGACCTGGCCGGACAGTTCTTCTCCCAGCACGTCAGCGCACGCCAGCTGAACGATCTGGGCCGCGATGCGCTGGCCGAGTGTGCCGGCATCAGCGGCGCCGTGAATGTGATGCGTGAACCCGTCGAAGCCCTGCGGCAGGCGGTGCGGCGCCTGCGGTTGGCGCTGGAACCGCTGCCGGCGCGGGGGGCGTTCGTGCAGTTGGCCGCACGCCCCGAGGTGCGTGACGAGCTGGACCACCTGGATGAGATCCTGGATGCACTGGTCGGTGTTCTGGCCGCCCAGGCCGAGCGCTCTCGTGGCCTGGGCAGCGTGCACGAGCGGGCCGAGGCGCTGTCGATGCGCCTCGGCCGCATCGACACGCAACCGGAGCAGGGCGAGGTGCGTTGGTACGAACGTGGCGCCCACGGCTTCGCGTTGCATGCCACGCCGCTGGACCTGGCCGCGCCGCTGGACGCGTTGCGCCAGGCGTCCGATGCGGCCTGGGTCTACACCTCGGCGACGCTTTCCGTGGCCGGACGGTTTGATCATTTCACCCGCCAGCTGGGCCTCGGCGAGCCGCGCACGCTGGCTTTGGACAGTCCCTTCGATTACCCGGGCCAGGCCTTGTGCTACCTGCCGCCGGGGTTGCCGGCACCGGGCATGCGCGACTACACCGAACGCGTGGTCGAGGCCGTGCTGCCGGTGCTCGAGGCCTCCGGCGGGCGGGCTTTCGTATTGTTCACGTCGCACCGCGCGCTGCGGCGCGCCGCCGAGTTGATGCGCGTGCGGGGGCATTGGCCGCTGTTCGTGCAGGGGGACGCGCCGCGGCATCGGCTTCTGGAGGATTTCCGCCAGTCCGGCAACGGCGTATTGCTTGGCGCGGCCAGTTTCTGGGAAGGCGTCGACGTCGCCGGCGAGGCTCTGAGCGTGGTGGTCATCGACAAGTTGCCGTTTGCGGCACCTGACGATCCGGTGTTGCAGGCGCGGCTGGAGGCGATGGAAGTGGCCGGCGAAAATCCGTTCATGGGCTGGCAGGTGCCCAGTGCCGTCATCGCCCTCAAGCAGGGTGCCGGTCGGTTGATCCGTGACATCCACGACCGCGGCGTGCTGGTGTTGTGCGATCCGCGCCTGACCGGCAAGGGTTACGGCCGGCTGTTCCTGCACAGCCTGCCGCCGATGCCGCGCACGCGGGCGCTGCAGGATGTGTGCGCGTTTTTTGCGCATGACAATGCGACAATGGGCGGATGAACATCCTTGCCCTCGACACCGCCACCGAGTCCTGTTCGGTGGCCCTGCTCACCGCGGACGCGCTGATCGATCGCCACGAGCTCACCCCGCGCCGGCATGCCGAATACGTCCTGCCCATGGCCGAGGCGTTGCTGGCCGAAGCCGGGCTGGCGCGCGCGCAGTTGGACGGCATCGCGGTCGGGCGTGGTCCGGGCGCGTTCACCGGCGTACGGCTGGCAGTGTCGGTGGCGCAGGGGCTGGCCTTCGCGCTGGACCGGCCGGTGGTTACCGTGTCCTCGCTGGCGGCGCTGGCCATGGAGGCGCCCGCGGACGATGCCGCGACATTGGCGGTGATCGACGCACGCATGGGCGAAATCTATGCCGGCGCGTTCGTTCGTACCGATGACGGTGGCGTGCGTGCGCTGGATGACGAGAAGGTGTGCCGTGCGACCGATCTGGTATTGCCGTCGGCGCCGGCCTGGCATGTGGTCGGCACGGGGTGGGGTGTTTATGCCGAGGCCCTGGAGGCTTGTCTGCCGTCGGCGCCACGCAGTACGGATGCGGCGCGTTATCCGCAGGCGCGTCATGTCGCCCGCCTGGCCGCACCGCGCTTTGCCGCCGGCGAAACGCTGGCGCCGGAACAGGCGCTGCCGGTGTACCTGCGCGACAAGGTGGCGCAGACGCTGGCCGAACGCGGCAAGCCGATGCCGCGCTGAGAGCATGACTGTCGCTGCGGCGCTCGAATTTTCACCAGCTCCGAGTGGCTTTACAGCTGGCCCATGGCCAGTTGCACCAACAGGCTGCTGACGGCCACCGCCGCCCACACGCCCAGACCCAGCGCGATCGGACGAAACCCCGTCGAGACCATGCGGCGCAGGTCGGCGGACAGGCCGATGGCGGTCAGCGCCACGATGATCAGGAACTCCGCCATCAGGTGCAGCGGGACCAGCCACGGTTCGGGAATCCAGCCCAGCGTGCGTATGGCCGAGGCCACCACGAACCACAGGATGAACCACGGGAATATCCGCGACAGCTTGAAATCGCCGCCGCCCCGGCGCTTGTGTCGCCAAGCCTGAATCATTGCCAGGGCCAGGCAGATCGGAATGATCAGCGTGGCGCGGGTCAGTTTCACGATGGTGGCGTAATCGCCCGCCGCCGGGGAATAGCTGTAGCCGGCGGCGACCACCGAGGAGGTGTCGTTGATGGCCGTGCCGGCCCACAGACCGAAGCCCTGGTCACTCAGGTGCATCAGGTGGCCGAGCAGTGGAAACACCAGTACCGCGATCAGGTTGAACAGGAAAATCGTGGAGATGGAAAATGCCGTTTCGTGTTCGTCGGCCTTGATGATCGGCGTGACGGCGGCGATGGCCGAACCGCCGCAGATGGCCGTGCCCACCCCGATCAGCAGCTTCAGGCGCGATGGAATGTGCAGCCAGCGGCCCAGCAGCCAGGCGGACACGAACGCGGCGCTGACGGTGACCACCGTGACCGCCAGCGACGACAGGCCGGTGTGCGCGACCTGGGTCAGGCTGAGCCCGAAGCCGAGCGCGATGATCGACCACTGCAGCACCTTCTTGCCGGTGAACTTGATGCCCGGTTCGCAGACGGCGGGTACGCCGGCCAGATTGCGTACCGCCACGCCGAGGACGATGCCGAACACCGGCCCGCCGATGATCGGCATCCAGCGCCCCAGCTGCCATGCCAGCAAGGCCAGCAGTGCCGACAACGCCAATCCCGGCAGGCGCCCGCGCGGGACCGGCGCGGCCGTGGCGGAAGAATGGGTGGAAGCCTCGATCCTGGATGGCATGGGACGCCCGCAGTGCAAAACTGCCTGCAGGGTAGGGAGTGATATGCAAAAATGATATTTATTATTATTTATTCAGCATATAAATTTTTCTGATGAATTATCTCAGCCCCCGCCAGTTGCAGGTTTTCGTGGCCATTGCCGAACACGGTGGCGTAGGTGCCGCCGCCGAGGCGCTGCACCTGACCCAACCGGCCGCCAGCATGGCGTTGGCGGAGTTGGAGCGGCTGTTGGAGGCGTCATTGTTCGCGCGCAGCCATGGCCGCGTGCATCTGAACGAGCGTGGCCGCGAGCTGCTGCCGCTGGCGCGGGACATTCTCGAACGGTTGGACGAGTTCCGGCGTCAGGCCGCGGGCGATCTGGACGGCTTGCGTGGTGAGTTACGCCTCGGCGCCAGCAACACGGTGGGCAACTACCTGGTCGGCGACCTGCTTGGTGACTTCACGCAGACGCATCCGCAGGTGGCGGTACGGCTGGAGGTGGACAACACCCGCGGTATCGTCGCCGCGGTGCGCGAGCACCGGCTTGACGTTGGCTGCATCGAAGGTGCGGTGGTGCAACCGGGTCTCGAGGTGCTGCCATGGCGGGACGATCATCTGGTGGTGTGCGCCCGCGCCGATCATCCACTGGCCGGCCGTCGGCACCTGGCCGCGGAGGACTTCGCCGGCGTGAACTGGGTGATGCGTGAGCACGGCTCGGCGACGCGTGCGCTTTGCGAGCGCGCGCTGGCATCGCTCCCACCGGCCCGTACGGTCCTGGAGCTGGGCCAGATCGAGGCCATCAAGCAGGCGGTCATCGCCGGACTGGGATTGGCGTGCCTGCCCGCGGTCGCGGTCGACGACGCGGTGGCGGCGGGGCGACTGGCGGTGCTGCGTACGCCGTTCCTGGATCTGGGCCGGCGCCTGTCGCTGGTGCTGGCCGGTGACGCCTATCACGGCGCACTGGTGCGCGCGTTCGTGCAGGCGGTGACGGTGTCGCAGCGGTCGGCGTGAAAGAATGCACAAGCGCGTGTGCCGATACCGTGTTGGCCGGCGTATCGGCGAGCATTGATCGCGGCCATGGGCCGGTCCTGCGGGAGGCCCGGCAAATTCGGGCCGACACAGGAACCGGCAGCGAGCCGGGCATGTTCGGGTTGCGCGGGTCTCAGGCCGGCGGTGCCGCCTGGCGCAGGATGGCTTCCACCTCCTCACGCGAGGCGGCACGCACGATGCGTGGACCCAGGCGGCGCAAGCGGGTGCGGTCCAAATGCGCGATGCGGTCGCGGATGGTCAGCAACTGGCCCGGGTGCATGCTGAAGTCGGTCAGCCCCAGTGCCAGCAGCAGCGGCGTGAACAGCGGGTCGCCGGCCATCTCGCCGCACACGCTGACCGGCTTGCCGGCACGCTGTCCGGTACTGATGACGTGGTAGACCAGGCGCAACAGCGCCGGTTGCAACGGGTTGTACAACTTGCCCAGGGCGTCGTTGTTGCGGTCGCTGGCCAACACGTATTGCGCCAGGTCGTTGGTGCCCAGGGCGAGAAAATCGGCTTGCTGCAGCAAGGCACGCACGGTGAGGGCGGCCGCGGGTACCTCGATCATCACGCCGATGGGGATGTTGTCCGGCGGATCCTCACCCTCGTTGCGAAGGTCGCGGGCGCAATGGTCGACCAGGGTCCGTACCGCCTCGAGTTCGTCGCGCTGGGTGACCATCGGCACCAGGATACGCACCGGCCCGTAGCTGGCCGCGCGCAGGATCGCACGCAACTGGGTGGCGAACACCACCGGGTGGCGCAGCGACAGCCGGATGCCGCGCACGCCAAGGGCGGGATTTTCCTCGTCGCGCACGGTCAGGCCCGCCGACCCGGCCTTGTCGGCGCCCAGATCCAGCGTGCGAATGGTGACCGGCAGGCCGCCCATGGCCAGCACCAGGTTGCGGTAGGCGCTGAATTGTTCGTCCTCGCTGGGCAGGCCGTTGCTGCTCAGGAACAGGAATTCGCTGCGGTACAGGCCGATGCCGCTGGCGCCGTTGTTGCGGGCAATGGCCAGGTCCCCGGCCTGTTCGGCGTTGGCGAACAGGCGAATGTCGACACCGTCCATGGTGCGTGTCGGCGCATTGGCCAGTGCCGCCAGGCGTTTGCCCTCGCGGGCGGCCTCACGCTGCCACTGGCGATAGCGCGCCAGGTCCTGGGCCGCGGGGTGCACGACCACGTCGCCGGCCTCGCCGTCGAGCAGGACGAGATCGTTGTCACGGATGCCGTCCAATGCGTTGGCAACGCCGATCAGCATGGGCAGGTTGAGATTGCGGGCCAGGATCGCGCTGTGCGAGTAGGCGCTGCCGCTCACGGTGACCACACCCAGCAGACCGCGCCCGGCCAGGCTGGCCATGTCGCCGGGCGCGACCGTCTCGGCGACCAGGATTTCGCCGACCCGGGAGGCCAGCTTGCGTTCCTCGTGGCTGCTGCTGCGCGCCAGGATGCCCAGCACGCGGCCGATCACCTGGTCGATATCCTCGCTGCGGCTGCGCAGGTAGGGGTCGTCCATGGCGTCGAACACGCCCACCAGGCGGTCGCGCTGCGCCTTCAGCGCGGCGCCGGCGCGCATGCGCTGCTCGCGCACCATGGTGTCGAGCCCGCGCAGCAGGTCCGGGTCGCTGAGCAGCATGTTGTGGGCGTCCACGAACTCGGTGGCCTCGCGGGCCATCGAACCCTGCAGCTTGTCGCGCAGCGCCAGCAGCTCCTCGCGTGCCGTTTCCAGCGCCTTGTGCAGCAACTCCAGCTCGGCTTCGACCTCGTTGTCCTGCAGCGGCGTCGGGTCGATGCGGATACGCGTGGACTGCACGCGCCGGGCGCGCCCAAGGGCCATGCCGCGCGCGCCGACGATGCCGGTCAGTACCTGTCTCATCGGTGCTCCCGCGGGGCAGGCGGCATGTTGGCGGCTGACGTACTCATGCACCCTCGCCGAACTTGCGTTCGAAGATGTCGATGGCGGCGGCCAACGCGGCTTCTTCGTCCGGGCCGTCGGCACGCACCACCAGCGGCGTGCCCTGGCCGGCGGCCAGCATCATCACGCCCATGATGCTTTTGGCGTTCACCTCGCGCCCGCCATGCACCAGCATGACCGTGGACTTGAACGGCTGCACGGTCTGGACCAGCTTGGCCGCGGCCCGCGCGTGCAGGCCGAGGCGGTTGGATACGGTGATGTCCTGTTCACGCATGGTCGATGAAAATTCCCCCGCGGCCGCCGGCGGCGGCGATTTCGGCAAGTTCGTCCAGCGGCTTGTCGGCGTAGTTCATCACGCGCAGCAGCATGGGCAGGTTGAGTCCGGACACGCAGCGCACCGGGGCGCCCAGGTCACCGGCCTGCAGGCCGATGTTGCAGGGCGTGGCACCGTACAGGTCGGACAACACCAGCACGCCGTCGCCGCTGTTCAGCTCGCGCACATGGCGCGCCGTGAGCTTGCGCATCTCGGTCACGTCGGCATCGGCGGGCACCTCCATGGCGATGACGTTCAGCGGCAACTGCGGCATGACGTGGCGGGCCGCGTCAATCAAGGCCTGGCCGACCGTGGCGTGGGTGATGAGGAGGACGCCGGCGCGCATGCTCAATCGAGCTCGCGGTGGAAGGTCAGCACCTCGTTGGTGCCGGGGCGGAAGTGCTCGGCCAATCTTTCGGCCAGGTACACCGAGCGGTGACGTCCGCCGGTACAGCCGATACACACCGTGACGTAGGTGCGGTCCTCGTTGTTGAAGCGCGGCAGCCACGATTCGAGAAAGCCGGTGATGTCGCGCAGGTATTCGCCGGCCATCGGTTGCGCGTCGAGGAACTCCTGCACCGGTGCGTCGCGTCCGGTCAGCGGACGCAGGGCGCGGTCCCAGTGTGGATTGGGCAGGCAACGGGCGTCGAAGGTGAAGTCGGCGTCCAACGGCAATCCATGCTTGTAAGCGAACGACTCGAACAGCAGCGACAGCCCGTCGCTGGCCGCCGCGTAGCGCGTGGCGATCATGCGCCGCAGCTCGTGCACGTTGATGTCGCTGGTGTCGATGACCGCCTCGGCGATGCCCTTGATGTTGCGCACCAGACGCCGTTCGCTGGCGATGGCGTCGGCCAGCGAAAGGCCGTCGACCGACAACGGGTGGCGGCGGCGGGTCTCGGAATAGCGCTTGATCAACACCTCGTCGCGGCTGTCGACGAACACCAGATGTGACACGATGCCTTCGGCGGCCAGGCGCGAGAGCATGTGCGGAATCTGTTCCAGATCCTCCGCGCGGTTGCGCGCGTCCACACCCACGGCGATGCGGCGGTGCTCGCCGTGACGGCCGCCCAGTGCCGTGACCAGGCGGGGAATGAGCGCCGCGGGAAGATTGTCGACGCAGTAGAAATCGAGATCTTCCAGCGCGCGCAGGGCGACGGTCTTGCCGCTGCCGGACATGCCCGACAGGACGACCAGGTGGACGTTGGATGGTTGCTGGGTATCGCTCATGGAGTCCCTGGAACGCGGATCGACGGGGCACTGCCCGCATCATATCCAGAAAGCGCGTGGCGTGCTGGGCGTGTTGGCTGGCGGGTGGCCTCACCTCACCACGGTGGCAGGTTCTGAAGCTGGCGTGCCTGGCGGTCGATGAAGGTCTGGGCCGGATCGATGCCGCTGGATTTCAGCATGTAGCTGCGTACCGCCGCCTCGACCATGACCGCCAGGTTGCGACCCGGTGCCACCGGAATCGTCATCATGGGGACATCCACATCGAAGATGGCGCGTTTGCCGGTGTCGCCGGTGAGCCGGCTCAGGGCGTCGATCTCGACGGTGTCGCGCATGGGCTTGAGATGGATGATCAGGCGCAGGTACTTGGATGTCTTTACGGCCGTGTGGCCAAACATCTCGCGCACGTTGAGCACACCGATGCCGCGTACCTCCAGCAGGTCGCGCAGCAGCTCGGGACAAGTGCCGTCGATGACATCCGGAGACACCAGCGTGAATTCGGCGGCATCATCGGCGACCAGGCGATGACCGCGCGTGATCAGCTCCAGCGCCAGCTCGCTCTTGCCGGAGCCGGGTTCGCCGGTGAACAGTACGCCGATCGAATACACCTCCATGAACACGCCGTGCATCGAAACGCGCTGCGCCAGACGGCGGGTGAGGTGGAATTGCAGGTACGACAGCAGCTGGTGACCGCGCTTGGCGCTGGACCACAACGGCGTGTTGCTTTCCTCGGCCGCGTCGGTCAGGTCCGACGGCGGCTTCTGGCCCTTGGTGATGATCAGTGCCAGCGGCGACTGCGCCATGATCTTCTGGATAGTTTCCCAGCGCTGACGCGAGTCCAGACTGTCCAGATAGGTCAGCTCCTCGCCGCCGATGATCTGCACCTTGTTGGGATAGATCACGTTCAGATACCCGACCAGGGAAGGCCGGCGCGACTTGGTTTCACCGGTGTCCAGGATGCGGGTTTCGCCCCGCATGCCGGCTTTCCAGCGCAGCCCCAGGCGTTCACTGACGTCGTCGAACAGTTGGCGTGCGGTAAAGGTTTCCACGGGTCGGAGGTTCCTTGGCGGCGGGATCGGGGCCGTTGCCGTTGTGCCGGCGCGGACAGGGCTTATTGTGCCTGTTCGTCGCGTTCGGGCAAGGGGGAATCCGGTTGACGCAGGCCGGCTGCATGCAGCAGCCGGCCTGGTGGAACATCCGCGTTGCGGCGGATCGTCGCCGGGGCCGGGCGCCGGCCCCGGGGGCGGGATCAGCCGTAATGGAGGGCGCGACCCTCGCGTGGGTGGTGGTCGGTGAGTTTTTCCTTGTGCTTGCGCAGCTGCGTGACCAGCTTGTCGAACATCAGGTCGATGGAGGTATACATGTCGGCATCGACGGCCTGCGCATGCAGGGTGCAGCCGGCGCCGACCAAGGTGCCGTCGGCGAACTGGTCGAGTTTTTCCACTGACAGCACGACGTTCAGCGAGGTGAGGTTGTCGAAGTGGCGGGAAAGCCTGTCGAGCTTCGACTGGACATGGTTACGCAGGGCCTCGGTGATCTCGATCTTCTGACCGCTGATCTGCACTTGCATGGTGCGCCTCCTTCACGTTTCAGGGTGCCGCCTCGCGGCGGCGGGGAGGCACGGGGCCAAAACGCCCGGTGCCATCTATTGCGAACGCCGGACGGGTCACAAGTTCCTCAACCGAGCCGGCGGCGTTCACTGGAACGGGGTATCCGCAATGCTTCCCTGTACTTGGCGATGGTACGCCGCGCAATGTTAATGCCACGTTTCCCGAAGGCCTCGGTGAGGGCCTGGTCCGAGAGCGGTTTGCGCGGGTTCTCCTCGTCGACCAGCTTGCGCAGCATCGCCTGGATGGCGGTGGAGGAGGCGCTGCCACCGTCGTCGGTGCCGACACCGGTGGAGAAAAAGTATTTGAACTCGACATTGCCGCGTGGCGTGTGCAGATACTTGCGGGTGGTGACGCGCGAGATGGTCGATTCGTGCATGCCCACTTCTTCGGCGATTTCGCGCAATACCAGAGGGCGCATCGCCTCCGGACCGTAGTCCAGGAAGGCGCGTTGCCGGCGCACGATGGCCTGGGCCACGCGCAATACCGTGTCGGCACGCTGTTCCAGGCTTTTGATCAGCCAGCGCGCCTCCTGCAGCTGGCCACGCATCCAGGCGGCATCGTCGCGCCGGGCCTGCTGGATGAGCCGGCAATAATGCTGGTTCAAGGCCAGCTGCGGCTGTCCGGCCGGGTCCAGCGACACGCGCCACTGCGAGCCGTCGTGCCAGGCGTAGGCGTCCGGAATCACATATTCCACCGGGCTGGCGTCGAAGGCGGCACCGGGACGCGGGTCGAGCTGGCGGATCACGGCACAGGCGTCGGCCACGTCCTCGGGCGTGGCGCGCAGCTGACGGGCCATGCGCGCGATGTCGTTGTGCGCCAGTCGGTCGAGATGGCCGGCCACGATGCGGCGTGCCAGGGCGTGCAGCGGCGTGTCCTGGGTCTGGAGCAATTGCGCCTGCAGGCAGTCGGCCAGGTCGAGGCTGGCCACGCCGACCGGATCGAACTGCTGCAGACGCCGGCGTACGGCATCCAGCTCCGCGAGGGTGATGGACGGTTCAAGGGGCAGCGAGGCGGCCAGTGTCGCCGGATCGGCGCGCAGGTAGCCGTCGGGGTCCAGCGCGTCGATCACCAGGCTGGCCACGAGGTGTTCGCGCGCCGACAGGGGGGTCACGTCCAGCTGCCACATCAAATGGCTGCGCAAGGTCTCGGTGACGGCGTCCTGACTGCCCACGTCGTTGGCCGGTGCGGGCATGGCCGGGGCCGCAGTCGTGGAGAAATCGAGCTGGCTGTCGGCGCCTGCCGGGCCCGGGTCCCAGTCGCCGTCCAGGCTCTCGTCGGTGGCGGCCGTCTCCGGCGCCGGCTCGGGGGCCTCCGGCTCCACCAGTTCCAGCATGGGATTGGCCTCGACCAGCGTGCGCAGTTCCGTGGCCAGTTCCAGCCGTGACAGTTGCAGCAGGCGGATGGCCTGTTGCAACTGCGGCGTCAACGACAGCTGCTGGTTGAGACGGAGTTGAATGGACGGCTTCATGCTGTGCCAAGCAATGAACGTGCCATCCATCCTACCCAGCCGGCATCAGGTGGGCCAGAGGTGAATGGTCATGAGGCGACGTGGTTGGCAGAACGGCGGCAGCGGGCAGGGATGTGCTGCCCGCCACGGCGTGGGGGGTGGGGAGTGCCCTAGAGCCGGAATTCGTGGCCCAGGTACACCTCGCGCACGCGCGGGTCGGCGAGGATGTGTGCCGGTGTGCCGCGCGACAGCACGCCGCCTTCGCTGAGGATGTAGGCGCGGTCGCAGATGCCGAGCGTCTCGCGGACGTTGTGGTCGGTGATCAGCACGCCGATGCCGCGGTCCTTGAGGTGGCGCACGATGCGCTGGATTTCGCCGACCGAAATCGGATCGACGCCGGCGAACGGCTCATCCAGCAGCATGTAGCGCGGCTGCGCAGCCAGCGCGCGGGCGATCTCCACGCGTCGGCGCTCGCCGCCGGACAGGCTCACGCCTTTCTGCGTGGCGATGTGTTCGATCTTCAGTTCGTCGAGCAGCTTTTCCAGTTCCTGGCGGCGCCCCTCGGCGTCCAGGTCGTCGCGCATTTCCAGCACGGCGAGGATGTTGTCGGACACGCTCAGGCGCCGGAACACCGACGGTTCCTGAGGCAGGTAGCCGATGCCGCGGCGTGCGCGGACGTGCATCGGCTGGCCGGTGATGTCGGCCCCGTCCAGCGTGATGCTGCCGGCGTCGGCCGGAATCAGGCCGACCACCATGTAGAAGCAGGTGGTCTTGCCGGCGCCGTTGGGGCCGAGCAGGCCGACCACTTCGCCTTCGCTGATGTCGAAGCCGAAATCGCTCACCACCTCGCGGGAACGAAAGCGTTTTTTGAGTCCCTTGGCGGCCAGCATCGTTACTGCCCGCCGGAACTGGCCGACGCCGGAGCGGTTTGGCCCGACTCGTCCTTGCTGGGTTGGAAGGTGAGGTGCACGCGGCTGTCGCCCTGGCCGCGTGCCGACATGGTGCTGGTCTTGGTGTTGTAGACCAGTACCTGGCCGCTGGCCGTGCCGCGGCCGACCTGTTCGATGTAGGCGTCGTCGGTGAGCGTGGCGATGCCCTTGGGCACCTGGTAATCCACGGACCCGGCGCGACCCTTGATGAGGTTGCCGTTGTCGTCCATTTGCTGCAGGCGGGCGGGTGAGCCTTCCAGGATCACGCGTTTGACGCGCGAATCGGCGTCGAAATGCACCGTGGCGGCGCCGCTGGTGGCCTTCAGCGTGCCCTGGGTGACCACGACGTGGCCCTTGAGGTGGGTGACGCCGTTGGGCTTGGCCTGGCTGTCGAAATAATCCGAACTGATCTCGACCGGCGCCGAGCGGTCGCTTTGCTTGGCATGACCGTTCATCGGCACGGCCCAGGCCAGCGCCAGGACGGCGAGGGCCGCCAACGGGGCGAGACGTTCACTCGTGCGAACTGGGTTCGAACGTGCCGTGGAAGTCATGCAGCAGCTCCAGGTATTTGGAATCGAGATTGGCGCGCAGGCCGACACCGGACATTCTAGATGTTCCCTGGCGCATGCGCGCGGCCTGGTCGGTGGCCAGGCGGTGCTGATTCGGCCAGGCGGTGACATCGGAGGTGTGGATTTCCGCCGAGGGCACGCCGGCATGCGCCGCGCGGTACATGTCGACCTTGCCCATCAGTCTCATTTCGGTGTTGTCGTGGTTGATCCATCCGTAATCCGAGCGGCCGCGCCAGGGCGCGCCGGGCGCGCCGTTTTCCGGCGGCAGCAGGAAGTGCGGTTTGTCGATGAACAGGGAGCGGTCGTTCTCGCGTCGTTCCAGCGACGGCGAGTGGATGCGGAAGCTCAGACGGCCGTCGGTGTCGTAGGCGTAGAACGTGAAGTCGCTCAGCGTGTATCCCGAGCGCGGCGGCCCGACCAACTGGCGCGGTTTGGCCGGCGGCTTGATCCACCAGATCGCGATCTGGATCAGGATGCCGGCCAGGGCCAGAACGGCCAGGCTGAGAAGCAGGCGTGGCCGAGTCACGTGGCCGACGACCGGGGGTCGGGTTCCAGGCGGCCCTGGGCGGCGAGGATCAGGTCGCACACTTCGCGCACGGCGCCGTGGCCGCCTTCGCGCCGCGTCTGCCAGTGCGTGTGCGCGCTCACCTGCGGATGGGCGTTGGCGACGGCAACGGCCAGCCCGGAGGTTTGCATGGCGGGCAGATCGGACAGGTCGTCTCCGGTGAAGGCGGTCTGCTCGACCGTGACTTCCAGGGCCTGCTGCAGTTCGGCAAGGCACATGCGCTTGTCGGACTGGCCCTGGTAGACGTGACGAATGCCCAGTTCCTCCGCGCGCACCACTACCGGCCGGCTGACCCGCGCGGTGATCAGGGCCACTTCGATGCCGTTGGCGAGCAGGCGTTTCAAGCCGTGCCCGTCGAGGGCGTGGAAGGCTTTCAATTCGTGACCGTCTTCGGTGTACCACAGCCGGCCGTCGGTGAGGGTGCCGTCGACGTCGAAGGCGGCGAGGCGGATGCGCGCGGCGCGCTGGCGGGCATCGTCGGTCACGTTGGCGAGAAAGTCCGGAAGCATGGCGGATAGGGAATCGGGGCGGTGGCGTGATCGTAGCAGAGCGGCCGGAAATCGCGGCCGGCTGGGGCGCTGTCAGACCACCCGGGCCCGCAGCAGATCGTGGATGTTGAGCGCGCCGACCACGCGCTTGTCGTCATCGACGACCAGGAGCGCGTGGATCTGGTGTTTTTCCATCAGCTGCGCCGCTTCGCTGGCCAGCTTGTCGGGGCCGATGGTCTTGGGTTGGCGGGACATGAAGGCGCTGACCGGGCTGGTACGCAGGTCGGCGTCGCTCTCGTCGATGGCGCGGCGCAGGTCGCCGTCGGTGAACACGCCGGCCAGGCGTCCCGAGGGGTCGACCACGGCGGTGAGCCCCAGGCGCTTTTCCGTCACCTGCATCAACGCCTCGCCCATGCTGGCGTCGGCGGACACGGTCGGCACACCCTCGCCGGCGTGCATGATGTCGCGGATGTGCAGCAGCAGGCGGCGTCCGAGGCTGCCGGCCGGGTGCGAGCGCGCGAAGTCGTCGGCGGTGAAGCCGCGGGCCTCCAGCAGCGCGATGGCCAGGGCGTCGCCCATCACCAGCGCGGCGGTGGTGCTGGCGGTGGGGGCGAGTCCCAGCGGGCAGGCTTCGGCGGGCACGCTGACATCCAGGTGGATGTCGGCCTGGCGGGCCAGCGAGGATCGCGCGTTGCCGGTCATGGCAATCAGCGGGATGCCCTGGCGTTTGATCACCGGCAGGATCAGCAGCAGTTCGTCGGTCTCACCGGAGTTGGACAGGGCCAGCACGATGTCCTGCGGCTGGATCATGCCGAGGTCGCCATGGCTGGCTTCGCCCGGATGCACGAAGAACGCCGGGGTGCCGGTAGAGGCCAGGGTCGCGGCCACCTTGCGCGCGATGTGGCCGGATTTGCCCATGCCCGACACCACCACCCGGCCGCTGCACTCGAGTATGCGCCGGCAGGCCCGGCTGAAGTCGCCGTCGATGCGCGATTCCAGCGAATGAATGGCGTTGGCCTCGGTGGCGATGACGATACGGGCGCTGGCGCTCAGCGTGTCGTCGTCGGCGGGACCGGAGGCGAGCTGCGGGGAGGCGGTTCGAACGTTCATGTGGTTTCCAGACGGGCGATGCACACGCCGGAACACGGCCGTTCCGGCACCTGCGGATTTCCATTACCATTCCACCTTCGCATTTTACCGTCATATGGCGCCGATTGTGCGGTTCAGGCGGGGTTCCGCCCGTTCTGCCGGACAATGGCCGTCGCCTGCCGCCGTCACGGGAATACATGGATACGCAACGCATCAAGTCACTCATCGAACAAGCCCTGCCCGACGCCAGCGTCGAGGTGGCCGGCGACGACGGGGTCCATTTCGAGGCGCGCGTGGTCAGCCCGGCGTTTGCCGGCAAATTGCCGCTGGCACGCCACCGCCTGGTGTATGCCGCGCTGGGTGACCTGATGGGCGGCGCGATCCACGCGCTCAGCCTGAAAACCCTGACTCCCGAAGAAGCCGCCGCGCGCGCGCCGCGAGGATAACCCGTCATGGCCAAGATTCTCATTTCCGGCGGCCGCCCGCTCTCGGGCGACGTCGTCATCTCCGGCGCCAAGAACGCCGTGTTGCCGATCCTGGCCGCGACCCTGCTGGCCGACGAGCCGGTCAGCATCGGCAATGTGCCGCACCTGCACGACGTCACCACCACCATGGAGTTGCTCGGTGGCATGGGCGTGCAGCTGGTGCTGGACGAGCGCATGAAGATCCACATCGACCCGCGTCCGGCCGATCGCTATTTCGCCCCGTACGAACTGGTCAAGACCATGCGGGCCTCGATCCTGGTGCTGGGGCCGCTGGTGGCGCGTTTCGGGCAGGCGGAGGTGTCGTTGCCGGGCGGTTGCCAGATCGGCTCGCGCCCGGTCGACCAGCATATCCGCGGCCTGCAGCAGCTGGGGGCCGACGTGGTCGTCGAAAACGGGTACATCAAGGCCCGTGCCAAGCGCCTGAAGGGCGCGCGCATCAACATGGACATGGTCACCGTCACCGGCACCGAGAACATCATGATGGCGGCGGTGCTGGCCGAAGGCACCACGGTCATCGAGAACGCGGCGCAGGAGCCGGAAGTGGTGGACCTGGCCCACTGCCTCAACGCCATGGGCGCGCAAATCGAGGGAGAGGGCACCAACACGCTGGTCATCCACGGTGTGGAGCGCCTGCACGGCTGTCACTACGACGTGTTGCCGGACCGTATCGAGACCGGCACCTTCCTGATCGCCGGGGCCATTACCGGCGGCAAGGTGCGCGCGCGCAACGCGCGGCCGGGCACGCTGGAGGCGGTACTGGGCAAGCTGGAGGAAACCGGCGCGCAGATCGACACCGGCGACGACTGGATCGAGCTGGACATGCGCGGACGCCGCCCGCGCGCCATCAACCTCACCACGGCGCCGTATCCCGCCTTTCCGACCGACATGCAGGCGCAGTTCACGGCGCTCAATGGCATTGCCGAGGGCGTCGGTGTGATCACCGAGACGGTGTTCGAGAACCGCTTCATGCATGTCCACGAGTTGCAGCGCCTGGGCGCGGACATCCGCCTGGAGGGCAACACCGCGATCGTGCAGGGCGTGGAGCAACTCAGTGGCGCGCCGATCATGGCCACCGACCTTCGTGCCTCGGCGTGCCTGGTGCTGGCCGGTCTGGTGGCCGACGGCGAGACCAGCGTCGACCGCGTGTACCACATCGACCGTGGTTACGAGAACATCGAGGAAAAGCTGGGCGGCCTGGGTGCCAATATCCGTCGCTTGCCGAATTGACGACGTGCCGTGTCCGCCGGCGGCGCCGTCATTTCGGGCGTTTCTGCACGGCGGCACCGAGCGCCACGATCAGTCCCGCACTGAACACGATCTCCAGCCAGGCGGGCAGGCGGGCCGCCGGCACCGTCCAGGCTTCCATGATGCCGTGGCAAAAGTAGAACAGGGCCACGATGCCGGCCCACAGCAGGGCCCGCGACGGACGTCGCCACGCCAGCAGGGGTAGCAGCAGCGGCACCACGGCGACCACCGCCGCCAGCAGGGCCTGACCCTGTGCCGGCGGTACCCACCAGGCGTGCCAGACCACCTGCAACACCGCCAGGCCGGCCCAGGCGGCGCGGCCGACGAGGCGGGCCGCGCGCACGCGCGGGGTCGGTGTCGCCATGGCGTTCACGCGGATGGCTCCAGGCGCCGCGTGACCTCCGCCAACCGGCGTCCCAGGGCGCGTGCCAGGCGTCGTTCCTCGTCGCTGAAGGGGTGGTCGCCGTGGGGGCCGGCGACGTGGGTGGCGCCGTAGGGCGAGCCACCGCTGGTGGTGGTGCCCAGTTCCGGTTCGGTGAACGGGATGCCCAGCACCATCATGCCGTGGTGCAGCAACGGCAGCATCATCGACAGCAGCGTCGATTCCTGCCCGCCGTGCATGGTCGAGGTGGACGTGAACACCGCCGCCGGTTTGCCGGCCAGCGTGCCGGAGGCCCATTCGGCACCGGTGGTGTCCAGGAAGTGTTTCATCGGTGCGGCCATGTTGCCGAAGCGGGTGGGGCTGCCCATCGCCAGCGCGGCGCACTCGGCCAGATCGGCGCGTTCCACGTAGGGCGCCCCCTCGTCCGGCACCGGCGGCTGCGTTTCGCGCGTGGATGGCGCCACCGGCGGCACCTGGCGCAGGCGTGCGCGCATGCCCGGTACCTCGCCGATGCCGCGGGCGATCAACCGGGCCAGCTGGGCCACGCTGCCGTTGCGGCTGTAGTAAAGCACCAGGATGTCGTCGCTCATGAAGTCTCCGGCCGGGTTCGCACCGGTCGCTGCTGAAAAGGCGGGAAGCTGAAGCCACGGGCGCCGGCGGCTCCGGGGCGCTTGTGTTTGGAGTGTGCGAGCGCCTAGTGTAACGGTTGATTGCCCGGGGAAGCTCTGGTTGAATCCGGCGCAGATGTCCGCTGGCCCGGCGGTTCACCAGGCCAGACGCGCCGGATCCGATCCGGATTTCATCCACGTCGCATGGAACGTCCGTGACCTTTTCTTTCGACCGTGATCGTGTGCGTGCCTTCGGCCGGTTCGTCTGGCGTCGTTTCGTGGCCGACAAGTGTCTGGAAACCGCCGGCGCGTTGTCGTACACGACGTTGTTTGCGCTGGTGCCGCTGACCGCGGCGGTGTTCGGCATTCTCAGCGTGCTGCCGTCGTTCCAGGGGCTGACCGAACGTGTGCAGCATTTCCTGTTCGACAACTTCGTACCGGCGGCGGGGCAGGCCGTGCAGCACTACTTGCTGCAGTTTGCCGGCAACGCCAGCAAATTGACCGGCATCGGTATCGTGGTGTTCCTGTTGTCGGCACTGGCCATGCTGGCCAGCATCGAGGAGCGCTTCAACCGCATCTGGCGCGTGACCAGCCGGCGCTCGCCGGTATCGCGCTTCCTGATGTACTGGGCGGCGTTGACGCTGGGGCCGATCCTGGTGGTGGCCAGCCTGACACTCACCTCCTACCTGGCGGCGATGCCGTTCCTGGGGCATTTCGACCCGCAGCGTGAATTGATGCGTCGCTTGTGGGGGGTGTTGCCGTTCGTGGTCACCCTGGTGGGCCTGTTCGCGATGTACACGTTGGTGCCCAATCGCCGCGTGCCCTTCCGCCATGCCGCGATCGGCGCGCTGCTGGCGGCCTTGCTGTTCGGCGTGGCGCGCTGGGGCTTCGCCGAGTATGTGCGCAGCGTGCCGTCCTACGAGCAGATCTACGGGCAGTTGGCGGTGATCCCGATCTTTCTGCTGTGGGTGTTCCTGTCCTGGATCATCGTGTTGCTGGGGGCCTCGATCACGGCTTCGTTGTCGGCCTTCGAATACCAGCCGCACGCCTGGCGCCTGCCGGAGGGGTGCGAGTTTCTCGGGTTGATGCACTTGCTCAAGCATCTGGTGCGCATGCAACGTCAGGGGCGCGGCATGAGCGAGGAAGCCATGTTGCATTCCGAGCAATTCATGACCGAGGAGCTTCTGCAGCGCTATCTGTGCGACCTGCAGCAGGTGAAAATGGTGCGCCTGACCGGTGAGGACAGCTGGGTGATGGTGCGTCATCTGGACGAAGTGTCGCTGGCCGGACTGTACGAGGCGGGCCGCTACCGTTTGTCACTGGACACCGACGCCGGGGCGCCACTGCTCGCCCAGTTGCCGGCGGCGCTGGTGGACGTGCTGCGTGATCTCACCGATCAGGTGGGCAACGGGCTGGATCGTTCGATCGAGCAGGTATTCATGACGACACCGGGCGCGGACGACCGGCCCGGTGTCGAGGAGGATTAGATTGATGAAGCATTGCTGCGCGCTCATCGGCATCGCGCTGGCCGTGGCGGGGGCGCCGATGGTCGCTGGTGCCCATGATGCGGCCACGCCGGTGACCGCGGCGGCGCCGTCGCTGGACATCGGCACCCTGGACGGCGGGCACTTCAGCCTCGCCGCGCAACGCGGGAAGTGGGTAGTCATCAACTACTGGGCCACCTGGTGCGGACCGTGCATCAAGGAAATGCCGGCGCTGTCCGCGTTCGCGGCCAGCCGCGATCAGGTGCGCGTGATCGGATTGGATTACGAGGACACGCCACGGGACGACATCGAAGCGTTCCTGGCCAAGCACCCGGTGACGTATCCGGTGGCCCGCGTCGATCCCGCCGATCCGCCACCGGGGCTGGCGCCGCCGGACGTGTTGCCGACCACGTTCGTGGTGGCGCCCGATGGCGAGCTTGTCCGGACCTGGGTCGGCCCGCTGGACATGCACAAGCTGCAGGCGCTGGTCGACAGCGGCAAGGATGCCCCGTGAGCGTGTGCCGATTTCTGGTGTCCGGCCGCGTGCAGGGCGTGTTCTTCCGCGCCTCCACCCGGGATCGGGCACGCCGGTTGGAACTGGACGGGCATGCACGGAACCTCGACGACGGCCGGGTCGAGGTGCTGGCAAGCGGCACCCCCGAGGCCCTTGTTGCGCTCGAGGGCTGGCTGCGGGTGGGGCCGCCGGCGGCCCGGGTGGATGACGTCGAGATCCGGACCTTGCCGGACGACACCCGTGTCGCGGCGGGTTTCAGTACCGCCTGAAAAGGGCCCGGTGGGGCCACGTCCGTTCAGTGCGGCCGGCGCTCGCGCGGCAGATGGTTGACCAGGAACGTCATCTGGTCCGCCAGGATGTGGCGGTTGGACAGGATGAGGTGTTCCACCCAGCTCGGCCGGAACGGGATGGCCAGCAGGGGCATGCCGGCCTGTTGCGGGGTGCGGCTGCCCTTTTTCGCGTTGCATGCCGCACAGGCGGTGACCACGTTTTCCCATTCGTCGCGTCCGCCGCGGGAGACTGGCAGCACGTGGTCGCGGGTCAGTTGTTGGCGCGGCCAGGCCTGGCCGCAATACAGACACAGGTGGCGGTCGCGGGCGAACAGCATGGCGTTGGTCAGGGCCGGTGCCTGGTCGGCCGCGCGGCCGCGGCACTGGCCACTGCTGGCCACGATGGGGTGCACGCGCAGCACGCTGCGGCGTCCGCTGGCGCGATGGACGCCGCCATGAATGGTCAGGCACGGCTCGCCGAGCGTCCAGGCCACCACGTCGCGGGCATACAGGCAGACCGCGTCGCGCCAGCTGATCCACTCCAGAATGCGGCCGGTCACGTCCAGGGCCAGGACGCGTGTGGTGTCGAGTCCGTGGGTTTGACGGGTCTCGGGCGGCATGCGGATCCTCCGGTGCGGGGCTTCGACGCTGACGGTGACGTTGGATGGCGATGTTCCGACGGCACCTCCCTGCAGCATAGCGAAAACCGCGCCGGCCGCGCATCACCGCGTCCGCACACGTTCTCTCCGATACATGAATTGCCCCTTACTGTGGGGTATCCGGCGCTGTTATAGTGCCGGTTCCGAACCAGATCGCCATCGCCGTAGCGGGTGCCGGAGGGGTACCCCACGATGGCGCAAGAGGACCAAACAACGTGGCTGAAGTACTGTTTTACGAGCGTCCCGTGCCCCTCAATCGTGAGGGTCACAAGGACCTGCGGATCAAACCCATCGACAGCGCCGCCTTCGCGGCCAAGACCCATTCGGTGCCCCTGACGGTCGGCGAATTCGGGCCGGCCGCGCGCGATTTTCCCATCCTGTTCGGCGGCAACAGCGTCGAGGAAGCCGGTCCGCTGGCGATGCTCGGCCTGAAGCAGTTCGAGAACGTGTTCGTCGACGCCGACGGCAAATGGGAGCAGGGCGCCTACATCCCCGCCTTCGTGCGCCGCTACCCGTTCATCCTGGCCGAGAAGCCCGAGGGTGCCGAGGGTGACGATTTCACCGTGTTCCTCGACGAGGCCTACCCGGGCTTCGGCACCGAGGAAGGTGACCGTCTGTTCAACGATGACGGCAGCGATACCGACACCTTGAAAAACGCCGTGCGTTTCCTGGGTGAGTTCCAGGAGCACGTCAAGCGCACCCAGGCATTCACCAGGCGTCTGCGTGAGCTGGATCTGCTGGAAGAGCGCACCATCCAGATCAAGGACGGCGACCGCAACATGGTCATCAACGGCCTGTTCGTGGTCAACGAGGAAAAGTTGCGCAAGCTGGACGAAAAAGTGGCGGCAGAGCTGCTGGCCGACGGCAGTCTCGGCTGGATCTATGCGCATCTGTTGTCGCTGGCCAACATCGATCGCCTGAAGCGGCGTGTCGACGTGCGTGGTGGCGCCCCGGCGCAGGCCGCCAACGCCTGATGCGGTCGGGCTGGTCGGTCCGGCCCGCCGATCCCGTGAAAACCGGACGTCGTTGACGTCCGGTTTTCACGTATGTGGTGTGCTGCGGGGCGCGCGCGACTTGTGTGTGGCCGTTGGCGCATCTAAAATTGAGGACTTGTGTGCATGGCGGCCGGTTTGACCGGCGTGGCCGGCACGGTCGGCATCGGCGCGAAAGTGGCGGAATTGGTAGACGCACCAGGTTTAGGTCCTGGCGGGCAACCCCCGTGGGGGTTCGAGTCCCCCCTTTCGCACCACGATGGCGGCAATGGTTTCGGTATGGGGCGGCGTCCGGCCGTCCGACGCGCCCGTTGGGGCGGTTTCAGGAGATCTCATGCAAGTTTCGGTTGAAAACGTGGGTACGCTGGGTCGCAAGCTCACGCTGAAGATTCCCGCAGAACGCCTGGACAGCCAGGTCAACGAGCGTATCGCCCGCATGGGCCGTACCGTGCGCCTGAAGGGCTTCCGCCCCGGCCGCGTGCCGCCGCAGGTGATCCGTCAGCGTTTCGGCGACCAGGTGCGTGGCGAGACCCTGTCCGACCTGATCGGCGAGAGCCTGCGCGAGGCCTTCCAGAAGGAAGACCTGCGCCCGGTGGCCCAGCCCACCATCGACACCACCGGTGAGCCGGAGAACGGCGAAATCGCCTGCACCGCCACGTTCGAGGTGATGCCGGAGTTCCCGGACATCGACGTCAGCGGCCTGGAGGTCGAGCGGCCGAAGGCCGAGGTGTCCGATGCCGACATCGATTCCATGATCGAGACGCTGCGCAAGCAGCGCCGCCATTTCGAGCCGGTCGAACGCGCTGCCGCCAAGGGCGACTTCGTGATGTTCGAGTACGCCGCCGAAGTCGGTGACTACCGCTTCCCGGAAGAGGGGCTGGAGCGCGCCGGTTCGGTGCTGGATTCAGGCACCCTGTTCGAGGCGCTGGAATCGGCGCTGATCGACCACAAGGCCGGTGACGAGGTCAAGCAGGACATCGAGTTCCCGGAGGATTTCGGCAACGACAACCTGGCCGGCCGCAAGGCCGCGGTGGAACTGCACATCATCAAGGTGCAGGAGCCGCGGCTGCCGGAGTTGGATGCCGATTTCATCAAGCAGTTCGGCGTGGCCGACGGTGACGTCGAGACGTTCCGCAAGGAAGTGCGCGCCAACCTGGAGCGTGAGCTCAAGGGGGCACTGGGTACGCGTCTGAAGAGCGAAGTCGCCGAGAAGCTGGCCGAGGCCCATCCGGACCAGGACGTGCCCGAAGTGATGGTTGAGAGCGAAGTGCGCGCGCTGCTGCAGGGCCGCATTCCGGAAGGCCAGGCGATCCCGGAGCAGGCATTGGAAACGGCGCGCCCCATGGCCCGCAAGCGCGTCGCCGCGGCGCTGCTCATGGGCGAGATCGCGCGCACGCAGAAGCTGGAGCTGGACCGCTCCCGGGTCGCCGAATTGATGGCGGCCATCGCTTCCACCTACGAGGAGCCGGAGAAGGTCATTGAAATGTACAACGGCGACTCCCAGATGATGTCTGCGTTGCAGAACCGCGTCATGGAAGACCAGGTCGCCGAGTGGGTGGCCGAGCATGCCAAGACCACGGACAAGGCGCTGAGCTTCGACGAAGTGATGCGCCCGGGCCAGCAGCAGGCCTGACGACGTACCGCGTCCTGACGGGAGGCGGTGCCGACAGGCGGCGCCCCCGTTCACCACGAGCACCGGAGATAACCATGTCACGCAGCGCCGAAAACCCCACCGCCCTCAACCTGGTGCCGATGGTCGTCGAGCAGACCTCGCGCGGCGAGCGTTCCTACGACA
>CAZMKO010000031.1:0-23618 GCA_964566965.1 uncultured Rhodanobacteraceae bacterium
TCGAAATGCTGATTCTGGCGGCAGAAGTCGCATTGGACGTCGGCCCCTTGTTGTTCCTCGATGAGTTCATGCAAGGCATCGGCACCGAGTGACAACAGCATCCGCTCCACCCGTTCGCGGGTGCAGGTGCAGGCGAAGTGCAGCGGTGCCGGTTCGACCAGGACCGGCGGCGATTCGTGGAACAGGCGGTGCAACAGGGTTTCCACCGGCAGGTTCAGCAATTCGTCGGTGAACAAGGTGCCGGCCAGGGCTTCCAGCGTGGTCCAGCGGTCCTCGTTGGTATCGCTGTCGGCCGCTTGCTCGGGCAGGCGTTGCAGCAGCAGCCCCGTGGCGCGGCCGTTGCCGAATGCCAGGCGAATCAGGGTCGGCAGCTGTTCGGACTGAGCGAAATAGTCACCCAGGCAGGCGGCGAGGTCGTCCGATTCCAGCGGCACCAGGCTCTGGTATTCGCGGCCCCGATCGGGCTTCAGGGTAATGGCCAGCATCGCGTCGTCGCCGAGCAGTTGCCGCAGGCCGGGCAAGTGCCCGGCGGCGGATGGCTGCTTCCACTGGGCCAGCCCGCGCAACGTGTTGTCATGGGTCGCTTCGGCCAGCAGCAGGGACAATTCGCCCTTGCCCTGCGCTTGCAGGACCAGACGACCGTCGAACTTCAGTGTGCCCCCGAGCAGACACGCCGCCACCAACGCTTCGCCGAGCTGGCTCTGGATTTCCAGCGGATAGTCGCGTGCGTCGAGCACCGGGAACAGGGCGCTTTCCAGGCACACGTATTCGCCACGTACGTCGGTATCGGGGAAATAGAAACGTTGGCGCAGGTTGTCCATGGCGGTTCCTCGGGTCGCTGGGGCACGCGGTGCGTGCGGTCGGGCGGGCGTATCGTACACCGCCGCGGCGGTGCGGCATCGACTATGCTGGGTACCTGTCCCTTCGTTGCGGGAGCCGCGCACGTGTCCGACCCGTCTGTTGTTTTGCCGTCCGCGGCGCCCGCGGTTCCATGGCGTATCGGTGGCGTGGAGGTACATGGCTTGTTGGTGGGCGCCCACACGCGCTGCGCACACTACCATGGCGCCAACGACATCATCGCCATCCGTTTTCGGTGCTGCGCTCGCTGGTATCCGTGCTGGCGCTGCCACGACGCATGCGAAACACATGCGGTGGAACGTTGGCCGGCCGAACAGGGCGACGTGGAAGCCGTGCTGTGCGGTGGTTGTGGCCATCGCCTGAGGATTGACGAATACATCGCCGGGCATTTTTCCTGCCCGTCCTGCGGTGCATCGTTCAATGCCGGCTGCGCCAGTCACTGGGACCGCTATTTCGAACGATGAAACACGCCAGGCGTCCCGGCTGCCCGGACGCACGCCACCGGCAAGGACGGGAGCCGTGTTTCAGTCGGGCTTCCGGGAGGAGTCGGGTGCCGGCTCCAGGCGCTCCAGCTGTGGCGTGTAGGCCTTGACGAAAGCGTTGTGCAGTACGTTGACGATGGCTCGCCAGGCACCCAGCTTCTTGTCGTCGATGCGTCCACTGATGGGCACGCGGGTGGCAAACTGGTCTTCGCGGTGGTTCTTGAAGACCGAGGTCACGCCTTGCGCCAGGGCCTCCCATGCCACGCGCAACGGGTTCTTGTGGCCTTCCTCGACATCCTGTTTCCAGCTGAAGATCTTCATGTCGTGGAACAAGGGCTTGGCGTATCCGTTCAGCGCGCCGTCGCGTGCCTTCAGCTCCATCACGAAATCACCCTTGCCCGAGGCGAAATCCAGGTTCGCGTAGGCTCGCGCCAGGTCGTTGAGGCGGGTCAGGTCGATGTGGCGCACGCGCAGATGGAAGTCGAAATCGTCGAGGCGGCCAAGCGGATCGAAATTGGCCGACGTCTCCAGTGGCGCCTCGCCGAGGATGGCGGCGGTGGCATGCATTTGCGCGACGCGCCGGCCCTCGGCACGGTCGGCGTTGGTGAGATTGGTGATGACGGCATCGACACCGGTGGCCTTGAGGTCCACACGCGGTTCGGAAACAAAGTTGCGGAACGTGATCGTGCCGCCGGTGACTTTCACTTCGTCCAACCGGATGGGAACCAGTTGCTGCAGTTGTGCGCGCCAGTCCACGCCGGTACCGGCCTGGGTACCGGACTCGCCACTGCCGTCGACGAAATTGAGTTCCGGTTGGCGGAATTCCACGCTGGCGCGGATGGCCCCGTGTGCCAGCGCATGCCAACTGAGCTTGATGTGCATGCGTGGCGTCTTGAGCAACGGCACCGGCACCTTGCCACTGACCTTGACGATATCGAGGCCGTCCAGGCTGTACGCGCCGCGCCAAAGATGCAGGTCCACGTCCTGCACATGGCCGTGGTAATCGCCCATGTGGTCCATGCGCTGGTTCAGGGTGTGACGCACGATGGTAGGCAGTGCCAGACGCAACGCCACCAGCAACACCAGCAGGACCAGTAGTGACCACAGCAGGATGCGTGAGCGCCGTTTCATGGGTCAAATATAGACGCCCCGTCGCGCGAATTCATCCGCCGCGCCGGGAGACGACCATTTATTGGCCGGACGCGTGTTCGGGTTTGTCCTTGCGCGTTGTTTCCGCGAAGTCGCGCAGTTCCTTCTCGCTCATCGACTCGTACATGGATTTCGAGGCGCCCTGAAGATCGCTGACCTTGGTCTCGCCGCGTTTGGCGGACAAGGCGGCCGCGGCGGCTTTTTGCTGGGCTTTGGATTTGGCGGGCATGGCTCGGACTCTCCCATCGGCGGGCGGCTCCCGGATTCCACGTCTGTCAACCTAGCAGACCGTCCCTGACTGCCCGCCCAAGCCGCCATCATCCCGGACGTCATCCCCGGGGCGCCGTCATCGCATCCAGGGCCCGCGTCAGCCGGGTTACCGTGCCGTCCACGTCGCGCAGCTTGTCCAGCCCGAACAGGCCGATCCGGAAGGTCCTGAAATCGTCCGGTTCACCGCAGCCGAGTGGAACGCCGGCCGCCACCTGTACACCGTGCTCACGAAACGCGCTGCCGTTGTGGATGCGGTCGTCGTCGGTATAACTCACGACCACACCGGGTGCCTCGAAGCCCGGGGCCGCGACGCTGGGAAAACCGCGCTCGGCCAGCAGCGCACGCACGCGCTCTCCCAGTTCCTGCTGTGCCGCGCGGGCGGCCCGCATGCCGGTCTCGAGGGTGTCGCGCATGGCCTTGTGCAACACCACCAGCGCATCGGTGGGAAGGGTCGAATGATAGGCGTGGCTGCCGTCCTCGTAGGCCTTCATCACCCGTCGCCATGTGGCCAGGTCCAGGGTGAAGCTGCTGCCACTTGTCTCGGCCAGGCGGGCTTCGGCCGCCGCGGAGAACATCACCATGGCGGCGCAAGGCGTGGCACTCCATGACTTCTGCGGTGCACTGATGAGGATGTCCACACCGATCGCCTGCATATCGATCCACAGCGCACCGCTGGCGATCGCATCCAGCACGAACAAACTGCCGGCCGCGTGCGCGGCATTGGCGACGCGTCGCAGATAGTCCTCCGGCAACAGGATGCCGGATGCGGTCTCGACGTGCGGCGCAAACACGACATCGGGGCGCTCCGCGGCGATGGTCGCGACCAGCGTATCGATCGGCGGCGGCGCGAACGGGGACTGCCGCCCGGTACCCGTGGCCTGCGCCTTGACAACGCGGGTGGCCGCGGCGATGCCGCCGCGCTCGAGAATCTGGCTCCAGCGGTAGCTGAACCAGCCATTGCGCACGACGAGCACTTTGCCGCCGCTGGCGTACTGCCGGGCCACGGCCTCCATGCCGGCCGTGCCGCCGCCGGGCACCAGTGCCACGGCGTGCGCCTGGTAGACCTGCCGCAGCATGCTCGAGATATCGCGCATGACGGCACCGAAACGGTGGGACATGTGGTTCAGTGCGCGGTCGGTGAACACCACGGAATATTCAAGTAGGCCGTCGGGGTCGACGTTGGAAGGGGTACGGGTCATGGACAAGGCTCCTTCGGTCAAGGCGGCGCGATGAGCCGGCCCTGGCCACGGGTGACATCGGCGACCAGCTGCGCCAGGGTGTCGACGTGCCGGTCGGGCACATCGAGTTGCAGTCGTACACCGTGCGCGCCGAAATCCTCGTTGCGGACGTCCACCTGCATCGATGCCAGGCGCGATTTGAGGACGGGCAGGTCGGCGTAACCGCAATCGAGAGTCAACCGCGTGGTGGGTATGACGACGATACGCTCGCCCCGACGCATGCATTCGGCAGCCGTGCCGCCATAGGCGCGCACCAAACCGCCCACGCCGAGCTTGATGCCGCCGAACCAGCGCGTGACCACCGCCGCCACGCCGTCCAGGCCCTGGCCATCGATGGCGGCCAGGATCGGCTTGCCGGCGCTGCCCGACGGTTCGCCGTCATCGTTGAAGCGGTAGTCCTGGCCGATACGCCACGCCCAGCAGTTGTGGTTGGCGTCGGCAACGCCGACACCGCGTACAAAATCCAGGGCCTCGTCCACGCTCGATACCGGGGCGGCTTGTGCGAGAAACCGGCTTTTCCGGATGTCGACCTGATGCGAGCACGGCGCGGTGAGCGTGTACGGGAAGTCACTCATGCCGGACATGTTACCCGCCACCAACCGCGGAGTGGGTGGTGCCCCCGGGGCCGGGGCCCACCCTAGGTATCGGCGTCGCGGATCACCAGCAGGCGTGTTTCGCTCATGTCCTGCATGGCATAGCGGATACCTTCGCGGCCGAGGCCGGAGCGCTTGATGCCGCCATAGGGCATGTTGTCGACACGGAAGCTGGGAATGTCGCCGACGATGACGCCGCCTTGTTCCAGCACGTCCCAGGCCCGCATGGTGTGGGTGAGGTCGTTGCTGAACACGCCAGCCTGCAGACCGTAATCGGAGTCGTTGACCTGCTTCAGGGCGTCCTCGAAATCATTGAACGGGGCGAGCAGGGCAACCGGGCCGAAGGCTTCCTGGCGATTCACGGTGGCATCGTCGGGCACGTTCTCCAGCACCGTGGCATCGAGCATGTTGCCCTTGCGCTTGCCGCCGGTCAGCACCTTGGCACCGGCATCCTTCGCTTCCCGGATCCAGCCGTGCAGGCGCTCGGCAGCGGCCTCGTCGATCATCGGCCCGAGAAAGGTGTCCTTCTTGCGCGGGTCGCCGGCCTTGAGCTTCCTGGTTGCCGCCACGAACTTGCGCTTGAGCTTGTCGTACAGCGACGCGTGCACATAGATGCGTTGCACGCCGATGCAGCTCTGGCCGGACTGGTAGAAGGCGCCGAAAATCAAGCGCTCGACCACGAAGTCGAGGCGATCGCCCTGGTCGGCGTCGACGATGCAGGCCGCGTTGCCGCCCAGCTCCAGCACCACCTTCTTGCGCCCGGCCTTGGCCTTCAAATCCCAGCCGATCTGGCCGCCGGTGAACGACAGCAGCTTCAGGCGCTGGTCCTCGACGAACGGCGCGGCGTCCTCGCCCGATACCGGCAGGATCGAGAACGCACCCCTGGGCAAATCGGTCTCGGCCAGCACCTCGCCGATGATGAGCGCGCCGATGGGCGTCTTTTCCGACGGCTTCAGCACGAACGGACAACCGGCCGCGATCGCCGGCGCAACTTTGTGCGCGACCAGGTTGAGCGGAAAATTGAACGGCGTGATGAACGAACAGGCGCCCAGTGGCACCTGTTTGGTGAAACCGCGATAGCCGTTGGCTCGCTTGGATATCTCCAGGTTGATCACCTCGCCGCCCACCTGCGGTGCCAGCTCGGCCGCGATGCGGAAGGTGTCGATCAGGCGGGTGACCTCGCCCTTGGCGTCGTTGATCGGCTTGCCGGCCTCGACGCACAGCGCTTCGGCCAATTCCTTGCTGCGTTCGGACATGCGTTCGACACAATGGTTGAGCACGGCCTGGCGCTGCCACGGCTTGAACTCGCGCATCGGCACCTCGGCCTTGACCGCAGCCTTGATGGCCTTCTCGATGGCCCTGGCATCGGGCATGGCCACGCGCGTGGCGACCTTGCCGGTGTATTTGTTCAGTACGTCAAGGTCGGTGTTGGGTTGTACGGGTTTGTTGGCGAGGTAGTAGGGGTAGTGTTTTTGCATGTCGAGTACCTCCGGTAGGTCGGGGAAGGGGCGAGGAGCTAGGGACTGGGGGCTGGGTGGGCCAGGCGGAGAGTGATGGCACGGAGCATTCGACCGACTTCATCGGCCAGTTTCAGACACATTCGTATGTCTGCCTCTGTCATGTATTGCAAACGCGGCAACATCAGAAGTTGGGTTTCCAACTCGGCCAGGGAACCACGGGCAATGGAAAGAAAATGCATGTAAGCGTTGCGCGATTGCCTTTGGTGGCCCTCGGCGATGTTGGACGGGACGGAAACCGCTGCACGCTGCATTTGCTGTACAAGCCCGAATCGCTCGTCCGCCGGTAATGCCCGTGTGACGGCATATGTGCTTTCCACCAAATCCATGGCCTTCTGCCAAACAATCAAATCCCGGTAGTGGCGTACCTTCCTTGCCGCAGATCCCATCACACCTCGCCCCTCGCCCCCAGTTCCTTGGATTTCTCGCGAATTTCCTCATCCAGCACCGCATGATTCACCGAATAGTCGATGGCCAGATCAATCAAATGTACGCCGCCTTCACTGAAGGCGCGCTCAAGCGTGGGGGCGAATTCGTCGGCGGAGGCGGGGCGGTGGCCCTGGGCGCCGTGGGCCTCGGCGAAGGCGACGAAGTCGGGGTTGCCGAAGTCCATGGCGTAGTCTTCGAAACCCATGTCGGCCTGTTTCCAACGGATCATGCCGTAGCCGCCGTCGCGCAGCAGCAGGATGACCAGGTCCATCTTCAGGCGCACGGCGGTTTCCAGTTCCTGCGCGTTCATCATGAAACCGCCGTCGCCGCAGATGGCCATGACGCGGCGTCCGGGATGCACCAGCTTGGCGCCCATCGCCGAAGGCAGGCCGGCGCCCATCGAGGCCAACGCGTTGTCGAGCAGGATGGTGTTGGACTGGCGTGCCTTGTAGTAGCGCGCGTACCAGATCTTGTACATGCCGTTGTCCAGGCAGATCATGCCGTCGTCGGGCATGACCTTGCGCGTGTCGGCGACCACGCGCGCCGGGTGCACGGGGAAACGGTCGTCTTCGGCATGCTCGCCGAGCTGCGCGCGGAAGGCCTTGCGCACGGTGTCGAAGAAGCCGAAGTCCCAGTGCTTCTGCGGCTCGACGGCCTCGACCAGGCGCTCGACGGTGTGCGCGATGTCGCCGACCACCTCGATCTGCGGAAAGTACACGGCGTCCACCTGCGCGGACGAGAAGTTGATGTGGATGACGGTGCGCTTGCCCTTGCGCATGAAGAACGGCGGTTTTTCGACCACGTCGTGGCCGACGTTGATGATGGTGTCGGCGGCGTCGATGGCGCGGTGTACGAAGTCGCCGTCGGACAGCGCGGCGTTGCCCAGCCACAACGGGTGCTCCTCGTCGACCACGCCCTTGCCCATCTGCGTGGTGAAGAAGGGGATACCCAGCTTGTCGATGAAGTCGCGCAAGGCCACGGCGGTGCGCTGGCGATTGGCGCCGGCACCGATCATCAGGATGGGACGCTGCGCCTGCGTGACGGCTTCGGCCGCCTGCACCAGCGCGGCCTCGTCGGCGGACGGACGGCGCGCGTATTCGGTGGGCAGCAGGCAGGGGTCTTCGACGTCGTCGCGGGCCACGTCTTCGGGCAGTTCCAGATGCACGGCACCGGGACGCTCCTCCTCGGCCTGACGGAAGGCCTCGCGGATGCGGGCGGGGACGGTTTGCGCCGAGACGATCTGCTGGGTGTACTTGGTCAGCGGATGCATCATGTCGACCACGTCGACGAGCTGGAACAGGCCCTGCTTGTGCAGCCGGATGGGTTTCTGTCCGGTGATCATCAGCATCGGCATGGCGCCGAGCTGGGCATAGGCGGCCGCGGTGACCAGGTTGGTGGCGCCCGGACCGAGCGTGGACATGGCCACGCCGGCCTTGCCGGTCAGACGGCCCCAGGTGGCGGCCATGAAGCCGGCGGCCTGCTCGTGGCGGGTGACGACGAGACGGATGTCCGAGTGTCGCAGCGACTCCACCAAGTCGAGGTTTTCCTCGCCGGGCACGCCGAAGATGCATGTCACGCCCTCGGCCTCCAGTGACTTGACGAACAGGTCGGATGCTTTCATGGCTTTCTCCTGGGGGTTTGTGCCTTCACCCGCTTTCGCAATCGTTTTCCGTGACCGCTGTTTGCAGGCAAGCTCCTACGACGGCGGTTTTTGGGGGGTGTCCAGACGCTGCAAGCGCATCTCGCCGTCGGCCAGGCGCGCGCTGATTTCGGCGCCGCCGGCGACGTCGGCGGATGAGCGCACCACGTGCTGGTCGGCGTCGAGCAGGATGGCGTAGCCGCGTTCCAACGTGGCCAACGGGCTGACCGCGCGCAGCGCGCGCACGCTCTGCGCCAGTCGCTGTCGCTGGCGTTCGGATTGGTACCGCACACCCGCGACCAGGCGTCGCTGCAGCTCATGCAGCATCCGCGATTGCCGGGCCAGATGGCGCTGCGGGTGCTGTGCGCCAAGCCGCGCCTGCAGCGCATCCAGACGATCGTGGCGATGGCGCAGGTCGTGGCGCGCCAGGTGGCACAATCGCGCATGCACCGCTTCCAGACGTTCGGACTGCCGCCCGAGGCGTTGCCGGGGTCCCTGGACCTGCAGACGTGCCAGCAGGTGATCCAGGCGTTGCCCGCTTGTCTGTACCTGGCCGCGCGCGATGTCGGTGAGGCGACGTCCGTGCTGGACCAGGTGTTGCCGCACATCGGCGCCATCCGGCACCAGCTGTTCCGCCGCCGCCGAGGGCGTGGGCGCGCGCAGGTCGGCGACGAAATCGCTGATGGTGAAATCGATTTCGTGCCCGACGGCCGACATCACGGGCATATCGCACGCATGGATGGCACGGGCCACGCCCTCGTCGTTGAAAGCGGCCAGGTCTTCCAGCGAGCCGCCGCCGCGGGTGAGCAGCAGCACGTCGTGGATGCCGGCGGCGGCCGCCTTGCGCAGCATGGCGACGATTGCCGGCGGCGCCTCGCTGCCCTGGACCGGTACCGGCAACACGTCCACCACGGCCAGCGGAAAGCGCCGGCCCAGTACGTGCAGCACGTCGCGGATGGCCGCGCCACTGGCCGAGGTGACTACGCCGATACGGCGCGGGAAGCGGGGCAGGGGTTTCTTCGATGCCGCGTCGAACAGGCCCTCGGCGTCGAGCCGGGACTTGAGTTCCTCGAACTGCCGCTGCAGGGCACCGGCGCCGGCCTCTTCCATGTGCTCGACAATGAGCTGGTAATCGCCGCGGGCCTCGTACAGGCCGACGCGCGCGCGCACCAGCACCTTGTCGCCGGCCGCGGGGCGAAACTTCAGCCAGGTGCTTTGCGGCTTGAACATGGCGCAGCGGATCTGCGCGCGCGCGTCCTTGAGCGTGAAGTACATGTGTCCCGAGGCCGGCCGCGCCACGTTGGACAGCTCGCCCTCGACCCATACCCGGGGCAGGGCGTCGGTCAGCAAATCCCGCACCAGCCGGTTCAGGCCGCTCGGGGACAGGATCTGGCGCCCGCTCCCGGCCGGCGCGGCTTCGTCAATCATCATGATCTCTCTCTTCCAGTGCGGCGCGCCGGCGCAACCCGGCCCAGCGCGCACCGAGGCTCAGGGCCATCCACAGCGATATCAAGGCCAGCGGCCACCCCAGTACGCGCGGCCAGACCAGCCCCAACACGCCGACCACGGCCAATGCCACGGCACCCCAGATCAACGGGGTCGATTCGGCATGGCCGAGCACGCGGCGGTTGGTGAGCGCCGCACCGACGGTATGCGCCAGCCGCATCGCGCCGGCGGCTGCACGCCCGCCGCTGCCACGGGCGTAACGCGGACCCGCATGATGACGCTCACCGCGAATACGCCGGCCGCGCCGATAGCGACGCGGTGCCAGCACGATCTCGGTGGCGTTTTCCAGGTCGCTTTCGTATTGCGTCTGCATCTGCATGGCGAAGTCCGCATCCTCGATGGCGACATCCAACTCGCTGTTGCCCAGCCAACTGGCCAGGTTCAGATTGGATGATCCGACGCGGGCCCACTGCGCATCGGCCACCGCGGTCTTGGCATGCAGCATCGAACCGTTCCACTCGAACACGCGCACGCCGGCTTCCAGCAACGGCCGGTAACCGGCGCGCGACATGCCGGCGACCAGCGGAATGTCACTGGCGCCAGGCACCAGCAGGCGTACGTCCACGCCGTCACGCGCGGCCGAGGCCAGAGCCTGCACATAGGGCGCCACGCCCACGAAATAGGCGTCGGTCAACCACAGGGTTTGACGCGCCATGGCGGCGATCATCTGGTCCAGGCGATACACGCCGGCGGTGCTCGGTTGCGTGGCGATCAACCGCAGCGCAGTAGTGCCGGCCGGCTCGAGGGCCTCCACATCGACCAGGGCCGACGCCTCCAGCGCTTCACCCAGGCGGGCCCAGTTGTCGGCGAAGGCCTGTTGCAGCTCGGCCAGGACCGGCCCGCGCAATGCCAGCCCGGTATCCCGCCACGGCGACAGTCCGCGTTCGGGGCGGCCCAGCCACTGGGCACTCACGCACACGCCGGACAGGAAGCCGATGTCGTCGTCCACCGCCAGCATCTTGCGATGATCGCGGCTGACGAACGTCAGCGGGCGCAGCGGATGCGGTGGACCGTACACGCGCACCTCGCCACCGGCTTCCAGCAAGGGGGCCCAGAATGCCCGGCGCGACTGGCCGAAGCACCCCATCCAATCACGTATCACGCATACGCGCACACCGGCCCGGGCGCGCTCCACCAGGGCGTCGCGGAAGGCGCGTCCGACCCGGTCGTTGCGAATGATGTAGTTTTCCAGCAGCACCTGTCGTCGCGCCGTGCCGATGGCCTCCAGCCATTGCTCGAAGTGGATCCTGGCGTCGATCAGCAGCTGCACGTGGTTGCCCCCCAGCAACGGGGCGCCCGCGGCGCGGCTGAAGGCGCGTTCGGCGACCAGGCGCGGCTCGGAGTGCAATGGCGAATCGAGGGGCATGAGAACCAGTCTAAACGTTGCCACCACCTCTTGTCGCAACGTCGGCGAAACATGGGGAACGCGACGCGTGGACAGGGCTTGCAGTATCCTGCGGGCCTGGTTTCCCGCATTTGCACGACATGACATCCACGGCCCCGCCACTCCCGACCCGCTCCGACATTCCTGATGGCCCGACATCGCGCCGTGCCAGTGTCGGCGTACGTATCGGCAACGTCATGGTCGGCGGCGGCGCCCCCGTGGCCGTGCAGTCCATGACCAACACCGACACCGCCGATATCGAGGGTACGGCCCGACAGGTGGCGGCGCTCTCGCGGGCCGGCTCCGAACTGGTGCGCATCACCGTCAATACCCTCGAAGCCGCCGCCGCAGTGCCGCACATCCGTGAGCGCCTGGACATGATGGGCGTGTCGGTGCCACTGGTGGGGGATTTTCACTACAACGGCCACCAGCTGCTGGAGGCGGAACCGGGATGCGCCAGCGCCCTGGCCAAATACCGCATCAATCCCGGCAATGTCGGTTTCGGCAAAAAACGCGACACCCAGTTCGCCAGCATCATCGACAAGGCGCTGGAGCATGACAAACCGGTGCGCATCGGCGTCAACTGGGGATCGCTGGACCAGTCCATGCTGGCATCGCTGATGGACGAGAACAGTCGCCGTGCGGAGCCTTGGAGCGCAGCCCGGGTCGGCCGCGAGGCGCTGATCCGTTCGGCGCTGGATTCGGCCGCGCGGGCGGAGGAACTGGGCCTGGGCCGGGATCACATCATCCTGTCGTGCAAGGTCTCGGGCGTGCAGGATCTGATCGCCGTGTACCGCGATCTGGCCGCCCGTTGCAACTACGCCCTGCATCTGGGGCTCACCGAGGCCGGCATGGGCTCCAAGGGCATCGTCGCCTCCAGCGCCGCGCTGGCGGTGCTGATGCAGGAGGGCATCGGCGACACCATCCGTATTTCCCTCACGCCGGAGCCGGGCGCACCGCGTACCAAGGAAGTGGAAGTCGCGCAGGAATTGCTGCAGACCATGGGCATGCGCGCCTTCACGCCGCTGGTCACGGCCTGTCCGGGTTGCGGCCGTACCACCAGCGAATTCTTCCAGGAACTGGCACGCACCGTGCAGGATCACGTGCGCGAACGCATGCCCGAATGGCGTATTCGTTACCCGGGGGCCGAGAACCTGTCACTGGCGGTGATGGGCTGCGTGGTCAACGGCCCGGGCGAATCGCGCCACGCCGACATCGGCATCTCGTTGCCAGGTACCGGCGAAGCACCGGCGGCACCGGTGTTCGTGGACGGCAAGAAAACCGTCACCCTGCGCGGGGAAAACATCGCGGCGGAGTTTGTCGACATCGTCGACGAATACGTGGCCACGCGTTACGGGGCCGCCTGAGCAAGCCCCTGAGCGAATGACTTGCGTCGGGTGGTTTTCCGTGGAGGTTCTTACGCCCCCTGTTTCTGTCGGGTGCCTTGACGCCTGTTCTGGGTTCCATCAAAGCTTCCCTGTGTATGATGATCGCGTGTCGTTCGCACAGGTCACGTCCATGCCATATCTCCGCACCTTGCTCGCCTTCGTGTGCCTGCTTGCCGTCGGTGCCACCGCTGCCGCGCCGGCGGCCTCGGTCACGCCGCCCTCGCACTGGAAGCAGGACATCGCCGCCTTTGTCGCGCAGGACCGGGCCGACATGCCCCCAGCCGACGGGGTGCTGTTCATCGGCAGTTCGTCGATCCGTTTCTGGACCACCTTGCAACGTGATTTCCCCGGCGTGCCGGTGATCAACCGCGGGTTTGGCGGCTCGACAATCGCCGATTCGACCTTTTACGCCGACAAGATCGTGGTGCCGTACCGCCCCCGCGTGATCGTGATGTACGCTGGCGACAACGACATTGCCGAAGGTCTGACGTCAACGCAGGTGGTCGACGAATTCAAGGCATTCGCGGCGCGCGTGCACCGGGATCTTCCCGACACGATGATCATCTACCTCCCGATCAAGCCCAGTGTCGCCCGCGCTTCGATGTGGTCCGACATGCAAAAGGCCAACGCCGGCATCCGTGACTGGGCGAAGGGCCACTCGAAGATACGCTACGTGGATACTGCCAGCGCCATGCTGGACGATGCCGGCAAGCCGCGCCCGGAGTTGTTGCGCGACGACGGACTGCACATGAACCGGGCGGGCTATGCGATCTGGGTCGGTATTTTGCGGCCGGTACTTGCCGAGTACGGTTTCACGAGTCACCAGGCCGATACCGGTCGCTCGTCCGACACGTCAGGCGGAGTGGCCCGCCCCGAGTGAAACCGACTCGAAGGCATGCACCGGCCACATCCCGTCCAGCCGGAAGGCATCCGGCGCCGGCGCCGCGAATGCCAGCGATTCCAGGCAGGTCAGGTATTGCCGCCGCGGCAGGTCCCTGGCCCCCATGCGGTACAGGTGCGGGTTGCCGACCTGGGCATCGAGCAGCGGGATGTCCCAGCCGTGCAGCAGCCGGCCAAGGCAGGTCAGCGCCACCTTGGAGCCGCCGCTGACGGCACTGAACATGGACTCGCCGCAAAACACGCGCCCGACAGCCACGCCGTAGAGGCCGCCGACCAGTGTCTCGCCATCCCACACCTCGATGCTGTGCGCGTGACCGGCCCGGTGCAGATCCGCGTACGCCCGCCGCATGTCCTCGATGATCCAGGTGCCGTGCTGGCCGGGACGCGGGGCGGCGCAGGCCCGCATCACCGCCACGAAGGCACGATCGATGCTGATCGTCCAGCCCGTGCCACGCATCCGCTTGCGCAGGCTGCGGCCGGCGCGCAGGGTCGCGGTATCGAACACGCAACGCGGATCCGGCGACCACCATAGGATCGGCTCGTCCTCGCCGTACCAGGGGAATATGCCGTGCCGGTAGGCCGCCAGGAGCCGTTCACGGGACAGGTCGCCACCCAGTGCCAGAAGCCCGTCCGGCTCATGCAGTGCCTGCTCCGGCGGCGGGAAGTGCGGCGGCGATCCGGGGGCAATCCAGGCGATGGGGAGACGGGTCATGTCGGCGCCACGGGGTGAGGTTGAAACCGGACCGATCCGGCGCGAAAGCCGGATCAGACCTGTGCCTGATCATGATACGGCGAATGCGCCCGCATGTGCCGGCCGGTGGTTTCCAATATCATCTTTTCCTCGCCCAGTGCGGCCGCAACGGCCTGCCGGAACCCGGCATGGACCAGATAGTGGCGCGAGTGGGTACGTACCGGCACAAAACCGCGTGCCAGCTTGTGCCGCCCCTGGGCACCGGGCAGGAACCGTGCCAACCCCCGCTCGATGGCGTAGTCGATACCCAGGTAGTAGCACAGTTCGAAATGCAGTCCGGGAAGCGGCCTCCACGCTCCCCAGTAGCGGCCGTAGAGGGTGCGGCGGTCGCACAGAAACAGGGCCATCGCCACGATGGCGCCGTCACGTGCGCGTGCCAGACCCACCTGCACGCCGTCACCCAACGTATTGGCCAGGTGACGAAAAAACGCCAGACTCAGCGTGGCGTGATTGCCTTTGCGCTCGAACGTGTGGCGATACAGCGCATGCACGGCTTCCCATTCGTCCGCACGCAGCGTGTCGCCGCGCTGCATGTGGCAGTCGATACTGGCCGTAGCCACCTGCTGGCGTTCGGTCCGGATGTTTTTGCGTTTCTTGTGTTTCAGGGCGGCCAGGAAATCGTCGAAATCGCGGTAGCCGTGGTTGTGCCAGTGGTATTGCCAGTCGAAGCGTTCCAGCCAGGGAGCGGAGAAGGCCTCCAGCTCGTGGTCCGGCAGAAAATCCACATGCACCGAGGAAAGTCCGTATTCGCGGGCGTGTTCGACCAGCGCCGCGACCAGCTGTCGGCGCCCGGCGGCATCGCGCGCCAGCAGGCGGGGACCGGGGACAGGCGAGTAGGGCACGGCGCACAGCAACTTGGGGTAGTACGCGCCGCCGGCCCGCTCCCAGGCATCGGCCCAGCCCCAGTCGAACACGTATTCGCCGTGGGAGTTGTACTTGAGGTAAAGCGGTGCCGCCGCCAGCAAGCGGCCGTCATCATCGTGCAAGGTCAGGTGATGCGGGCGCCACCCCCAGTCATCGCGGATGCAACCATGATGCTCCAGCCCCGCGAGGAAGGTGTGAGACACGAAGGGATCGGTATTGCCGGCCAGGGCGTCCCACGCCGCCGCATCAACAGCATCGAGCGAGTCGTGGAAGTGGATGGCAGGCATGGCCTCTTTGCAGGGTGGGCCTTGGCCCACCGCGCGATCAACCCGTCAGGTTCTGCTCGTCCAGCCAGCGCTCGGCATCCAGTGCGGCCATGCAGCCGAAACCGGCCGAGGTGACGGCCTGGCGGTAGACCTGGTCGGCCACGTCGCCGGCGGCGAATACGCCGGGCACGCTGGTCATGGTGGCCAGGCCCTCCAACCCGCTGCGGATGGTGATGTAGCCGTTCTTCATGTCCAGCTGGCCGTCGAAGATGCTGGTGTTCGGGGTATGCCCGATGGCCACGAAGAAACCCGTGACCGTCAGCTCCCGCGTGCTGTCGTCCTGCGTGCTCTTCAGGCGCAACCCGGTGACACCGCTGTCGTCGCCGAGCACCTCATCAACCACATGGTTCCAGACCGGCTCGATCTTGCCCTCGTCGATCTTCGCGAACAGTTTGTCCTGCATGATCTTCTCCGCGCGCAGGCTGTCGCGCCGGTGCACCAGATGCACCTTCTTGCAGATATTGGCCAGGTACAGCGCTTCTTCCACGGCGGTGTTGCCGCCGCCGACCACGGCCACTTCCTGGTCACGGAAAAAGAAGCCGTCGCAGGTGGCGCAGGCCGACACGCCCTTGCCCTTGTAATGCTCTTCGGAGGCCAGACCGAGGTACTTGGCGGTGGCCCCCGTGGAGATGATCAGCGCATCACAGGTGTATTCGCCGCTGTCGCCCTTGAGGTGGAAGGGACGCTTTTTCAGGTCGGCGGTATGGATATGATCGAAAATCATCTCCGTCTTGAAGCGCTCGGCGTGCTCGGCCATGCGCTTCATGAGCTCCGGCCCCTGCACGCCGTTCTGGTCGCCGGGCCAGTTGTCCACGTCGGTGGTGGTCATCAACTGGCCGCCTTGTTCCAGGCCGGTGATCATGGTCGGTTTCAGGTTGGCGCGGGCCGCGTAAACTGCCGCGCTGTAGCCTGCGGGGCCGGATCCGAGGACGATGAGGCGACTGTGCTTGGGGGTGCTCATGTATAATTCCAAGTTGATTTGATTGTCTTTGCCGGCGCCATCGAGAGCGCCTCCCGCGGTTTCCGTCGAGCGCATGTTTCCGATGCGCCGTTTCACCACGGGCAGGCCAAGAGAATGGGGAAGGCGGGCCGTCAAATCAAGGGATCAAAGACGCCACAAGAAGTGGAACCCCATTCCGGCGGCCACCGCCGTTCCCCATCACTGTCACATGCGAGGATTCACGTCCATGCGTATCGGTATTCCTTCCGAAACCAAGATTCTGGAGGGCCGTGTGGCCCTGGTTCCCGCCGCGGCCGCCGACCTGGTGCGTCGTGGGCACGAGGTGTTCGTGCAGGCCGGCGCCGGCGAGAAGAGCGGCTACAGCGACGACGATTACCGCAACCTGGGCGTCAAGGTGGTGCCCGATGCCGCGGCCCTGTACGAGTCGGGTGAACTGATCGTCAAGGTCAAGGAGCCGATCGCGGGCGACCTGGAGCACCTCAAGAAGCATCACACGCTGTTTTGCTACCTGCATCTTGCCGCCGAGCCGGCACTGACCAAGCGACTGCTCGAGATCGGCCTGACCGCAGTGGCTTTCGAGTCGGTGACCGTGAACGGCGCGCTGCCGCTGCTGGCGCCGATGTCGGTGATTGCCGGTCGCCTGGCCGGCCAGATCGGCACCACGCTGCTGCATCGTCCGCAGGGTGGCAAGGGCAAGCTGCTGGGCGGCATGGCCGCCGCGCCGCGCGGCAAGGTGGTGGTGTTGGGCGCCGGTACCGCCGGTGGCGCCGCTGCCGCGCAGGTGGCCTCCACCGGTGCCAACGTGGTGGTGTTCGACCTGATGCCTTCGCGCATGGAAGCCATGCGCCAGCTCGGTCCCAACGTGACCGGCCTGTACTCCTACGAGGCCTCGGTGGCCGAGGAAGTGGCATCGGCCGATCTGGTCGTGGGCGCGGTGCTGGTGCCCAGCGCCAAGGCCCCGCAGGTGCTGACCGAAGACATGATCAAGGCCATGGAACCGGGCAGCGTGGTGGCGGACATCGCCATCGACCAGGGCGGCTGTTTCCAGACTTCCAAGCCGACCAGCTGGCAGGACCCGACCTACGACGTGCACGGCGTGACCCACTTCTGCGTCACCAACATGCCCGGTGCGGTGCCGCAGACCTCCACGCTGGCCATTTCGGCCGCCATCCTGCCGTACGTGCAGCGCATGGCCGGTGGCGACGCGTGGCGCGACTTCGCACCGCTTCGCGAAGGCCTCAATGTCGAGAACGGCGAACTGGTGCACCCGGCGCTGAAGGGCTGACCGGGCATCGCCATGAGCCGGGCGCGCGGACGACACGCCGCGCGCCCGGCCCTGCAGGCGGGCAGGGCGGCTGATGCCCACCTGCGTCGGATGCGGTCGGGGCGTGCCTGGTGGCGCACCGTGATATAACCACCGCCATCAGGATCATTCGGATACAGGACCCCACGTGGCACGCAAGGCCAAGGCTACCAACGGAAAGACCGGAAGGACCGGCAAATCCGCCGCCGTGCGGACAAGCACGCAGGAACGTCCGGCCATGAGCGAGGAGACCCGGCGGCGCCTGCGCGAGGCCGGTGTGCTGCTGCTGGTGCCGCTGGCGGTTTACCTGCTGGTGTGCCTGTTCAGCTACGACCCGTCCGATCCCAGCTGGTCGCACGTGGCCGGCAACGGCAAGACCCACAACCTCGGCGGCACCGTCGGGGCGTGGATCGCGGATCTGCTGCGCTACCTGTTCGGTGCCATCGCGTACTTTTTCCCCCTGTTGCTGCTGGCGCTGGGCCTGCGCGTGCTGCGCCGGGATGCCGAACCGCATGAACCCACACCGTGGGAACCGGCCCTGCGGCTGGTCGGCTTCGTGATGTTTTTCAGCGTAGGTCCGGCTCTGGCGTGGTTGAGCTTTTCGCACGCCGCGGTGCCGCCGGAAGGGGCGGGCGGGGTGCTCGGCCATGCCATCGGTTCAGGGCTGGTCAGCGCCTTCGGTGCCAAGGGCGCGCCGTTGCTGTTGATCGCCTTGTTCCTGATCGCCATCACCCTGGCCACCAGTCTGTCCTGGTTCCGGGTGATGGATTGGACCGGGCGCGCCACGCTGGCCGGTGTGGCATGGGTGGGGCGACGCCTGCGGCGTGCGCCGGAGCGGCTGGCCGCCCGCTCGGCACGCGCCGAGCGCGAGGTTGCCAAACGCACGGATGCCGTGCGTCAGGCGCGCCGCGAGCCGATCCGCATCGAACCGGTCGCTCCCAAGGTGGAAAAGAGTGCCCGCGCCACCCGCGAGACCCAGATACCGCTGTTCACCGGCGCCTCGGCCAAGGGCGAGCTGCCACCGTTGTCACTGCTGGACGAGCCGGGCGATCAGGGGCCCGGGTACTCGGAGGAAACGCTCGAGGTGCTGTCGCGCCAGGTCGAGCTGAAGCTCAAGGATTTTCGCATCGAGGCCAAGGTGGTGGGCGTGTATCCCGGCCCGGTGATCACCCGTTTCGAGCTGGAACCGGCGCCCGGCGTGCGCGGCTCGCAGGTGTCCAACCTGGACAAGGACATCGCCCGCGGCCTGTCGGTGATCAGCGTGCGCGTGGTCGACGTGATCCCGGGCAAGAGCGTGATCGGCCTGGAAATTCCCAACAACCGGCGCGAGATCGTGTACCTGTCGGAAATCCTGCGCTCGAAGGAATACGACAGCGCCAAGTCGATGCTGACCCTGGCCCTGGGCAAGGACATCGGCGGCCGGCCCATCGTCACGGACCTGGCCAAGATGCCGCACCTGCTGGTGGCCGGCACCACCGGCTCGGGCAAGTCGGTGGCGGTCAACGCCATGATCCTGTCGCTGCTGTACAAGGCCAGCGCCGAACAGGTGCGCCTGATCATGATCGACCCCAAGATGCTGGAGTTGTCGGTCTACGAAGGCATTCCACACCTGCTGGCACCGGTGGTCACGGACATGAAGGAAGCCGCCAACGCGCTGCGCTGGTGCGTGGGCGAGATGGAGCGCCGCTACAAGCTGATGGCGGCCACCGGCGTGCGCAACCTGGCCGGTTTCAACAAGAAGGTGCGCGATGCCGAGGCGGCCGGTCAGCCGTTGCTGGACCCGCTGTTCACGCCGAACCCCGAGGCACCGGAGGTGACCGCCGAGCCGCTGCAGCCACTGCCGCACATCGTGGTCATCATCGACGAATTCGCCGACATGATGATGATCGTCGGCAAGAAGGTCGAAGAACTCATCGCGCGCCTGGCGCAGAAGGCACGTGCCGCCGGCGTGCACCTGATCCTGGCCACGCAGCGTCCGTCGGTAGATGTCATCACCGGCCTCATCAAGGCCAACATTCCCACGCGTATCGCCTTCCAGGTCTCCTCGCGCGTGGATTCGCGCACCATCCTGGACCAGTCCGGCGCCGAGACCCTTCTGGGCCACGGCGACATGCTGTTCCTGCCGCCCGGCACGGCCATGCCCGAACGCGTGCATGGCGCCTTCGTGGATGATCACGAGGTGCACAACGTGGTCGAGTGGCTGAAAACCCAGGGCGAGCCCAACTACATCGAGGGCGTGCTCGAAGACGAGCAGACCATGGGCGACGGGCGCGTCATCAACGAGTCCGGCATTCCGCAGGACGCCGGCGGCGACGACAACAGCGACGCGGCCTTGTACGACCGGGCCGTGGCCGTGGTCACGCAGACCCGTCGCGCCTCCATTTCGGGCGTGCAGCGACACTTGCGCATCGGTTACAACCGGGCCGCGCGCCTGATCGAGCAGATGGAGGCCGACGGCGTGGTCAGCGCACCCCAACACAACGGCACCCGCGAGGTGCTGGCGCCGCCGCCGCCCAAGGATTGAGCGTCCCGTGCGGGGCGTCGATTCGCCGTGTCGCGTTGCAGGCTGCGGTTAAGCTTCGCTTGTTACATTCCCCCCATCGTCACGCGGAATCGCCTGCATGAAACGTCTCGTCAGTCTTGGCCTGCTGTTCCTGGTTCTCGCCGTCACCGCCCCAGCCATGGCCGCCGACGGCAGCGCGCGCGCGCGCCTGGACCGGTTCGCCGAGGGCCTGAAATCCCTCTCCGGCCATTTTCGCCAGAGCATGACCGATGCCAACGGCCATCAGGGCAAGACCAGCGAAGGCAAGGTCGCCCTGCAGGCCCCGCGCCAGTTCCGCTGGGAAACCACCTCGCCGTACGAGCAGCTGATCGTGGCCGACGGCAGCCACGTGTGGATGTACGAGCCGGACCTGGACCAGGTCACCGTGCGTCAGCAGAGCACCGCCGAGGCGCACAGCCCGCTGACCGTACTGACCGACGTCTCGCGCCTGGACAAGGACTTCGACGCCCGCGACATGGGTACACGCGACGATCTGGCCTGGTTGCGCCTGACGCCGAAGGACGATCACGCCCGCGTGCAGTACACCGAGCTCGGCTTCGATGAGCGCGGCCTGCGCGCCATGGTCTTCAAGGACCAGCTGGGCAACATGACCCGGATCGAATTTTCCCACTGGCAGCGCAATACGACGCTGCCCGCCGACACGTTCCACTTCACGCCACCGAAGGACGCCGACGTGGTCGGTGACGTCGATTCCGTGCCACAAGTGACGCCGATCGGCCAATAGGACGTGGCGGGCACCGCTGTCGTTCTTGTCAGCCGGGGCCGTTTCTGGCACCTTGATGAGAATCATTAGCATCAACGGAAAGCGTCCATGACCCGGCAACCGATGTCGCGCTATCGTCCCATCCAGCGGCACCTGCACTGGATCATCTTCGCGTTGGTCCTGCTCACCTACCTGCTCATCAACATCCACCATTGGACGCTGCGCAGCGACTGGCTGCACGGCCCCAGCGAGCACCTGCACATGCTGATGGGCATCCTGGTGTTGCTGGTGACCCTCCCGCGCCTGTGGATGCGTCGGAAATACGGTGCGCCGCCGGTCCAGCCGCCGTTGACACGCCTGGTCAGTGCGCTGGCGCACGTCACGCATTGGGCGCTGTACGCGTTCCTGGTGGTGCAGCCGGTCCTCGGCATCGCCTACCGGCAGATCAAGGGCAAGGACATCAGCCTGTTCGGCACCACCATCGTGCCGTCATTCGTGCCGCATCCGAACCTGGAGCTGGCCAAGGAGGTCTTCCGGTTCCATGCCCTGATCGGCACCGCGTTCTATTACATCATCGCGCTGCACATCGCCGCCGCCCTGTGGCATCACTACTTGCGCCGCGACAACACCCTGCAGCGCATGCTGCCGCCGCCGCGCGACGCGGCCGGCTCCTGATACCGGCCAGCCGGCAACGGCGGTGCATGCCGCGTATCATGAGCCCATGGCTCGACAGACGACTTCCCCAACCACCGGCGGCCTGTTCGACACCCGGGAGCCGGATGCGCTGAAACCCCTGGCCGAACGCATGCGTCCGCGCTCACTGGACGAGATCGTCGGCCAGCCGCGGGTGGCGGGCGAGGGCAGCGCGCTGCGCCGTGCGCTGGAAGCCGGCAGCGTCCATTCCATGGTGTTGTGGGGGCCTCCGGGTTGCGGCAAAACCACGCTGGCACTGCTGGTGGCGCGTTACGCCGATGCCGAGTTCCGGGCCGTTTCGGCGGTGCTTTCCGGATTGCCCGACGTGCGCAAGGCATTGGCCGAGGCCGAGACGCATTTCCGGCAGGGCCGGCGCACCGTGTTGTTCGTCGACGAGGTACACCGTTTCAACAAGGCCCAGCAGGATGCCTTCCTGCCGCACATCGAGAAGGGCGTCATCATCTTCGTCGGCGCCACCACCGAAAATCCGTCCTTCGAGTTGAACTCGGCGCTGCTTTCGCGCTGTCGCGTGCATGTCATGGAGGCGGTCGAGGCCGATGCCATCATGGCCGCGCTGCGGCGTGCGCTGGACGACGCCGAACGCGGCCTGGGCGGGCAGGGACGGGCGGTGGACGACGTGGCGTTGAAACTGATCGCCACGGCGGCCGACGGCGACGTGCGGCGCGCCCTGACACTGCTGGAAATCGCCGCCGAGCTGGCCCGCGACGGGCACATCGACGCGGCCACGCTGGAGCAGGTGCTGGCCGACCGCACGCGCCGCTTCGACAAGGGTGGCGAGCAGTTCTACGACCAGATTTCGGCCCTGCACAAGTCGGTGCGCTCGTCCGACCCCGATGCCGCCGTGTATTGGCTGACGCGCATGCTCGACGGCGGCTGCGACCGCGCCTATCTGGCCCGTCGCCTGTTGCGCATGGCCATCGAGGACATCGGCCTGGCCGACCCGCGTGCCTGGCAAATGGCCATCGACGCCTGGGAAACCTACGACCGCCTGGGTTCGCCGGAAGGCGAGCTCGGCCTGGCGCAGGTGGCCATCTACATGGCCGCGGCACCCAAGAGCAACGCCGCCTACATGGCCTACAACCGCGTACGCCGCCAGATCCGCGACAACGGTTCACTGGAGGTGCCGATGCACTTGCGCAATGCCCCCACCAAGCTGATGAAGGAACTGGGCTACAGCAAGGGCTACCAATACGACCACGATGCCGAAGGGGGCGTGGCCTTGGATCAACAATGCCTTCCGGATCAACTGGATGGACAGGTTTTCTATGAACCTGTCGAGCGCGGACTGGAGATCAAGCTCAAGCAGAAGCTCGACGCGCTGCGCCAGGCCCGCCGCCAGGCCCGCCCCTGACCTGGCGGGTTCCCGTCCACCGTTCCCGCAACGGGTTTGCGCCGTGCCGCCGGCTGCCACGATAATGGCGGCTTGACCTTTCCGACCAAGGATTGACCATGCTCGATCCGGCATTGTTGCGTTCGCACCTGGCCGATACCGCCGCGCGTCTGGCGACCCGTGGCTACTCGCTCGACACCGGCGCCGTGGAGGCGTTGGAAACCGAGCGCAAGCGCCTGTCCACCAAAACCCAGGACCTTCAAAACCAGCGCAACTCCCGCTCCAAAGCCATCGGCAAGGCCAAGGCCCAGGGCGAGGACATCGCGCCGCTGCTGGCCGAGGTCGCCGGCCTCGGCGACCAGCTCAAGGCCAACGAGCAGGCCCTGGCCGGGATCCAGGCCAAACTGGCCGATCTGACTCTGGGCGTGCCCAACCTCCCGGATACCTCCGTACCGCAAGGCAAGGATGAGAGCGACAACGTCGAAGTGGCCCACTGGGGGGAGCCGCGCCGTTTCGATTTTGCCGTCAAGGACCACGTCGAGCTGGGCGAGCCGCACGGTTGGCTGGACGGCGAGGCCGGCGTCAAGCTGTCCGGCGCACGCTTCACCGTGATGCGCGGCCGGCTGGCCCACCTGCACCGCGCCTTGGCGCAATTCATGCTGGACCTGCACACCCGCGAGCACGGTTACCTGGAGTGCAACGTGCCGCTGCTGGTCAATCCCGAGACCATGCAGGGCACCGGCCAGCTGC
>CAZMKO010000032.1:0-23350 GCA_964566965.1 uncultured Rhodanobacteraceae bacterium
GGCTTCGGCAACGAATTCGCCAGCGAGGCCATCGCCGGCACCTTGCCGGTGGGGCAAAATTCCCCGCAGCGCGTTGCCCACGGCCTGTACGCCGAGCAGCTTTCCGGTACGGCCTTCACCGCGCCGCGGCATGCCAACCGGCGCAGCTGGTTGTACCGCATCCGGCCGGGGGCGGTGCATCGGCCGTTCGAGGCCATGCGGCACGCCGCGTTCCACAATCGGTTCGACGAGGTGCCGGTGTCGCCCGAGCGGCGGCGTTGGGATCCGCTGCCCGCACCCGCGGGCGAACAGGATTTTGTCGACGGCCTGTTCACCATGGCCGGCAACGGCAGTCCGGAGGCGCTGTCCGGCGTCGGCATCCACCAGTACCTGGCCAACCGCGACATGCGCGGGCGGTTTTTCTACGATGCCGACGGTGAGCTGCTGATCGTGCCGCAGTCCGGTCGCCTGCGCCTCGCCACCGAACTGGGCGTGGTCGAGGTCGAGCCGCAGCAGATCGCGGTCATCCCGCGCGGCGTGCGTTTTCGCGTGGAGCTGCCCGACGGCGAGGCGCGCGGCTACGTGTGCGAGAACTTCGGCGCCCACCTGCGCCTGCCGGAGCTCGGCCCGATCGGCTCCAACTGCCTGGCCAACGCGCGCGACTTCGAGACGCCGGTGGCGGCGTTCGAGGACGAAGAGGGTGATTTCGAGCTCGTCGCCAAGTTCCAGGGCCGTTTGTGGCGGGCCGCCATCGGCCATTCGCCGCTGGACGTGGTGGGCTGGCACGGCAACCATGCGCCGTACCGCTACGACCTGCGTCGCTTCAATACCATCGGCTCGATCAGCTACGACCATCCCGACCCGTCCATTTTTACCGTGTTGACCTCGCCCAGCGACAGCGCCGGCACGGCGAACATGGATTTCGCCATTTTCCCGCCACGCTGGCTGGTGGCCGAGAACACCTTCCGGCCGCCCTGGTTCCACCGCAACATTGCCAGCGAATTCATGGGACTGGTGCATGGCGCCTACGACGCCAAGGCGGCCGAAAAGGGCGGTTTCGTGCCCGGTGGGGCCAGCCTGCACAACTGCATGAGCGGGCACGGCCCGGACGCGCAGGCGTTCGAGAAGGCATCAAGCATCGACACCGGCCAGCCGCAGCACCTGACCGACACCATGGCCTTCATGTTCGAGACCCGCGCGGTGATCCGGCCCGTGCGCCAGGCGCTGGAGTCGCCCGCCCTGCAGGCCGACTACTGGCAGTGCTGGCAGGGCCTGGCGAAGCATTTCAGGCCGGTCTGAACCGGTCCATGGCCGGCGCCCCGGAGCATGGGGCGCCGAAGTCCATTCCCGCCACCGAAACGAGGAGCGCGACATGACGACGACACGCATCCCGCTGGCCATGCTGGTCGCCCTGGCGCTCGGCGCGTGCGGGGCGCCGTCGTCCGACCCGGCGCCCGCTGCCGCCTCGACCGCCGCGCCGGCAACGGCGGCCGCCGCGGAACCGCAAGCGCGAGACACGCCGCGAACGCCGGCCCGCTACGACGGTTACGGCGACGTGCGCTTCGGCATGGACGAAGCGGCCTTCCGCGCGGCCTGGCAGGGCAAGTTGCAGGGCCGGGACGGACAGGCATGCTTTTACCTGTGGCCGCAGCGGGTGAAGGTGCCGGCCGACTTCGCCTTCATGTTCGAGCACGGCCGTTTCGTGCGCTACGACGTCGGCACCGCGAAGCAGGCGGCGCCGGGCGGTGGCAAGGTCGGCATGCGCGCCGGGCAGGTCCGCGAGCTCTATCCGCATGTCACCGAACGGCCGCACAAGTACGTGCCGGGTGGCAAGTACCTGCGCGTCGAACATGCCGGCGGCAACGGCGTGCTGGTGTTCGAGATCGGCGCCGACGGCAGGGTCGACAGCTGGCATGCCGGCGTACCGCCGCAGGTCGATTACATCGAGGGATGCAGCTGAGCGCATGGACGCACGCTCGTCATCGCGGGTTCCCCGGCGTGACGGGCACGCGGCATTACACTTGGCCGCGAAATTGAATTCCGAATCCCGAAAATCCCGAATCACGGAGTCCCCATGAAACTTGCAAGTCTCAAAGAAGGCGGCCGCGACGGCACGCTGATCGTCGTCAGCCGCGACCTCACGCGCGCGGCCAAGGCCGCCGGCATCGCGCCGACCCTGCAGGCGGCGCTGGACGACTGGTCGAACACGGCGCCGCGCCTCAATGCCCTGTTCGACGACCTGCAGGCCGGCAAGGCCGAAGGCGCGTTCGACCTCGACATCGACAAGCTGGCCGCGCCGTTGCCGCGCGCCTACGAGTTCTGCGACGGCAGCGCCTACCTGCCGCACGTCGAGCGCGTGCGCAAGGCGCGCGGCGCCGAGGTGCCGGAAAGCTTCTACACCGATCCGCTGATGTACCAGGCCACCAGCGCCGGCTTCCTGGGGCCGCACGACGATGTGATTGTGCCCAGCGAGGACTACGGCATCGATCTGGAGGCCGAGATCGTGGTGGTGACTGATGATGTGCCCATGCATGCCACGCCGGAGCAAGCCGCGGGTCACATCCAGCTGATCGGTCTGGTCAACGACGTCAGCCTGCGCGGCCTGATTCCGGGCGAGCTGGCCAAGGGCTTCGGCTTCCTGCAGTCCAAGCCGCGCTCGGCGCTGTCGCCGGTATTCGTCACGCCCGACGAGCTGGGTGATGTGTGGAAGGACACCAAGCTGCACCTGCCCATGCGCACGCAACTCAACGGAAAATGGCTGGGCGAGGCGCATTGCGGCGTGGACATGCAGTTCAACTTCGGTCAGCTGGTGGCGCATGCCGCCAAGACGCGTCCGCTGGCGGCCGGCTGCATCATCGGTTCGGGCACCATCGCCAACCAGGACACCTCGCTGGGCGCGTCCTGCCTGGCCGAACAGCGCACGGTGGAAAAGCTGCGTGACGGCGAGCCGACCACGCCGTTCCTGAAGTTTGGCGACAAGGTGCGCATCGAGATCACCGATGCCGACGGACACAGCATCTTCGGGGCCATCGAGCAGCGTATCGCGCCGCTCGGACGCTGAGCCGTCTCCCGCCGCGCGGTTCGTCCGCGCGGCTGTTTTCCGTGCCGCGCGGCGCGGTGCCGCCCGGACGGGCGGGCGTCCGTGGTACTGCACCGCGACGGTGCGCTGACGTATCATGGACATTGCGGTCCGCGACTAGCCAACCATGCACAACAGTCACTCGTCCCCATCGTCCCGTTCTCCGGTCAAGCCGATCACCAACGACGGCGATGAAAGCACGTTCTGCTCGTCGTGCGCGTTTTCCAACGCGTGCGTCGCCGCGGGCTACGGCAAGCGCGACCTGTACGACCTGCATTGTCTGGTGGAACACACCGGGCCGTTCGAGCCGGGCACGCACGTGTTCCGCACGGGCGATCCGTTCCGTGCCATCTACGCGGTGCGCTCGGGCATGGTCAAAACAGTGATGGTCGATGCCGATGGCCGCGAACAGGTGCTGGGTTTTTATCTGCCCGGCGAGGTGGTCGGGCTCAATGCCATCTACCCCGAACAGTTTCCCTGCGACGCGGTGACGCTGGAACCGACCGAGTTCTGCCGCTTCTCGTTCCCGGCCATGAGTGCCCTGGCCGCGCGCGTACCGAGCGTGCAACAGCATCTGTTCCGCATGCTCAGCAAGGAGCTTGGCACCGCCTCGTTGCTGGCCGGCGACCATACCGCCGACGAGCGCATGGCGGCGTTCCTGGTCGATCTGGGCGAACGCTACGCGTTGCGCGGCATGTCCGACACGAAGTTCCGTCTGAGCATGTCGCGGGCCGACATCGCCAATTATCTGCGCCTGGCGGCCGAGACCGTCAGTCGTGTACTGGGACGCTTCCGTGAGCAGGGCCTGTTGCGGATCGACGGGCGGCATGTGGAAATCCTGGATCCGGGTGCACTGCGCGAACGCGCGCGTTGCGTCCTCAACCGCTGAGAGCATGTGAAAAAATCACCCGCCTGCTGCGGCGTGACCTGGATCAGTGCTGCCATGACGGGACGGGTGCATCATGAGGGCTGTTTGTCTCTACATTGCGGTCATGTTGCCATCCTCATCCCATCGTGAAGACGTGCCGGCCGGTCTGCCGCGCCTGTTGGCGGCGGCGCCGCATCGTCCGTTGTTCCTGGCCGGCACGGTGGCGGTGATACTGACCATGCTGTGGTGGACGCTGGAACTGGCGTCGATCCGTTTCGGCTGGAATCACTGGCCGCAACCGGTGCGGATACCGCCGGGTTGGGCGCATGCCATGGCCATCCAGTACGGATTGTTTCCGTTGTTCATGTTCGGCTTCCTGATGACCACGTTCCCGCGCTGGATGGACGGCCCGGTGGTGCCGCCGCGGCGCTACCTGCCGGTCGCCGGCGGGGTACTGGCCGGCTATGTGCTGGCCAATGTCGGCTACCTCGGCCTGCCGTCGCTGATGACCCTGGGCTACGTGTTGATGCTGGCCGGCTACCTGATCGGGGTGGCGACCCTGGCCGGTGTGCTGGCGCGCGCGGAGAACCGCAACAAGCACGGTTGGTCGTGCCTGGCTGCCTTCACGGTTGGCACCCTTGGGCTGGCGGCCTGGGTGGCGGTGCTGACGGGCCTGCTGCCGGCCCGTTGGGGCTGGTTTTCCGTGAAGCTGGGCACGTATCTTTTCCTGTTGCCGATCTACGTCACGGTGTGCCATCGCATGTTGCCGTTTTTCACGCGCAACATCCTGCTGCGTCAGGGCGCCGGCTACGAGATGTATCGGCCCGGCTGGACCTTGCCGGTGGTGTGGGCCTTGCTGGTGCTGCATTTCCTGCTGGAGTGGCGCGGATTGTTGGCCTGGCGGGTGCTGGCCGACGTGCCGTTGGCCGCGGTATTCGCCTGGCATGCCGTCAAGTGGCAGCCGTGGCGGGCCACCCGGCCCGGCTTGCTGGGTGTGCTGCATCTGGCATTCGCCTGGTTGCCGGTGGCGTTCATCCTGTTTTCCGTGCAGGACATCGTGCTGGCGGCGGGCGGGCCGATGGTGCTGGGCAGGGCCCCGTTGCATGCGCTGGCGATCGGCTTTTTCGGCTCGATGCTGGTGGGCATGGTCACGCGCGTGACCCATGGCCACTCGGGGCGTCCGCTTGAGATGGGTTTCGTGCCCTGGTTGTGCGTATGGCTGCTGCAGGTCGTGGCGGTGGTGCGCATCCTGGCGGAGACGGCCTCGGACATGTATTTGTGGCTGGTGGTCGCCGGCATCGGTTGGCTGGTGGCGTTCCTGCCCTGGGTGTTGCGCGGGGCCTGGATCTATCTCACGCCGCGCCGCGACGGCAAGGCGGGATAAGCCGTGCTGGCCGCATGGTATCTGCAGATTCTGCACCTGCACGTGACCTGCGTGGTGCTGTCGGGGAGCCTGTTTGCCGTGCGCGGTTGCCTGATGCTGGGCGACTTGCCGCTGGCCAACCACAAGGTGGTGAAACGGCTTTCCTACGTGATCGACAGCACGCTGCTGGCCGCCGCCATCGCGTTGACGTTGATCATCCACCAGTACCCCTTCGTGCAGGCCTGGTTGACGGTGAAGGTGCTGCTGCTGGTGGTGTACATCGTGCTGGGCGTGTTCGCGTTGCGGCGTGGACGCACACGCGCCGTCCGCGCCGGATTCTTCGTGGCGGCGCTGGTGGTGTTCGGGTTCATCGTCAGCGTGGCGTTGACGCACCAGCCGGCCGGCGCGCTGCTGTGGTTGTCCTGATCCAGGTCAGGCGCCGTCGCGGTGCGACGGCGCATAATGACACGCGTTCTCATCCGGGCGTGTCGCCGTGACCACATGGTATCCATGGATCGAATTGATCCACTTGTCGTGCGCCATCATCTTCGTCGGCGCCGTGGTGTTCGAGGTGGCGGTGCTGGAATCGCTGCACCGGCATGTCGAGGTGGCGATGATGCAGCGTATCGAGCAGGCCGTGATGGCGCGGGTGCGCCGCTTCATGCCGGTGGTGGTGGCCCTGCTGTTCCTGAGCGGTTTCTATCTGTTCAATGTGCGCTGCGACGGTTTCACCTGCGTCAACACGCATTTCGGGCACCTGCTGCTGGCCAAGGTGTTTCTGGCCTTTGGCGTGCTGGGGGTGTTCGTCGCTACCATGTGGGCGATGCTGCGCGGGCGCATGAGCGTGTGCCGCTTTCGCCATACCCATCGCGTCGTGCTGGCGTTGATGATCGGTATCGTTTTCCTGGCCAAGGCCATGTTTTTTCTCTGACCCCTGGAGGTTTCCATGTCCACTGTCACGTTCCACGAAAAACCCGTCACCGTCGACGGGCAGGTACCGGCCGTCGGTGCCAAGGCGCCGGGTTTCCGCCTGGTCAACGGCGAGTTGGCCGACGTGTCGTTGTCCGACTTCGCCGGCAAGCGCAAGATCCTGAACATCTTCCCCAGCGTCGACACCGGCGTGTGCGCGGCGTCCGTGCGTCGCTTCAACGAGCTGGCCGGCCAGCTCGACAACACCGTGGTGCTGTGTATCTCGGCCGACCTGCCGTTCGCGCAGGGCCGTTTTTGTGGCGCCGAGGGGCTGGACAACGTGACCACGCTGTCGACGATGCGCGGCCGCGAATTCCTCAAGGACTACGGCGTGGCCATCGCCGACGGTCCGCTGGCCGGTGTGGCCGCCCGCGCGGTGGTGGTGCTGGATGCCGACGACAAGGTGCTGCACAGCCAGCTGGTCGGCGAGATCGCCGAGGAGCCGGACTACGATGCCGCACTGAAGGCCCTGGGCTGAGAGCGTGTGAAAAAATCGCCGAGCGGCATTCCCGCTACGGCGGTCCGATTTTTCACAAGCTTTGAGAGCATGTGAGACCGGGTTGGCCCCGGCCCGCCGTGTCCGGTACCGGTGGCCGGGGCGGCCTACTTGCGCGCTTCGTACATGGGAATGCCGAGGTCGCGGCCGCGCGGGCGGTCGCCGAGCCCCATGCCCATGCGCAGGCCGCGGCCGATGCGGTTGGCATAGTCGATCATGAGGGCGGCGGCATCCTCGTCCATGATGTCGGGGACGGTCTGCCGCCACAGATCCAGCCAGCGTTCGAAATGCTCGCGGCCGATCGGCAGCGGTTTGTGCTTGCCCATCGGATTGCCGCGATACGTGCCGGCGCGCAGCGCCACCGAGCACCAGAAACGGGTCAGCAGCGCCTTGTGTTCGTCCCAGTCGTCCACCACGGCGTTGAACACCGGACCGATCAGGTCGTCTTGTTGCACCTTGTCATAGAAACGGTCAACCAGCCGGGCGATGTGGGCTTCGTCCAGGGTGGCGGCTTCCGGTGATGTGAGCAGGGAGGTGATCATGGGGGCAAGGATAAGGCGTGACGGCTTGCGGTTGGCTGACTTGGGTCATGACGTTCATGCGGCGGCCGGTTCACAGTGCAGGGTGCGCGACAGCGGAGTACGCACCATGACCCACGTAGTGACCGACAACTGCATCAACTGCAAATACACCGATTGTGTGGAGGTCTGTCCGGTCGACTGCTTTCATGCCGGTCCCAACTTCCTCGTCATCGATCCCGACGAATGCATCGATTGCACCCTGTGCGTGGACGAATGCCCGGTGGGTGCGATTTTCCACGAAGCCGATGTGCCTGCCGGGCAGGAAGGCTATCTTGCCATCAATGCCGAGCTTGCGCCCACCTGGCCGGTGCTGACCGAGCGCATCGACGCGCTGGAGGGGGCGGACTTGTGGGATGGCATGCCGGACAAGCTGCCGCTTTTGAAGCGGGGGTGACGGGACCCGGGATGCGGGATGCGGAAACGGCCCGGCGTGTTCCGGGCCGTTTTTTCGCTTGATGTTGCCGGAGGTCCGGCGCTTGTCACTCGACGCTCAGCGTACCGTGCATCAGCGCCTCGTGGCCGGGGAACGAGCAGAAGTAGGTGAACGGGCCGTCCTTCAGCGTGCTGGTGTCGAAAGTGACGCTGTCGGACTCGCCGCCACCGATCAGCTTGGTATGGGCGATGATGCGCTCGTCGTCGGATTTGACGTAGTCGTTGTCCACGCCGGCCTTGGCGCCGTCGGCGAGCACGGCCTTTTCGTCGGATGCCTTGGTCAACACCCAGTTGTGGCCCATGGCCGCGCGCGGCAGCTTGCCGGTGTGCTCGAGGGTGACGGTGAACGTGTCGCAGCTCTCCGGCACGCTGATCTCGGATTTGTTGTACTGCATCATGTCGTTGCCCTCGATGGTCGTGCCGCAGTTGTCGGCGGCCCACAACGGTGCGGCGGCAAAGCCGAGGAGGGCGAGGGCGATCAGTTGACGTTTCATGGCGAAGTCTCCTTCTGGTGGGATGACCCGGCGTCGTCGTCGACGGCTTCGCGGGAAGCCGTGTCCGTATCGTCGTCGAGCAGGGGAAGAATTTCCGGGGTATCGAGATCGCGGAACTGGTCGTGGCGGACGGCCCAGAAGAACAGGCCGACCGCGAAACTGACCAGTACCAGCGTGACCGGTATGAGGATGATCAGCGCATTCATGCCGCGTGCTCCCCGAAGCGTGCCGGACGGTTGTCCGGGGACGGTGGACGGGAGTCTTGGCCCGGGCGCATGCGCAGCACGTTCAGCACCACGATCAGCGAACTGGTGGACATGCCCAGGGCGGCCAGCCATGGCGGGATCATGCCCATGGCCGCGAAGGGGACGGCGAGCAGGTTCCAGGCCAGTCCCCAGCCACGGTTTTGCCGCAGCGTGCGGCGTGCGCGCCGGGCCATGTGCCGGGCCAGCACCAGGCCATCCAGGCGGTCCTCCAGCAGCAGGTCGGTGTGTTGACGGGCCAGATCGGTGGCGCCGACCAGGCTTGCCGAGACATCCGCGGCGGCCAGCGCCGCCGCGTCGTTGTTGCCGTCGCCGACCACCAGCACGGTATGGCCGTGTTCCTGCCAGTGGCGCACGCGGGCGTGTTTGTCCCGCGGCAGCTGCCGGGCGTGCCAGCGCCGGATGCCCAGCCGTGCCGCCAGCGCCGCCACCCGTTGCGGGGCATCGCCGCTGGACAGTTCGATGGCGATGCCGTCCTCGCGCAGCGCATCACAGGTGCCGCGCGCGCCGGGGCGCGGCACTTCATCCAGGCGGAAGGCTGCCAGCGGGCTCGTGTCGTCGCTGAGCCAGAGGGCGTTGCCGTCGTCGGCGTGACCGGCGGGCGGGCGGCCCAGGCGATAGCACCGTCCGTCGACCCGACCTTCGATGCCGTGGCCCGGCACCACGCTCACCGCCTCGGCGACCGGCGCCGACAGGTCGGCGCGCGGGCGGGCCAGCGCACGCGCCAGCGGGTGGCTGCTTTCGCGCGCCAGCGCCACGGCCACGCGCCAGGCCGCGGCGGATGGCATGGTGCCGTGCAGCTGGACATCGGCGTCGTCGACATGGGGCCGGGTCAGCGTGCCGGTCTTGTCGAACATGGCCCGATCCACACGGGCCATGGAGGCCAGTGCCTGCGGGCGAGTCACGCGCACGCCGCGGCGGGCCAACATCGCCATGGCACGGGTCAATGTGGCCGGCGCCGCCAGGGCGAAGGCGCAGGGGCAGGCCACCACCAGGACCGCCACGGTGGCATCGAACGCGCGCGTCGGGTCGCGCCACAGCCAGAAGGCGAGGGTGGCGGTGGCCAGGGTGAGAATGCCGCGAATGAACCAGGGGACGGCGGCGTCGTGGCGGCTGGCGGCGGCCTGGTGGCGTTGCGCGTCGCGGGTCAGGGCGTGCAGGCGCGCCAGGCTGCTGGTGGCGCCGGTGCGGCTGACGCGCAGTTGCAGCGGGCCGTCCATGGCCACACAGCCGGCGGCGACCGGGTCGCCACGGCGGCAGGTGCGGGTCCGCGATTCACCGCTGTGCAGTGACGCGTCGAGGTGGGCCTCGGCATCGACCAGCAGACCGTCGACGGGCACCACACTGCCTTCGGCGACATGGATGCGGTCGCCCGGCACCAGCTCGGCCACGGCCACCGTGCGCGGTGTGCCGTCGGGGCCGCGTCGCTCGGCCGTCAGCGGTACCGCGTGCGCGGCGGCCAGGCCCATGGCCCGGTGGCGATGGCGCGCCCGCAATTCCAGGTAGCGCCCGAGCAGCAACACGAACACCAGCATGCTGACCGAGTCGAACCAGGTTTCGCCGTGCCCCTGCAGAGTCGTCCACAGGCTGGCTGCGTAGATCAGCACCACGGCCAGCGCCACCGGCACGTCGATGCCGGGGCGCCCGGCGCGCAGGTCGGCCAGGGCGTGACGGAAGAAGGGCACGGCGGCGTAGCAGACCACCGGTGTCGCCGCCAGCAGCCCGAGCCAGCGGAACAGCTGAATGGTGGTGGCGTCGACCGCATCGACCACATCCAGGTACAGCACCAGCGCGAACATCATCGCCTGCATGCCGAAGATGCCGGCCACCAGCAAACGCTTCAAGGCCTGGTCGGCCTCGTGGCGCGCCTCGTCGTCGAGTGCGTCGCGGTGCAGGGGGTCGGCTTGCAGCCCGGCTTGCCGACAGGTGTCGAGCAATCGCGGAATGTCGCTTTGCGAGGCGTCGCGGGTGAGGCGCACGCGGCGTGCGGCACGGTCGACATCCACGCGGCGCATGCCCGGTACCGTGCGCAGGAACTGCTCAAGGCGCAGCGCTTGCCAGGCCGTGGACAGGTCCACGACGGCCAGCACGATCTCGGTCTGGCCGTCGTGGCGGCGGCGTTGCACCTGGTCGCACAACGCCGGGCGGGTCCAGATGGCGTGGGAACCGTTCATGGCGTTGGTGCACTGCCGCCGGTGGCCGGTACGCCCAGCACCGTCGGTGTGTCGCCGTGCATGCGGGTGTCGGTGTAGCGCAGGCTGATCATCACCGTCCACACGCAGGCGCCGATGAGGATCAGCGTGATGGCGATGCCGAGCCAGGCGATGGGCTGGTGGTACCAGCGGTCGCGGTGCGGTCCGGATGTGTCATTCGGCTTTTTCATGGCCCTGGTGGGAGATGCGGTAGACGTAGGCGGCCAGTACGTGGATCTGGCTGGCGGTCAGGCGCTTGTCCCAGTTCGGCATGTGGCCTTCGCGGCCGTCGTGGATGGTCTTGTGGATGTCGGCTTCGCTGCTGCCGTGCAGCCACACATCGTCGGTGAGGTTGGGTGCGCCCAGCGCCTGGTTGCCGGTGCCGTCGGCACCATGGCACGCCGCGCAGGTGGACGTGAAGATCGGCTCGGCAGCCTTGGCCTTGGCGGCATCGTGGTCGCGGCCGGACAGGCTGAGCACGTATTGCACCAGGTTGTCGACGTTGTCCTCGCCCAGCGCGTTCCAGGCCGGCATCACGCCGTTGCGACCGTCGTGGATGGTGGTGGTGATGGCCTTGCCGTCGCCGCCGTACAACCACACGTCGTCGGTGAGGTCGGGCGCCCCCAAGGCCGGGTTGCCGCTGGCGGCATAGCCGTGGCAAGCGGCGCAGTTGTCGCCGAACAGGCGCTCGCCCATCTGCACCGCCTGGTCGTCGTGCGACAGCTGCTCGACGCTGTACAGGTCGAAGCGCGCTTCCAGACTGTCGAGTTTGGCGCGGTTGCTGGCGTGCGCCTCGGCCCACTGCCCGTGCGCGGTCCAGTTCAGTGCACCCTTGCGATCACCGAAACCCGGGTACAGGTACAGGTAGATGAAAGCGGCCACGAACATCGCGCCGGACAACAGCAGCCACCACAGCGGCAGACGGTGCAATCCCTCGCGGATGGCGCCGCCGGCCCAGGCATGGCCGGTGGTACCGTCCTTCGCGGTGGGGATATGCGCGCGCGGCCCCCACAGGAACAGCATCAGCGTGATGCCGAGGTTGAGCACCACCAGGAACATCACCCAGAGCGACCAGCCCGGGCTCATGGACCATTCTGTCGTTTCGATCATCATGCCTGCTTGTCCTCGTCGTTGGCATGGCCTTCGAGCTCGTCCTCCATGGGAATGCGGGCGAGGCGCGAGAAGGTGGGCTTGTGCTGCTTGCGCCAGGCCCAGATCCAGATGCCGATGAACGTGACCATCATGACCACCGTGATCACGCCGATGATGTGACCCCAGATGTCGCTCATGGCGTCTGCCCCTTGGCCAGCTCGGCCAGGCGCTTCTCGCGTTCGGCCTTGGGCACGTTGTCGATGCCCAGGCCCTGCAGATAGGCGATCAGCGCGTCCATTTCCGTCTTGCCTTCGACGGCCTTCGGTGCCGAGGCGATGTCGGCGTCGCTGTACGGGTCGCCCAGTTTGCGCAGCACCTTCATGCGTGCCTGGATGTCGGCGGCGTCGATCTTTTGCGCGGCCAGCCAGTCATACTGCGGCATGTTCGATTCGGGCACCACCGAACGCGGATCCATCAGGTGCATGTACTGCCACTGGTCCGAGTACTTGCCGCCGACACGGGCCAGATCCGGGCCGGTGCGCTTGGAGCCCCACTGGAACGGGCGGTCGTAGGCCGATTCCTCGGCGGTGGAAAAATGTCCGTAGCGCTGGGTCTCGAAGCTCAGCGACCGGATCATCTGCGAATGGCACAGGTAACAGCCCTCGCGCACGTACACGTCGCGGCCGGCCAGGCGCAGCGGATCGTACGGCTTGACGTCGGCCGGCGGCTTGATCTGGTGCGCGTGCACGAACAGCGGCGTGATCTCCGCCAGACCGCCCAGCGACACCATGATCGCGGTGCAGATACCGAGCATGCCGGCGTGTTTCTCGATGAATTCGAAATGCTTGTAGGCCATGACGGTTTTCCTCAGGCCAGGCCGGGCTCGCCGCGCGAGCCGGACGGGGGAAGCGGGGACGGATGCTGGTTCGGGTCCGGCTCGGGAATGGGCACGGGTACCGGCTTGACGCCTTCCCGGCGCGCGTCACGCGCGCTCACCCACATGTTCCAGGCCATTACCCACATGCCGGCGACGATCAGCAGGCCTCCCAGCCAGCGTGTGACGTAGAACGGCCGGATGGCCATCAGGCTTTCCAGGAACGAATAGGCCAGCGAGCCGTCCGGCAGACGCGCGCGCCACATTTCGCCCGCGGTGACGCCCGAGACCCACATCGACAGCACGTACAGCAGCGTGCCGGCGGTGTGCAGCCAGAAGTGCACGTTCATCAGCGTGATCGAGTACATCTTGCGATGCCCGAACAGGCGCGGGGCCATGGCGTAGATGGAGCCGATGGTGATCATCGCCACCCAGCCCAGCGAACCGGAATGCACGTGCGCGATGGTCCAGTCGGTGTAATGCGAGAGCGAATTGACGCTCTTGACCGCCATCATCGAACCCTCGAATGTGGAGGCGCCGTAGAACACCAGCGCCAGCACCATGAACTTCACGGCCGGGTCGGTCTTCAGCTTGTGCCACACACCCTGGAAGGTCATCAGGCCGTTGGCGGCCGAACCCCAACTGGGCATCAGCAGCACCAGCGAGAAGGCCATGCCCACCGACTGCGTCCAGTCCGGCAGCGCCGTGTACATGAGATGGTGCGCGCCGGCCCACATGTAGACCGAAATCAGCGCCCAGAAATTGACGATCGAGAAGCGGTAGCTCCACAACGGGCGCTGTGCCTGGCGCGGCACGAAGTAGTACATCATGCCCAGGAAGCCGGCGGTGAGGAAGAACGCCACCGCGTTGTGGCCGTACCACCACTGCACCATGGCGTCGACCACGCCGGCGTAGATGGGGTAGGACTTGGTCCAGGACACCGGCACCGCCAGGTTGTTGACCACGTGCAGCAGGCCCACGGCGATGATGAAGGCGCCGTAGTACCAGTTGGCCACGTAGATGTGGCGGATGCGCCGGCGTGCCAGGGTGCCGAAGAACACCACGCCGTAGCTCACCCAGACCACGGCGATCAGGATGTCGATCCACCACTCCGGCTCGGCGTATTCCTTGCTCTGGGTCAGGCCCAGCGGCATCGTCACCATGGACAGCACGCAGGCCAGCTGCCAACCCCAGAACACGAATGCCGCCAGCCGGTTGAACGCCAGCCGCGCGTGCGTGGTGCGCTGGACCACGTACAGGCAGGTGCCGATCAGCGCGTTGCCGCCGAAGGCGAAGATCACGCCGAAGGTGTGGTCGGGCCGGATGTGGCTGAAGGTCAGCCACGAAGTGTCGAAGTTGAGCGCCGGCCAGGCCAGCTGCGCGGCCGCCAGCAGGCCCACGCTCATGCCGATGATGCCCCACACGACGGTGCCCAGCACGAACTGGCGCACCACCTTGTCGTTGTAGGTTTCCGTCTGCAACGGCAGTGATTCGTTGACCAGCGCCGGTGCCGGCGTGCCGGTGGTGCCTTTCAGTGAAAGATCGAACGTTTTGGTGTCCATGGACTTATTGTCGGTGGCGGAATGGAACGCGCTTCTGATGTGGATCAATTATGACGGCGGGCATCGCGGGCCAGGCGCGGTGGTTTGTCGCAATGGCCGGTGTCGGCGGTTCAGGCGACGTGGTCGGCCAGGCTGTCGAGAGTGCCGTTCCAGGCGCTGAAGTGCCCCATGTCGCGGCTCACCGGTTCGTCGGGGGTGCGTGGCGCGAGGCGGGGCGCCCCACGGCCCGCCAGCCACGACGACGTCAGCGCGATGACGCGATCGTCCCGGCATGTTACCGCGTGCAGGCCGGTGTCACGGAATGCCGCCAGCGGCACGCCGGGCACGGCGGCGCTGCGCAGGGCCACCCGGCCGTCGCCGAGGGGGTCCATGCGCATGTGTTCGAAGTCGAACCAGTTCGGATGCGGCGCGTTGCGTGTCAGCACCGGCAGGGCCGTGGGGGTGGGTTCGCCGCTGCCGCAGACGACCAGCACCTTGTCGGCGGCGCCCGCGAGCGCGGCATCGTCGAGCATGGGGGCCGCGCTGTGCCCGCCATGGCGGGCCGCCGGGCCGCGCACGAAGGCTTCGGCGTCGCGCAGCAGGTCCGCGCGGAAGCTGGTGCCCCGGGCTACGCCGGCCTGCCAGGTGGCGGCGTCGAACAGGTCCAGCGCGGTGCCGTCCTCGTTGTGGGCCGCGCCGGGCCATGACGGGGTCATCTGGTACACGGCCGGAAAACTTCGCGCGATCTTGCGGTAGGCCGGGCCGATGCCGAGCCATTCGTCGGTCTCGCCGGCGACCAGGGCAAAGGTGGAACCGAGGGCGCCGCGAAACGGCGGTGCGATGAACACCACGCGGTCGATGCCCTCGAACGGGTCGGTGCGTTGGCGCAGGGTCAGTGCCGAACGCAGCAGCAGGCCGCCCATCGAATGGGTCACGAAGCCCAGGGTGCCGGGACGTCCGGCGCGCCGCTCGTGCTCGACGATCTCGTCCATGAACAGGCACAAACGCCGCGCCGAGTCCTCCAGACGCTGACGCCAGTCGTAACCGAATGCGTGTACCGGACGGGGCGCCAACGTGGCCCGCAGCGTGTGGATCAGCGGGGCGCACAGGCGCGCCACGACGCGACCGGCCTCGAGACGGTGCGCGGCACCGGCGTCGCCGGGCGCCAGCGAGAAGCGGCGCGGGTCGGCGATCATGTCGCCGGGCAGGGCGCCCTCGCGTGGCCATGCGCCGGGGTGGTCCAGCGCGTAGGCGTCGATCAGCTCGGTGCCCTTGATGCCGGGGATGAAGATGATGGCCATGGTCGTATCCTTCGTCCGGTACCGGGCGGCCGCGGTGTCGGCGGAAACCGCCGCGAAGAAAAGCCGCGCGCCCGGGGCGCGCGGCTTCCACTTTACTGCGCTGTGGCCGGCCCTGCATGGGCCGGCAGCGTTACTTGGCGTTGACCAGGGCCACCGTCATGTCCAGCATGCGGTTGGAGAAACCCCACTCGTTGTCGTACCACGACAGCACCTTGACCAGGGTGCCGTCCAGCACGCGGGTCTGGGTGGCATCGTAGGTGCTGGAGGCCGGGTTGTGGTTGAAGTCGATCGACACCAGCGGCTTCTTGTTGATGCCCAGGATGCCCTTCAGCGGGCCATTGGCCGCTTCGCTGATGGCCTGGTCGATTTCTTCCTTGGTGGTTTCGCGCGAGGCGGTGAAGGTGAGGTCAACCACCGACACGTTGATCACCGGCACGCGCATGGAGAAACCGTCCAGTTTGCCGTTCAGCTCCGGCAGCACCAGGCCCACCGCCGCCGCGGCGCCGGTGCTGGTCGGGATCTGGCTGTGCGTGGCCGAGCGGGCGCGGTGCAGGTCCGAGTGGTAGACGTCGGTCAGCACCTGGTCGTTGGTGTAGGCGTGGATGGTGGTCATCAGGCCGTGCACGATGCCGATCTTTTCGTGCAGCACCTTGGCCAGCGGCGCCAGGCAGTTGGTGGTGCAGCTGGCGTTGGAGATCACCTCGTGCGAGGCGCTGAGCTGGTCGTCGTTGACGCCCATCACGAAGGTGCCGTCCACGTCCTTGGCGCCGGGCGCGGAGATGATCACCTTGCGCGCGCCGGCGGCGAGGTGCGCCGAAGCCTTTTCCTTGGAACGGAACAGGCCGGTGCATTCCAGTACCACGTCGACACCCAGTTCGCCCCAGGGCAGCTTGGCGGGATCGCGCTCGGCGCAGACCTTGATGTGGTCGCCGTTGACCACCAGATCGCCGCCCTCGACGCCGACCTCGCCCGGAAACTTGCCGTGGGCGGTGTCGTACTGGGTCAGATGCGCATTGGTTTCGGCATCGCCCAGGTCGTTGATGGCAACGATCTGGATTTCGTGGGTGCGATTGGATTCGTACAGTGCGCGCAGCACATTGCGGCCGATGCGACCGTAACCGTTGATGGCGACCTTGATGGCCATGGGACAGCGTCCTCCGAAAGCATGTCGATGGGGATGTGGCCGCGGACGGCCGGCGAAGTGCGTGGCCGATTCTAGTATGAAAGGCCGTTGCGTGCCGCCGGCGCCGGGATGCGCCGGCACCGGCATGGTGGGATACTGCGCCGGTTCACGTCGATCGAACCCGGGGTTGTCCATGTTGCTGCGTCGTCTGGCCATCGCGGCCTGTCTTTCTCTCGTACTGGCCGCGCCGGCGGCGTTGGCCTGGGGACCGCTGGGCCATCGCGTCGTGGCCGAGCTGGCCTGGCGCCAGTTGACGCCCAAGGCGCGCGCCGAGGTGCAGCACCTGCTGGCCGTGCGCGGTGCGCATGCGCTGGCGGATGTGGCCAGTTGGCCGGACGAGATCCGGCATGAACCGAAATACAAGGCCTTGTGGAAGCGCACCCGCACGTGGCACTACATCAACTTCGGCAACCGCGATTGCGACTATCAGCCGCCGCGCGACTGCCGGGAGGGGGCATGCGTGGTGGAGGGCATTCGTCACTACGAGGCGCGTCTGGCCGACTCCGGCCTTTCCGATGCCGAGCGCCTGGAGGCGTTGATCTTCGTGGTGCACTTCATTGGCGATGTGCATCAGCCGCTGCACGCCGGCTACCGGCATGATGCCGGCGGCAACGGGTACCAGGTGCAGTTCGAGGGCAAGGGGTCCAACCTGCATCGGGTGTGGGATTCGGGCATGTTGTACACGCGTCATCTGCGCTGGAAAAAATATGCCGATTTCCTGTCCCGCAAAGGTGCCGTCACGACACCGGGTGACGCCACCGGACGTGCGGCGCCGGTGCGCTGGGCCGAGGAATCGTGCCGCATCACCCGCGGCATCTACCCGCGTGGCCACAAGATCGGCAAGGATTACGTGCAACGCGAGCTGCCCGTGGCCGACAAGCGCCTGCGCATGGCCGGCAAACGGCTGGCCGAAGTGTTGAACGACCTGTTGGGGTAACAGGCAGGTCGATCTGCAGTGACCGGCAGTGACCGGCAGTCATCGCGGCCGATGGCCGCGATGACCCCGGCATCGCCGCATTCCGGATCGGGTCGGCGGCCGGGGTTTTCGACGCGCTCAGGCCAGGCGCCGGTGCTGCTCGCGCAGCGCGTCCAGCTGCACGCTCCAGTCGCGCAGGCGTTGTTGTTCCTGTTCGACTACGGCGGCCGGGGCGTTGTCGACGAAGCGCGCGTTGCCGAGCTTGCCCTCGCATTTGCGGATTTCCTTTTCCACACGCTCGATCTCGCGGGTCAGGCGCGCCTTTTCCGCATCCATGTCGATCAGCCCGGCCAGTGGAATCAGCACGCGCAGCTTGCCGACCACGGATACGGCCGAAGCCGGTTCCGTGTCGTCGCCGTCCAGCCAGCGCTGCGACTCGAGGCGGCCGAGGAAGGCCAGCGAATCGCCGAACTGTGTCGCGCGGCGACGATCTCCGCTGTCGCCGTCGGCGAACAGCAGGGCGATCGGCTTGCCGGGGGCGATGTTCATCTCGGCGCGGATGCGGCGCACGCCGGTCAGCACGGCCTTGAGCCATTCGATGTCGGCGGCGGCGGCCGCATCCTCGGTGATGGCCCCGGTGTCGGGCCAGGATTGCGTCATCAGGGTGTCGCCGGCGATATCGAGCTTCGGCGCGACCTGTTGCCAGATTTCCTCGGTGATGAACGGAATGACCGGGTGCAGCGCGCGCAGCACCGTTTCCAGCACCGTCAGCAGGGTGTGTCGGGTGGATGCCGCGGCCTCGGCATCGGCGCCGTTGAGCGCGGGCTTGGTCAGCTCCAGGAACCAGTCGCAGTAGTCGTTCCACACGAACTCGTACAATGCCTGCGCCAGGTGGTCGAAACGGTAGGTGACGAAATGCCGGTCGACCTCGCCCAGGGTGGGCTTGCGCCGTGACTGTACCCCCCGCCCCCCCTCGGACCCGGGCTTGGGGGACCCCCCCCCCCCCGGGGAGCGGGTTTGGGGTGTGGGCTCGGCCGGAGCGGAAGATGACGCTTCGCCCGAACCCTCACCCGGCGCATTCGCGCCACCCTCTCCCAGGGGGAGAGGGTTTTCGACATTCATCAACACGAAGCGTGCCGCGTTCCACAGCTTGTTGCAGAACGCCTTGTACCCCTCGGCACGCGAGATGTCGAAATTGATGGTGCGGCTGTAACTGGCCAGCGCGGCGAAGGTGAAGCGCAAGGCGTCGGTGCCGATGGCGTTGATGCCTTCGGGGTATTCCTTGCGGATGCGCTTTTCCACCTTTTCGCGCACCTGCGGGATCAGCAGCGAGCGGGTGGATTTTTCCACCAGCGGCTCCAGCTCGATGCCGTCGATCAGGTCCAGCGGGTCCAGCGTGTTGCCCTTGGACTTGGACATCTTCTTGCCTTCGGCGTCGCGCACGATGGCGTTGATGTAGACCTCGCGGAAGGGAATCTCGCCGGTGAAGTACAAGGTGGCCATGACCATGCGCGCCACCCAGAAGAAGATGATGTCGAAGCCCGTGACCAGCACCGCGCTGGGCAGGAAGACTTTGTCGACGCGCCAGTTGGCAACCGGGTGCCCGTCCACGTCCACCGGCCCGTCCAGTGGCCAGCCGAGGGTGGAGAAGGGCCACAGCGCCGAGCTGAACCAGGTGTCGAGCACGTCGGGGTCGCGGGTGAGTGATCCCACCGGTGCCGCGTCGGCATGGGCGATGGCGTCGGCCTCGTCCTCGCCGACGAACAGGTTGCCGGCCTCGTCATACCAGGCGGGAATCTGATGCCCCCACCAGAGTTGCCGCGAAATGCACCAATCCTGGATGTTTTCCAGCCACTGGGTGTAGGTTTTGGTCCAGTTGTCGGGCACGAACTTGATACGGCCCGATGTCACCGCTTCCAGGGCCGGGCCGGAAATCTTCTCGCGACCCTTGTCCGAGGTGAGGTCGACGAACCACTGGTCGGTCAGCATCGGCTCGATCACCGCTTCCGAGCGTTGGCTGATCGGCACCTGCAGCTTGTGTGGGCGGGTGTCCACCAGCAGGCCGGCGGCGTCCAGATCGGCCAGGATCCGTTTGCGCGCTTCGTAGCGGTCCAGGCCCCGATAGGCTTCCGGCGCCTCGTCGTTGATCTTCGCGTCCAGGGTCAGGATGTTGACCGGCGCGAGGTCGTGGCGCTTGCCGACCTCGGCATCGTTGAAGTCGTGCGCCGGGGTGATCTTGACGCAGCCGGTGCCGAATTCGCGGTCGACGTAATCGTCGGCGATGACCGGAATCTCACGTTGGACCAGGGGCAGGATGAGCGATTTGCCGATCAAGTGCGTGTAGCGCTCGTCCTCGGGGTGCACCGCCACGGCCACATCGCCGAGCATGGTTTCCGGACGCGTGGTGGCGATCACCACCGATTCGTCCGAATCGGCAACGGGGTACCGGATCGACCACATGTGCCCGTCGCGTTCCACGTTGTCCACTTCCAGGTCCGACACCGCGGTGCCGAGCATCGGGTCCCAGTTGACCAGCCGGTTGCCGCGGTAGATCAGCCCGTCGCGATACCAGGTGATGAACACCTTGCGCACCGCCGCCGACAGGCCCTCGTCCATGGTGAAACGCTCACGCGACCAGTCGGCCGAGGCGCCAAGGCGGCGCATCTGACGGGTGATGGTGGAGCCCGATTCCTCCTTCCATTGCCACACGCGCTCGACGAAGGCTTCGCGGCCGAGGGCGTGCTTGTCGGTGTTTTCGGCCGCCAGACGGTTTTCCACGATTTTCTGCGTGGCGATGCCGGCGTGGTCGGTACCGACCTGCCACAGCGTCTTGTCGCCGCGCATGCGCCGGTAGCGCACCAGCATGTCCATCACGGTCTGCTGGAAGGCATGGCCCATGTGCAGGGTGCCGGTGACATTCGGCGGCGGCAGCAGGATGGCGTACGGATCGCCCTGACCACACGGCTTGAAGCAGCCGTGGCTGTCCCAGTAGTCGTACCACGTCGACTCGATCCGGCCGGGTTCGAAACTCTTGTCCATGGCTGCCCTTTGGCGTGCACGCGCGACGGTTGCGCGCAAAAAACGGAAAGTAACCGATTGTACGGTCTGGCCGGTGATTGCCCAAGCCACGTACCGGCCACGCGTGATGTTCAGCCTGTTGCAGACGTTTCTTAACGAAAACAAAACGTCGCCGACGGCAAGAGTTGCTAAGGTGTGGCGCCAACACGGTCGCCGCACTCCGGCGGGCGGCTTTTTTCAACCCGCAATCGAGTGTCCGCATGGGTTCGAGACGACTGTCGATGTTCGCCTTGGCGACGGCCGGCTGGCTATTTGCCGGCGTGTGTACCGCTGCCGTCCCCGCGCCGTCGTCGCTGCCCTCGCCGGCTCCCGCCATGGCCTCGTACGCGCGGTTGTCGCTGAATGCGGGCAAGACCGAACAGATGCCCGAGCTCAGCCAGACCGCAGCGCGCGACATGCTGCTGACCCTGGCCTACAGCCTGCGCGACATCCGCTACCGCTACGGCGGACATGCGCCCAGCACCGGGTTCGATTGCAGCGGGCTGGTGCGTTACGTGTTCCGCAATGCCCTCGGCATCGTGCTCCCGCGTCAGGCGCATCTGCAGTTTTCCAGTGGTGAAACGGTCGACCGCAGCCATCTGGAGCCCGGTGACCTGGTCTTTTTCCGCACCCGGGGCCGGCGCATCACCCATGTCGGCATCTATCTGGATGATGGCCGTTTCATCCATGCGCCGCGCACCGGTGAGACCATCCGCGTGGACCGGCTCAACAATCCGTACTGGAAACGGCATTACGCCGGTGCCCGGCGCGTGGGCGACCTGGCCCAGAGCTGATGCCGGAAGCGGCTTGAACTTGCCTCTGGCGGGACCCATCCACGAGACTTCCCCTATTCAGACGGCAGGCGCGTGTCGTGCCGCCCGTTTGCCGCGACCGGAACCGCCATGCCCTTCGACATCCCTCCCGCCACCCGCGCACTGCTGATCGCCAACGTGGCGATGTTCCTCCTGCAGCAGCTGTTCCCCGAGCCGCTGCTGGTGCATTTCGCGTTGTGGCCGTGGGGCGCGGTGCATTCGGCCATGGGCAGCAACGGCGTGGTCGAGGTGGGCTTCCATGTCTGGCAGCTGGTCAGCTACGGCTTCATGCACGGCGGGTTCACGCACATCCTGTTCAACATGTTCGCGTTGTGGATGTTCGGCAGCACCATCGAGCGCGTGCTGGGCCAGCGCGAATTCCTCATCTACTACTTCGTGTGCCTGGTGGTGGCCGGCGTCTGTCATGAGCTGGTGGTGTATTTCTTCACCCATGGCTTCTATCCCACCATCGGCGCCTCCGGCGCGATCTTCGGTGTGCTGCTGGCCTACGGCATGATGTTCCCGCATGAGCGGATCATGTTGATCATTCCGCCGATTCCGATGCCGGCGTGGTTGTTCGTGTCCGGCTACGGTCTGGTCGAACTGGTGATGGGCGTGACCGGCACCCAGGCGGGCGTGGCCCATTTTGCGCATCTGGGCGGCATGCTGGGCGGATTCGTGCTGATCGAATACTGGCGCGGCAAACTTCCCTTCAAGCCGCGCCGCCGCCTGATGCGTTGAACCCGACCGGGCGGGGCACGCCCCACCCGGTCGCGAGACATCACCTCGGCTTGAAGATCAGCCGATACAACCACAACAGGATGATCGCGCCGATCACGGCCAGCACGAAGCCCCAGAAACCGCCCACGCCCCCGCCGGCCGCGGTAGCGCCGGTGCCGGCACCGAAGATCCACTTGGCCAGCCCGCCGCCGATGAACGAGCCGACGATGCCGATGATGGCGGTGACGATGAAGCCGCCGGGATCCTTGCCGGGCATGATCCACTTGGCGATGATGCCGACGATCAGGCCGATGATGAAAATCCACAACCAGTGAAGCATGATCATTACCTCCGTCAGACCAGGTGTTGGTTCCCCCGCGGTCATCATGCACCGGCACGGGCTGGATTGACAGACCTGTCATGGCGTACCGACTGTTCCGGTCTGCCCCGCGGGGGCGGCGCATGACCGTGGCGACCGGCCCTCGTTCCGCGCCCGTGATAAAATCAGCGGCTGTCGCCATCATCCCCGCACAGGTGAACATCCCATGCCGAAGCTCGCACAACGCATGAGCCGCGCCCGGCCCAGCGCCATCATGGCCATTGCCAGCCTGGCACGACGCCTGAAGAGCGAGGGGCGCGACATCATCAGCTTTTCCATCGGGGTGCCCAACTTCCTGCCCGGTGCGCATGTCTACGAGGCGGCGCGCGGAGCGCTCGGGCACGATTCCGGCCAGTACGGTGCCAACCGGGGTGCCGACGCGATGCTGGACGCGTTCCTGGAGCACATCCGCGCCATCGGCCTGGATGGCTACACGCGCGAGAACTGCGCTTCGGGCATCGGCGCCAAGCAGGTGCTGTACAACCTGCTCGAAGCGCTGATGGACGAGGGTGACGAGATCGTCTTCCCGACCCCCTACTGGACCAGCTACATGGACATCGCCGAGATCCTCGGCGCGCGCGTGACCACGCTGCCGTGTCCGCCGGAGCAGAAATACAAGCTGACGCCGGCGCAGCTGGACAAGGCGTTGTCGGGCAAACCGCGCGTGTTCCTGTTCAACAACCCGTCCAATCCCACCGGCATGGTCTACACGCGCGACGAGATCGCCGCGCTGGCCGACGTACTGGTGAAGTACCCGGA
>CAZMKO010000033.1:0-8629 GCA_964566965.1 uncultured Rhodanobacteraceae bacterium
AGGGCTATGCCGGCCTGGAAAACCTCATCCTGATTCCGGGCACGGTCGGCGCGGCACCGATTCAGAACATCGGCGCCTACGGCGCCGAAGTCGCGGAATTCGTCGAAAGCGTGGAAGCCTGGGATAGCCGCGATCAACGCGTGGTCGTCCTCGACAACGCCGCCTGCCGTTTCGGCTACCGCGACTCGCTGTTCAAGCATCAGCGCGACCGCTACATCGTCACCGCGGTGCGTTTCCATCTGCCGCGCGAGTATCCACTGAAGCTGGATTATGCCGGCCTGCAGCAGGAAATCGCCCGCATGGGCATGATCCGGCCCACGCCCTACCTGGTCGCCGAAGCCGTGCGCACCCTGCGTACGCGCAAGCTGCCGGATCCGGGTGTGATCGGCAATGCCGGCAGTTTCTTCAAGAATCCGGTCGTGTCGGCCGCACAAGCCGCCGACCTGAAAGCCAGCCACCCGGCCATGACCCAATGGCCGGTGGACGACGGCAATGTGAAGCTCTCGGCCGCCTGGCTCATCGACCAGGCAGGTTTCAAGGGTACGCGCGAGGGCGACGCCGGCATCTCCAATCGCCATGCCCTGGTACTGGTCAACCACGGCAACGCCACCGGTACCGAGTTGTGGGCACTCGCGGAGAAAGTCATCGCCGGCGTACAGTCCCGCTACGGCGTCGCTCTGGAACCCGAGCCGCGTGTCATCCACGGGCGCGGCTGACACGAACGGAAGTCCGGAAGAACCGGGGCATTTTGGGAAAACATCGAAAGCCCGACCTGATCTTCCAAATGTTCCATGTCCGTTGCGGGAACGGCCCATGGCCGCGATGGTGCTTGCCGATACGCCGGTCGAGGTCCGGGCGCGCCGCTGAAACCGGACTTCTCGAGATCCCGCGCAAAGGGATCCCGAAGGTCCGACCTCCGCGACTTTCGACAGGCTGATGGTGACCGGGGAACTACTGTGACACCGGTCGTGGATGGTCGCGACGAAAAAGCGTCCATTCCTCGATCACGCTGCCGTCCGGCAGGTGACACATGCCGACCTGGTTGCCGGCCGCGTCCTCCTGGACAACCAGCCGGCCGCCTTTCTCGACACAATACCGGGAAGCCGGATTGGCCATGCCGACCGCGTCATTGCCCGACCGGGCGTGACTGCCGGCGCAACCGGCGAGCAACCCGACACCCGCCGCCATCGCCATGCCGAAAAACACGCTCCACCTGAAGTGATTCACCCTACGCTCTCCCGCCACCACGATGTCCCGATTGCATCGGATCACGGCGCACCCGTCAAGACGCTTCCGGCATCTGGAACCCGCCGGTTGCACCCTACGCCGTCGTAGTCGTCGACTCGTCAGACTTGCCTATGCGCAGGAAGAAGTGCCGGCGAAGTGTGCCGACATCTCCCGCCACAGGTTTCCGTACCCGGCTACAGGCGATCAGTGCGAGTGAGAGAACCTGTGCAAATGACGACGGGCTTCCGTTCCGATACGCTCTCCCTGTCGCGGGCCATGTTGTCATCGGGTCCACGCTACCACGCAGGCCGCGTGGCAACATCACCCTTGTCGCCTGATGACCGATGCCGCGAACAGCGGTCTTCCGGTCACCTCACCGGTCACGTCCTCTGCGGCCGCAGGTTGGGCAGAAACACGGCGAACACGCCCAGTAGCGGCAGGAAAGCGCAGACCTGGTAGACGAATTCGATGCTGAAGCGGTCTGCCAGCAGGCCGAGCACGGCCGCACCGATGCCGCCCAGGCCGAACGACAAGCCGTAGAACATGCCGGAGATGGCGCCAATGCGGGCCGGCACCAGGTCCTGGGCGTAGACGATGATGGCCGGAAAGGCCGAGGCCAGCACCACGCCGATGACCACGCTCAGCACGCCGGTGGCGGCCAGGCCGACGTGCGGCAGCAGCAATGTGAAGGGCGCCACGCCGAGGATGGATATCCAGATCACCGTCTTGCGCCCGATGCGGTCGCCGATGGGGCCACCGATCAGCGTGCCGGCCGCGACCGAGGCCAGAAACAGGAACAGATGGAACTGGGCGGTATGCACCGATACGCCGAAGCGGTCGATCAGGTAGAACTCGAAATAAGTGCTGATACTTGCCAGGTAGAAGTACTTGGAGAAAATCAGCACCATCAGTACGCCGATGGTGCGTCGTACCACGGCGGGCGATTTGATCGGCGCCTCGGCCTCCACCACTTTGCGTCGGCGACGCTCGGCCACGTGCCGGCTGTACCAGCGCCCGACCTGCATCAGCACCACGATGGCCAGCAACGCTGCCAGGCCGAACCAGGCCACGCTGCCGCGTCCGTTGGCCAGCACGATCCAGGCCGCCAGCAACGGTCCCAGCGAGGAGCCCACGTTGCCGCCGATCTGGAATACCGACTGGGCCAAGCCGAAGCGCCCGCCGGAGGCCATGCGCGCGACGCGCGCGGACTCGGGGTGGAACACCGACGATCCGGTCCCGACCAGCGCCGCGGCCACCAGCAACAAGGGATAATTGGGTGCCACCGACAGCAGCAGCAGACCGCACAATGTGAACCCCATGCCCACCGGCAGCGAATACGGCATCGGCCGCCGGTCGGCAAAATGACCCACCAGCGGTTGCAACAACGACGCCGTGAGCTGGTAGGTCAGGGTAATCAGGCCGACCTGCACGAAACTGAGGTCGAAGCCGGATTTCAGCAGCGGGTAGATGGCCAGGATCAACGACTGGATCATGTCGTTGAGCATGTGCGAGAAACTGATGGCACCGAGCACACCGAACACGGTGCCCTGCTTCTGCCCACCTGCCAACGCGTTGGCAGATGCACGGTTATCGATCGGGGCGTTGTCGACGGACGTCTGCATGTTTCATGGCCATGTGGGCAAACGGCAAGGGCCGGCGCACGTCGTGCGCCGGCCCTCCCCGCTTCGGATTATACGCCGCCCGGCGGCGCGGGTCAGTTCCGCGTCTTGCCCAGCAGGCGCAGAAGCTCCAGATACAACCACACCAGGGTAACCATCAACGCGAAGGCGCCGTACCACTCCATGAACTTGGGCGCGCCACGCGCAGCGCTCTGCTCGATCATGTCGAAATCGAGCACCAGGTTGAGCGCCGCCAGCCCCACCACCAGCAGACTGAAGCCGATGCCCATGGCACCCGACTCGTGGATGAAGGGGATGTTGATGCTGGTGAACGCGCGCAGGCCGATATCCACCAGATACAACAACGCGATGGCGCCGGTAGCGGCCACCACGCCCATGCGGAACTTGTCGGTGACACGGATCCAGCCGGCGCGGTACGCCACCAGCATCACCCCCAGCACACCCGCCGTCAGCATGATGGCCTGCAGCACCACACCCGGAAAACGCAGTTCCATGAAGGCGGAGATACCACCCAGCGCAAACCCTTCGGCCAGTGCGTAGACCGGCGCCGTGATCCCGCTCCAGCGTGGTTTGAACACCGACACCATGGCCAGGATGAAGCCCACGATAAGGCCGCCCCACAGGTACGGCGTGACCGCGCTCATGGCCTGCGACATCGCCAGCATGGTGCCCTGCTCGGCACCGGCGAACTGGTCTCGCGCTGCCTCGAAGGCCACCGCGAAACGATGCCATGTCCAGGCACCGGTGATCACCGCCAGCACCAGCAGCAGCCCCGTCTTGTTGACGGTGCCGTTGATCGTCATGCGCTCCCCGACGCCGGCCGTGCTTTCGACAGGCTGACGCTTGAGTACCGGATTGTTCGATTGCACGTCGTGCTCCTGAAAAAAAGTTGCAGTGGGAACGTTCCGTCATTGGAACGCGTGGTGCACCGGAGGTTCCCGGCCCATGCCGAACCGGCCCTGTTCGTCAGGCAACGAACGGGGCCGGCCATGTTCCGGCATCACTGCATGGTAACAGCGATCACGCACGCATTTCGCGCCGGCGCGTGTCGTGGTCGCACTCCTCAGCGCGAGGCCACCTGCTGCTTCAACCAGGTCTTGACGGCATCGTCGGGCTTGCCCAGCCAGGTCATGTCCGCCTGATCGCTCACGCCGGCATCGACACCCGGGCTGGGATCATGCACAAACACGCCCTGCATGGTGCCGGCATCCTGATCGTACAACACCAGGACCTGCTCGCTGGGACACTCGTGCGGCTTGCAGGCCTGTGCGGCCAGCAACGACTTGCCGCCCACCTCGACCATCTCGGCCGGCGTGGCGGTGCCGCCGTCGGCCACCCAGTCCGGCAGCTTGTCGGCGCCGTCCATGTCCTGCATGGCCTTGGCGAAGGCCGGCTTCTGCAGCAGGTCGTGCAGGTAGGTGCGATCGGTCTCGCCGTCTTGCCCGTCGACCACGCTCATGCCGTTGTCGCTCGGCGTGGCCTCGGCCTCGGGCGTGGATACCGCATCACGCTGGGCCGGATCACGCGGACCGTCATTGGGCTGCACCGTACTGGCCGACGGAGTCGGCGCCATGGTGTCCTGGGTGCCGCTCTGGTCGGACGACGAGCACGCCCCCAGGGCAAGACTGGCGGCGATGGCAAGAGTCAACAACGACAGGGACTTGCGGATCGGTTTCACGAGCGGTCTCCAGTGTGGACAAAAAACGGACAACGGAACCTGCATGACCCGCCGGCGTGCCCGCACCACGCCGGGCACCGACGGAAGCCGCAGCCTAACGCGTCCCGACTGAACCTTCACTACAACACGTCCAGCAACTGGATGTCGAACACCAGCGCCTCATTGGGGCCGATACGCGGCAACTGGCCGCGCTCGCCGTAGGCGCGGTCCGGCGGAATGACCACTTCCCAGCGCGCGCCCACGTGCATCCGCGGCAACACGTCGCGCCAGCCCGGCAACATGTCGCGCACCGCGTAGGTCACCGGCTTGCCGTGGGCCCACGAGCTGTCGAATTCCATGCCGTTGGCCAAGGCGCCGCGATAGTTGATCTTCACCGTGCTGTCGGGCCCTGGCGAACGCCCTTCCCCCTTGGTCAGCACGCGGTATTGCACGCCCGAAGGCAACGTCACCACGCCCGGCTTGCGCGCATTCGCGGCCAGCAGACGGCGGCTGCCGGCCGCGTTTTCCTCGGCCTGGCGCCGGAACGCGTCCTCGGCCTGGCGGTGCATCCGGGCCGCGAGAAGGTCCAGCTGGCGTTCCATGTCGGCGGCAGGCACCGCCGGAGCGCGCCCGGCATGGGCATCGCGGATGGCTCGGATCAGGGCGGAAAGATCCACATCCGGCCGGCCGGCGGCGACCTCCGAACCGATGCGATAACCGATGGCGTACGACACCTTCCCGCGATCCGGCGCCGGCGGCGCGCTGGCGGCCTGTGCCGGTACCGGATCGGCGGCCCGCGCCGATGTCACCAGCACGGCAACCGGTGCCAACACCCCTGCCAGCATCAGGATCGCGGTTTTCATCGCAGTCAATCGCCCATGGGACACCGAATCGTCGTGACGAAGGGTGAGATCGCCGTGGCCGGCAAAGGTTCCCCCGGGCCGGGCGGATGCACGACATGGAGCGTCCGGGCTACCATGGCGTATTGCCTTCTGGAGCCGTCGTCATGGCCTACCGCAATCTCGATATCAGCAACCGCGGCGCGGTACGCACCGTCACCGTGAACCGCCCGGACAAGCTCAACGCGCTCGACCGTGCCACGCTCAACGAGTTGACCGTCGCGTTCACACAGGCCGCGCAGGACGACGCTGTGCGCGTCGTGGTGCTCACCGGTGCCGGCGACAAGGCCTTCGTGGCCGGCGCCGACATCGCGCAGATGAACGGCTACACTCCGGTACAGGCCCAGACATTCTCCGAAACCGGCCAGCGGCTGATGCTTGCCATCGAGCGTCTCGGCAAGCCGGTCATCGCGCGCATCCAGGGCTTCGCACTCGGCGGCGGCATGGAGTTGGCCATGGCTTGCCACCTGCGCGTGGCCAGCGAGAAGGCTCGATTCGGCCAACCGGAAATCAACCTCGGCCTGATCCCCGGCTTTGGCGGCACGCAACGCCTGACCCGGCTGGCTGGCCGCGCCGCCGCACTGGAACTGTGCCTGACCGGCGCCCCGGTGAAGGCCGTGCGCGCGGCCGAGCTTGGCATCGTGAACCGCGTCGTCGAGCACGACGCGCTGGATGATGCGGTCAACGACCTGACCGACCAGCTGGCCGCCGCCGCGCCGCTGGCCGCCGCCGGCATCCTGGACGCCGTGCTCAACGGCGGCGAATGCGGCATCGACCAGGGACTGGCCTACGAAAGCCGCAACTTCGCGTTGGCCTTCTCCACCGAGGACATGCGCGAAGGCACCCGCGCCTTCCTGGAAAAACGCAAGCCCGTATTCCAGGGACGCTGAACACCGTGCGGGCCGGCCATGCCGACCCGCCGCGAGCGCCATCCACCATGTCCAAGCCCCGATTTCCCGTCCATCCCGACCGCGTCATCGCGCCGGACGCCCGACCCGCCCGCGGCGGTTCGGGCGACGCCAACGCGTTGTGGCGCTACCGCAAGCAGCGTCGCCAGAACCTGCTCGCCAGCCCCGGGCCACACACGGTGGCACTGGTGCTGGACGGACTGCGCGCGGACTTCAACGTGCCCAAGATTTTCCGCAGCGCCGAGGCCATGGGCGCGCACGCCATCCATCTGGTGGACATCGGACCGTTCGACCCCGCCCCCGGCAAGGGCGCTTTCAAGCATGTACCGGCCCACTTCCATGCCGACTTCGCGACGTGCTTGCAGGCACTGGAAGCGGACGGATTCAGCCTGGTCGCCCTGGAACCACGGGCCGCCGACATCATCACCGACTTCACCTTGCCGCGGCGCTGTGCCTTCGTGCTCGGCAACGAGGCCACCGGTCTCAGCGAGGCCGTCCGCCACACCGCCGGATTGCGTCGCGCGCGCCTGCCGCAATGGGGCCGGATGGAAAGCATGAATGTCGCGGTCGCGGCGTCACTGGCGCTGTACGAATACACACGACAGCACGGGGTTCCCGTACCCACCCCGGTGACACGCTGAAACCGGGGCGGCACGGATCACTCACGCGGCACCATCATCTCAGCCGCGCCGCAGCACGATGAAGCGCGCCCGGCAACCGCGGTCGGTCCAGATACCGGCACGATTCCAGCCCCAGTTGCGGTTCAACACGCAGCGCGTGTCCGATTCCTGCCGCTCCAGCTGCACGTGCCCGCGTGCACCGACATCGACGGTGCAGAAGCGATACTTGTAATCGGCACTGCCACAACTGAAACGGATGGTGCTGCCGGTCGTGCCACCCGGGCGCCACGGTGTCGGCGTACCCGGTCGCGACGGCCATGCGCCCGACCGCCCCGGACGCACCTGTCCGGCCACCCGGGCGAACGTGCCGCGACATCCCTCACTGACCCACAACACGCCACCCTGCACGCCCCAGGTGCGGCCCCGCACACAAGGCGCCTTGGAAAGCTGGCGCACCAGCCGCACGTCGCCACCCACGCGACAACGCTGCAGGCGGTGATCGTTGCTGCTGCAGGTGACGGTGCCACGCATGCCCTGCGCCTGAACCGGCTGCACGGCAGGCGGTGCCAACCAGCCGGCCAGTACGGTAACGGCCACGCCGGCCATCAATCGGGTCATGGAATGCATCGAGGTTTCTCCTTGGGTCGCACGCAAACGCGCTCACTCCGTCCAACGCGTGCCGCAACCGGGCGGTTTACCTCCCGCGCGGCCAGCCGTCACCGCCGCGCGGTCCTTGTTCAGGATGATGACGGCGATGCCGTCAATGCGGATCGGCGCCGCGATAGGCCAGTTCGCCGGCCGTGACGCGCAGCGCGAGGCGGTTTTCCGGTGGCGCCATGGGACAGGTGGCAAAGACGGTGAACACGCAAGGCGGGTTGTAGGCCTTGTTGAAGTCCAGCACGATACGTCCGTCACGCGGCGGCTCGGTATACAAAAAGCGTGCCGCGCCGTAGGTTTCCCGACCGCTGGTCTGGTCGGCGAATACCAGGAAATACCGCCCGTCATGCGGCGACTCGATCACCGGCAGCAGCTCACAGCGCACACCATCACGCTCGAACGCGGCCCGCCCGGCGACCGGATGCGCCTCGATGGTGCCGATGGCCGTGCCCATCTCCAGCATCTCGCCCGGCGCCGCCGGATGCCACGCGGCCTCGACGCGCCAGGAAGCATCGACAGGAAAATAGTCCAGGCCACGGAAATTCCGGCGCGTGACGGCATGCACGTTCTTGATGCGCAGACCCGCGCGCGCTCCGCGCCGGATCAGGAAGAAACTGACATCGCCGCTCCGTACCACGGTCGGATCAGCGTGATCGTCATCGCGCATCTCGGCGCCATGTCCCGGCTCACCGTCGATGCACGCGCCGCTGCCCGCAGCCAACGTCATGGTGACCACGCCGTTCCCATCGAGATGCACGTTGCCCAGATGCGCGGGCAGACCCTCGACAACGATGGCGTTGTCGGCGCTGCCACCGATGCGGTTGTCACCCGGTTCAAGCCAGGGCAATCCGACCAAGGTCAACCAACCGTCGGGGGCTGTCAGACGTTCGAGGCGCATGGCGCGCCAACGTTCGATGTCGGCGTTGAAAGAAGATGTGGTCGTCGTGGTCATGTGGGGGCGTGCGTTGAGCGGAATACATCAATTTATCGCAGCCATACCCATCTTGTGTAGGAGCCTGCC
>CAZMKO010000033.1:8729-23170 GCA_964566965.1 uncultured Rhodanobacteraceae bacterium
TGAGCGGAATACATCAATTTATCGCAGCCATACCCATCTTGTGTAGGAGCCTGCCGAGGGGAGGCGCCGGTGATGATCAGCGTCCGCGCAGGAACAGACGGTCCAGTTCGTCCAGACGCAACTGCACCCAGGTCGGACGGCCGTGGTTGCATTGGCCGGACCGTTCGGTGGCTTCCATGTCGCGCAGCAAGGCGTTCATTTCCGGAATGGTCAGGCGCCGGCCGGCACGCACCGAGCCGTGGCAGGCCATGGTGGAAAGCAGTTCGTTCTCCAGCTCCTGCAGGCGCCGCGAATGGCCGTGTTCAGCCAGCTCGGCGAGCACGTCCCGGGTCAAATCGGCGGCATCGGCTCCTTCCAACAATGAGGGGATGCGCCGGATCACGACCGAAGACGGGCCGCTGCGCGACAGCTCCAGCCCCCATTCGGACAAGGCATCGGCGTATTCCTCCGCCGCGGCCGCCTCGCGGCTGGAAACCGTCACGGACTGCGGAACCAGCAACAGTTGCGAACGCAGGTCGGCGTTGTCGCGACCACTCTTCAGGCGCTCGTAGGTGATGCGCTCGTGTGCCGCATGCATGTCCACCAGGATCATGCCGTGGGCATTCTCGGCCAGGATGTAGATGCTTTTCAGCTGTGCCAGCGCATAGCCGAGTGGCGGCACGTCGGCATCGTCCGCCGGTGTCGAAGACGCGATGGAAGCCGGCGCCGTGGCGACGGCCGCTGGCATGCCCGGGCCGGCCAGGGCCGCATAGTCGCCCAACGGCGCCTCGCCCACCCCCAGCGACAACGGCTTCTGGCCATGCCAGGCCCCGCCCGTGCCACGCCCTCCGCTTCCGCCCCGGGCCGGCATGCCCGGCGGCTCGCCGGCGGACGGCGCCGCCTGCATGCCATCGGGCAAGCGGCCGGCAGGCAGCGAGGCGACGCTGCCGGCACGCGTGTCGGCCAGCGCCTGATGCAAGTTGCGGAACAGAAAATCGTGCACCAGGCGTTGCTCGCGGAAGCGCACTTCGTGCTTGGCCGGATGCACATTGACGTCCACCCCGGCCGGGTCGAGCTCCAGGAACAGCACGAACACGGCGTGCCGGCCGTGATACAGCACGTCGGCGTACGCCTGGCGCACGGCATGGCCGACCACGCGATCGCGCACCATGCGTCCATTGACGAAAAAATACTGCTGGTCGGCCTGCGCCCGGGACGCGGTCGGCAAACCGACCCATCCGGACAGGCGCATCCCCGCGCCACTTTGCTCCACGCGCAGGCTGCGCCCGGGGAACTCCGGCCCCAGTACCTCGGCCACGCGGGCCAGCGCCGACGCCTCGTCGCGCGCGGCCTTGAACAAGCGCAGCGCCTTGCCGTTGTGCGACAGGCGAAACTCCACCTGCGGATGGGCCAGCGCCAGTGTCTTGACCAGGTCGTCGATATGCCCCAACTCGGTGCGCTCGGTGCGCAGGAACTTGCGTCGCGCCGGCACGTTGTAGAACAAGTCGCGCACCTCGATGCTGGTGCCGGGTGGATGCTGTGCCGGCACCGGTTCATCGACGCCGCCATGGCCGGTCTGGATGCGCATCGCCATGTCGGCACCAGACGGCCGCGAGGTCAGCGTGAAACGCGACACCGAGGACACCGAGGCCAGCGCCTCGCCACGAAAACCCATGGTCGCCACATGCTCCAGATCATCGAAGCTGGCGATCTTGCTGGTGGCATGGGACGCGACCGCCAACGGCAGTTGCGCGGCGGCGATGCCGTTGCCGTCGTCGCGCACGCGGATCAACCGGGCCCCGCCGGCCTCGATGTCCACCTCGATGCGCGAGGCGCCGGCATCCAGGCTGTTCTCCACCAGCTCCTTGACCACCGAGGCCGGGCGCTCGATGACCTCGCCGGCGGCGATCTGGTTGATCAGTTCGGTGGGAAGCGGACGAATGGAAGCCATGACGCACCTTGCGGAAACAAGATGTACAGGATAAGCGAAACGGACGGCGGTCTGGGCGCAGGTGGCCAGGCTCGTCACCTGCGGACCGCCGGCACACGCATCCAGCGGCACTCGCAGAAGGTGGGCGATTTTTCGCAGGCTCTCAGCCGGTGGGGATCGACAGCACCGCGCCAGTGCGAATGACGTTGCCGCTCATGTTGTTGGCCGACTTCAGGGCATCCACGCTGACGCCGTACTGGGCGGCAATGCTGGACAACGTGTCACCGCGCCCGACCTTGTATTCGCCCCCGCCGGCCGTCGTCGCCACGTCATCGGAGGACGCCAGTTCGCCACGCCGCTTGCGCTCCTGCAACGCGAACCAGGTGCCCGCGGGCGGTGAGCTTTCGAAGTACTGCTTGACGCCGCTCAGGATCGAGCCGGCCAGTTTTTGCTGATAGCCCGGGCTGCGCAGGTTGGCCTCGCCCACCGGGTTGGTGATGAATGCCGTCTCGACCAGGATCGAGGGCACATCGGGGGAACGCAGCACCACGAAATTGGCGCGCTCGACGTGGTCGCGATGGGTCGGACCGAGCCTGCCCAGCGCTGTCAGCACGTTGGCGGCGATGCGCTGGCTGGCGCCGATGGCGTAGTTCTGCTGCATGTCGAGCAGCACGGAAGCCAGCGAATCGCTCTTGTCGTCGAGGGTGACGCCACCGACGAGATCGGCGCGGTTCTGGCGGCTGGCCAGCCAGCGCGCGGCCTCGCTGACCTTGCCGTGGGTGGACAACACCCACACCGACGAACCCTTGGCGTCGGCGCGGTTGAAGGCGTCGGCGTGGATGGAGATGAACAGGTCCGCATTGTGCTGGCGCGCGATCTGGTAGCGGCGCTTCAGCGGAATGAAGGTGTCGTCGTCACGGGTCAGCACGGCGGTCATGCCGGGCTGGGCGTCGATGAGCTTGGCCAATTTCAGCGCCACGGCCAGGGTGACATCCTTCTCGCGCGTCCCCTTGCGGCCGTGCGCGCCCGGATCCACACCACCATGGCCGGCATCCACCGCGACCACGATCTTGCGTGCCCCCTGCAACAACTTCGCCGCGCGCGTCGCGCTCTGACGCGCACTGTGGCCGTCGCGCGGGGACGCGGCAATGGCCGTGTTGCCAGTGGTGGCATCCGGCGTGAGGTCGACCACCAGGCGGTGTCCGTGCCCGTCACGCGGCGGGATCTTGAAACTGCTGGGCTTGGCGCCCGATTTGAGGTCCAGCACCATGCGCACGCCATGCTTGCCATGGCTGCCGGTGCGGATACCCTTGAGTACGCCACTGTCGGCGGGCGCCTTGAAGCCCTTGTCCAGGGTGCTGTCGTCGAAATCCAGCACCACCCGGCCGGGATCGCTCAATTGGAACAGCTTGTACTGGACCGCATCGGACAAGTCGATGACCACGCGCGTATGGTCCTTGTCCGTGGACACCCGAACCCCCTGGATATCGGCCGCGTTCGCCGGACGCACGAAGCCCGCCGTCGCCAGAGCAACGCAGGCCATCCACATCGCGAGTCGGTATATGCCCCTCATGGCGCGAATAGATACTGCAAAAAAGCCGCGAATGCAAGGTTAATTCCCTTGACAATCCGCCACCTGCGGCAACTTTGTCATGTTTTGGTCAGGGTAACCCGGGCAAGCAACGGTTTTGCATGCGTTCCTCGCCGCCATCCCGCCAGACGGATTTTCGACGCACGATCAGCGGGATAGGAGGCGGTCAGGGCCACCGCAGGCGTCGCAACAACGCCGCCCCGCGCGGCGATCGCGCTTCCGCGCGGGCCGTGCGCCCGGCCCCGGCATGCGCCAGATGCAGCACCATGTCCGGTTCAGGCAACGCGCCGGCGCCCTGCTGCGGCCATTCCACCAGCACCAGGGCGTCGGGCTCGGCCAGGGCCTCCAGCCCGAGCCATTCCAGCTCACCGGGATCGGCGATGCGATACAAATCGAGATGCCAGGCCTGCCCACGCGGCAACGGGTAATTCTCGATCAGGCTGTAGGTGGGGCTCTTGACGCGCTCGACGACACCCAGCGTCCGCAGCAACGCCCGCGTGAAACGGGTCTTGCCGACGCCCAGGTCGCCGTCGAGGTACACCACCAGTCCGCCATCCAGGGCCGCGGCGACACGTTGCGCGAGCCGGACGGTGGCGGCTTCGTCGGGGAGATCGAAGGGGGACATGTCAGCAATCATCCAGGCCGTTGGCCAGCAAACGCAACGGGGCAAACAGGTCGCCGGCCAACAGACCCCGCTCGCCGTGGCGGGCCGCCATGTCACCGGCGCGGGCGTGCAGATCCACACCCAGACAGGCCGCACGCCACGGATCAAGTCCCTGTGCCAGCCCGCCGGCAATGATACCGCCCAGCACGTCTCCCATGCCGCCGCTGGCCATGCCCGGATTGCCGTGGCGACACACGGCCACGCGCCCGTCGGGGGCGGCCACGAGGCTGCCCGCCCCCTTCAGCACCACCACCGCCTGGCACTGCGCCGCCAGACGACGCGCCGCCGCGAAGCGGTCCGCCTGGACGACGGCGATGTCGCTGCCGAGCAGGCGCGCCGCTTCGCCGGGATGAGGCGTCAACACCGCGTCCCGGCTACTGAAATCCCGGGGCGATGCGGCCAGCAGGTTCAGGCCGTCAGCGTCCAGCATCAGCGGCGTGTCCCGGCGCAGGGCCGCGGTCCACAACGCGCGACTCCAGTCGCCCTGCCCCAGCCCGGGCCCGAGGGCGATCACGCTGGCGCGCTCGAGCAACGGTTCCAGCTCAGGCGAGGTGGCCACCGCGTGGACCATCAACTCGGGCCGGGCCGCCAACAATGCCGGCACGTGTGCGGCCCGCGTGGCCACGCTGACCAGCCCTGCGCCCATGCGCAACGCCGCCTCGCCCGCCAGGCGCACCGCGCCGCCCGTGCCGTGTTCGCCGCCGACCACCAGCACGTGCCCGTAGCGTCCCTTGTGGCTGTCGCGCGCCCGCGGCGGCAGGGCCGGCGCATCGATCAGCCGGGCATCGGGCACAACCACCTCCCAGGCGGCCTCGGGAAGATCCAGGGTGTGCAGGCTCAGCGCTCCGCAACAATCGGCGGCAGCGCCGGTAAACAGGCCACGTTTCCAGGCCACGAAGCACGCGGTGGCATCGGCATGCACCACCGGTCCGGTCGGCACACCGCGATCGGCATCCAGGCCGGACGGCACATCCAAGGCCAGCAGCGGCCGGCCGCTGCCATTCAGGGCCTCCACCAACGCTGCCACCGGACCTTGCAGCGGGCGCGAAAGTCCGCTGCCGAACAGCGCATCGACGGCCACGTCGAACGGCGCGGAATGTGCCGCGGGATCCACCGTGCCGACCTCCCCACCGGCCTCCAGGAAGCCGGCATGCGCGGCCGCCGCATCGGTACCGCGCGGCGGGCCGCAAGGTGCCACGACACCGACGTCCCACCCCGCGTGACGCGCCAGCGACGCCAGCAGGTAGCCGTCACCGCCATTGTTGCCGGGTCCACAAGCCACCAGGAGATGGCGCGCCTCGGGCCAGCGCGCACGCAGGACACCGAACGCGGCACGGGCGGCGCGCCGCATCAGCGTGGCGCCGGACAGACCCAGTACATCGATGGCATGGGCATCCAGGGCGCGCGTGCCGGCGTTGGTGAACAACCATCGGGAGGGGCTCGGGGTCATGCCGGCAACCATGCCCCGCTCCGCGCCGATTTACAATGGGCGCATGTCCGCCACCGCTTCCCGCACCGACTACGCCTGCCTGGCCGCCGACATCAAGCGGTGGGCACGCGAGCTCGGCTTTGCCGACGCCGGCATCACCGATATCGACCTCAGCCGCGACGAGCCGCGCCTGAAGCGCTGGCTGGCCGAGGGTCGGCATGGCGAGATGGCCTGGATGACACATCACGGCAACAAACGCAGCCGGCCCGACGAGCTGCACCCGGGCACGATCCGGGTGATCTCGGTGCGCATGAATTACGCGCCACCGGACATCAAGCAATCGTGGGATGTCGTCAACGACGGGCAACTCGGCTACATCTCCCGCTACGCGCTGGGACGCGACTACCACAAGATGATGCGCAAGCGCCTGAAGAAACTGGCCCTGCGCATCCGCGAGGAGACCGGCGATTTCGACTACCGGCCGTTCGTGGACTCGGCGCCGGTGATGGAAAAACCACTGGCGCGCAAGGCCGGCCTGGGCTGGACCGGCAAGCACACGATCACCTTGTCGCGGCGCGGCTCCTACTTCCTGCTCGGCGAGCTTTACACCGACCTGCCCCTGCCCGTGGACACGCCGGTCGAGGACTACTGCGGCAGCTGCACCCGCTGCATCACCGCCTGTCCCACCGGCGCCATCACCGGCCCCTACCAGCTGGACGCGCGGCGCTGCATCTCGTACCTGACCATCGAACTGAAAGGCTCCATCCCCGAGGACCTGCGTGCACCGATGGGCAACCGCATCTTCGGCTGCGATGATTGCCAGTTGGCCTGTCCATGGAACAAGTGGGCCCAGCTCGCCACCGATGCCGACTTCGCCCCGCGCCACGGACTGGACCGTGCCAAGCTGGTGGAACTGTTTGCGTGGAACGAGGCCACGTTCCTGGAAAAGACCGAGGGCATGGCCATCCGCCGCGCCGGCTATGAAGGCTGGCTGCGCAACATTGCCGTGGCGCTCGGCAACGCGCCGACCTCGACGGACGTGATCGAAGCCCTGCGCTCACGGCAGGCGCACCCCTCGGATGTGGTTCGCGAGCACGTGGCATGGGCATTGTTCCGGCATCAGGCCCTGTAGGAGGGCCGGAAGGCGCGTCCGGCAATGCGGGAATGACGTGTCCGGCCGCAAGATTGATCGCGGCTTCCACCACTCCTGCAAACGAATGATCGGGCGTTTGTCGAGGTTCCCCCACAGGCTCTTCAGGAATTTTCTGCGGGAGCGGTCCATGGCCGTTCCCGCACACCCTGCCGGTTACAGCCGCACGGGCCCGCTCTTCTCGCACTTGCCCATGGCCTCGCGGGCCTGCTCGACGCCGGCGTCGTCCTGGGCGATACGGCGCATTTCCAGCACGGTTTTCCAGTTGCGGGCACACAGTGCCCCCAGCTTGGCGCCCTCGGACCAGGACTTGCGGGCCAGCTGCTCGGCCTGCTCGTAGTGGCCCAGGCGGATGGCGACTTCGGCGCGGTCCTGCAACAGGTCCGGCGCATCCGACGCCAGTTTCAGGGCCTTGTCCAGGGTGTCGGCCGCGGCCTGATAGCGGCCGGCGTTGTCTTCGCGCCGGGCTTGCGCGGAAAGGCGTTCCACCTCCGGCGAGCGTAGCGGTGTGACGTGGATGGACGAATCATCCTGCTGGCCGGCGGCGCGGATCGCGGCCACGATGTCGCCCGAGCGAACGGCATCGCGTGACGGACCGGCCGGTTGACCGCAGCCAACCAGCAAGGCGGCACAGGCGGCGCAAAGCGCGAGGGGGACGGAGCGTCGTGAAAACATCATCGGTATCCGTTGCGGTTGTCGGAAGCGGAAGGTGCGTTGTCATCGTCACCGAACCATCCCTTGAACTGCTGCCAGAAGCAACCGTGGACGTCGCGCGGTTCGGTGCCGGCGATGAACGGCAGGCGTCGCGCGCCGCTGCATTCGGGCTTGGTGCGCTCGCCACTTTGCGGGTCGATGTAGACGTAAGTGATGCCCTCGCCCAGTTTCGACGGCATCGGCAGCGGCCGCGTGGGCATGTTGGCAAACAAGTGCCGCCACGCCACGAGCGACCCCGATGAGCCCCACAACCCGGTGGGTTTGTTGTCGTCGCGTCCCATCCAGAACACGCCCAGGCGGTCACCGGTGAAGCCGACGAACCAGCTGTCGCGCTGCTTGTCGCTGGTGCCGGTCTTGCCGGCGGCATGCATCCAGCCCAGACCGTCGCGCTGGATGGTGCTGGCGGTGCCGCGCTCGGCGACCTCCTGCATCGCATAGGTCACCAGCTTGATCGGCAGCTTGTATTCGTCGTCGCCCTGACGCACCTGGTAGCGCCGCAGGGTCTTGCCCTTGGCATCGGTGACGCCACGCACGGCGACCAGTGGCAAGGCATGGCCGCCGGAAGCCACGAACTGGTAGAGATAGGTGACCTGCGCTGGCGACAGATCCAATGCGCCCAACACCAACGACGGGTTGGGGTTGACATGGCTGAGCCCGAACGACTCCAGGAACGAGCGCACACGATCGATGCCGATGGCCATGCCCAGATGCACCGTGGCCAGGTTCCACGACTTCACCAGAGCATCGACCAGGAATACGTTGCCATGGGTCTTGTGGTCGTCGTTTTCCGGGGTCCACAGGCTGCCGTTGGGCTGCTTCATGCGTACCGGCGCGTCACTGAGAATGCTGGCCAACGACCAGCGCGAGGGCTGCGACAACGCCACCAGGTACACCAGCGGCTTGATCACCGAACCGATCGGCCGGCGCGCGTCCAGAGCACGATTGAACCCGGGTTTGTCGGGATGGCGGCTGCCGACCATGGCCAGTACCTGGCCCGTGTGCGGATTGCTCACCACCGCGGCCGCCTGGAGTGCCTCGCCACGCTTGCCGAGGTCTTTCAAGGTGGAGGCGATGCCCTTCTCGGTATACAGCTGGGCGCCCGGGTCCAGCGTGGTGAAGATCGACAAGCCTCCGCCACGCAGCTGCTCGTCGGTGAAATCCTGCTGGATCTGGGCACGCACCAGGTCCATGAAGGCCGGGAAACGGTCATGCGGCAGATTAGCCTTGCCGGTGACGCCCAGCGGAGCGGCCTGGGCCCGCATGGTGGCCGAATCGTCCAGCAATCCGGTCTTGTTGAATACCGTCAGCACCTGGTTGCGGCGCGCCAGCGCGCGCTTCGGATACTTGCGCGGATCGTAATAGCTGGGACCACGCACCAGGCCCACCAGCATCGCGATCTCCTGGGGCCGCAATTCCTGCACCCGGCGTCCGAAGTAGAACTCCGCCGCCGCCGCAAAGCCGTGTACCGCCTGGTTGCCGCGCTGGCCGAGAAACACCTCATTGGTGTAGGCGTCGAGAATGCGCTCCTTGCTGTAATGCGACTTGATGAGGATCGCCAGCAACGCCTCGTTGACCTTGCGCAGCACGGTCTGGTTGCGATCCAGGTACAGGTTGCGCACCAGCTGCTGGGTCAGCGTGGACCCGCCCTGCACGATCCGGCCGGCACGCAGATCGGCCCAGGCCGCGCGTGCGATGGCACCGAGATCGATACCGATGTTGCTGTTGAAATTGCGATCCTCGACCGCCTGCAACCCCTTCAGCAGCAACGGCGGCATCTGCCGCAGCGGCACGATGCGGCGCTCCTCCTGGTTGGCCCCGTACAGCGTGGCGATGCGCGCCGGGTCCAGGTGGGCCAGTTCGGCCGCCTTGCCCCGCATGTCGGTGACCGACGCGATGTCGTGCGCACCGAGGGTGACCCGCACGCGCCGCGGCAGCTCGCCGCCCCAGGGGCCGGCATAACCGCGCGAGGAAATCACGAAACGACCGCCATCGCGGGCCCACGAGCCCGGCGCCTTGCCCTCGCCATCCTTGCGGTATCCGGAAAAAGTCAGCTCCAGCTCCAGCGCCTTGGCGGTCATCGGCTGGCCGGCCGCCAGCGGCAACGGGCGCGCATAGACGCGCGTGGGCACGGAGAACACCAGATCGTTGAAGCGCTCCTGCACGCTGTGGTTCAGCACCAGCGTGTACGGCACCAGGAAGCCGACCACGAAGCCCAGACCGAGCCAGAACGGATAACGCAGCCAAGGCCAGACCAGGCGGGCGAGTGATCGGGTGCGGGAGACGAAGGACAAGGGCGGTGCCGAATGGGGAACGGGACGAAAGCTCGATTATAGCCGGCGAGATTACACGCACCAGAAGGCTCCCGGTGCCCCAATCGGCGCTGAACACCCCCATCGCGTCATGCGCCGTTCAGCCATTTGCCGCGACCGCACTGGCCGATGAAGGCATAATCAGCGCTTTTGGAATGCGTTCCACCGCGAACGGAAGTCGGCTCACGATGAAGCAACCTCTCCCGGGCAACGGCTCGACCGCGCTGCCCGCCATCCCGGCCACGCCGGCAACGGGGGCTCCGGCCCGCGTCGCGGCCGGAGTCACGGCATGAGCTGGCGAGTGCGCCGCTGGCACCACCTGTGGCAGCGCCTGGGCGGCTCGCTGGCGCGGCGCGGCCTCAAAGGCACCGCGCGGCGCATCGCGCAGGAGTACCGCTCACGTCCGGCCGCCGATCCCGGCCTGGACCTGTTGCCGCGCGATGTGCCGTTCGAACCGTTCGCGTTGCCGACGAGTTCCCGGCCGCGGGCCTCGGTGATCATCCCGGTATACGGCAAGCTGCCGTGGACCCTGGCCTGCCTGCGCTCCATCGCGCGTGCCGGCGCCCGCACCGCGTTCGAGGTCATCGTGGTCGATGATGCCTCGCCCGACGACAGCATCGCCACGCTGGAACAGGTGCGGGGGCTGCGCCTGGTACGCAACGCCGAGAATCTCGGTTTCATCGGCGCCTGCAACGCCGGTGCCGCCGCCGCGCGCGGCGAACTGCTGCTGTTTCTCAACAACGACACCCAGGTCACGCCCGACTGGCTGGACGCCCTGCACGAATGCATGCGCAGCGAAACCGACTGCGGACTGGTCGGCAGCCGCCTGGTGTATCCCGACGGCCGGCTGCAGGAAGCCGGCGGCATTGTCTATGCCGATGGCAGCTGCTGGAACGTCGGCCGGTTCGAGAACCGCAACGATCCGCGCTACCGCTATCGGCGGGAAGTGGACTACGTGACCGGCGCGGCCCTGATGATCCCGCGCCGGCTGTTCCGCAGCATCGGCGGTTTCGACGCCCGCTACGCACCGGCCTACTACGAGGACACCGACCTGGCGTTTGCCGTGCGTGCCGCCGGCCGCCGCGTGATCTACGAGCCGCGCAGCCTCATCGTGCACGACGAGGGCACGACCTCCGGCACCGACGTATTTGCCGGCGTCAAACAGGCCCAGCGAACCAATCAGGCCCGGTTCGCCGCCACCTGGGCCGAGGCGTTGCGCACGCAACCGGCCCCGGACACTCCCGAGGCCGCCGTCCTGCGAGGCGACCTGCCGCACATCCTGGTCATCGACACGGTCACGCCCGAACCGGCGCGCGATTCGGGCTCGCTGCGCCTGACTGCGATCTTCAAGCTGCTGCGCGCCCTGGACTGGAAGGTCAGCTTCCTGCCCGACGACGGGCGTGCCGACCATCGGCAGGTGGACCTCCTCGGCACCCTCGGCGTCCAGGTGCTGTGCCGCCCGCACGTGCGCGATGCCTCGGCATGGCTGGAGCGGCACGGCGACGGCCTGGACGCGGTGATGTTGTGCCGCTGCGCGGTGGCCGACCAGTACCTGGCCCAGGCGCGGCACCACGCACCGCGCGCACGGGTGATCTTCGACACCGTCGACCTGCATTTCCTGCGCGAACAACGCGCCGCCGAACTGTCCGGCAATGCCGCCCTGGCACGCCAGGCCGAGGCCTCGCGCAAACGCGAAATGGCCCTGGTGGACGCCGCCGACGTCACCTTCGTGGTCAGTCCCGTGGAACGCGACCTGGTCCAGGCGACCGCACCGGCGGCACGCGTCGAACTGCTGTCCAACGTGCACGTCGTGCACGCCCGCCGCCACGGCACCGCGGGCCGGGAAGGCCTGGTCTTCATCGGCGGCTACAACCACTCCCCCAACGCCGATGCCATGCGCTGGATGGTGCAGGACATTCTGCCCCGGATACGCCGTGAACTGACCGGTGTCGAACTGCACTTGCTGGGCGACATTCCCGACACCGCGCGCGCCGGTCTGGAAGCGCCCGGCGTGGTCATCCACGGCCGCGTCGACGATCTCGCCCCGTGGATGCAGCGTTGCCGGGTGTCGGTGGCGCCGCTGCGTTATGGCGCCGGCGTCAAGGGCAAGGTCAACATGGCCATGAGCCACGGCCTGCCGGTGGTCGCCACGCCGGTCGCCGCCGAGGGCATGCACCTGGAAGACGGCGGCGACGTGCTCATCGCGGCCGATGCCGAGGCCTTCGCCGCGGCGGCGGTGCGCCTGTACCGCGACGAGGAATTGTGGCTGCGCCTGTCCGACGCCGGTATCGAGAACGTGCGCCGCTATTTCTCGTTCGAGGCCGCCCACGCCACCCTGCGTGACGTGCTTGCCGACCTGCACCGCGGATAACGCGGCGAACGACGCCTGCCCGTTCCCACTTGCACCACCCGTCACTCAACGCATAAAGGATCCCGAAAACCCGGTTTCAGAGACATGCCCCGGCGCTTGACCAGCGTATCGGCAAGCACCATCGCGGCTGAAGCCGCTCCCGCAAAAAAGCATGGTTGTCCGAAACCCTGATGCGGAAACGGCCCGGAATCCCGGGCCGTTTCGCGTCCATGAAAGCGGGCAAGCCTCACGGCCGTCGCGCCAGCTCCGGATTGTCACGCGTACGTGGCATCAGGTCCTTCTTGGACACGCCCAGCCACAGCAGAATCGGGCTGGCGATGAAGATCGACGACAGCGTACCGACCACGATACCGATCATCATGGTGATCGCGAAGCCGTGAACCACCGGGCCACCGAGAAAGTACAAGGCGAGCATGCTGATGCCGGTCAGCAACGAGGTCATGATGGTTCGCGACAGCGTGGTATTGATGGAGCGGTTGAGGATTTCCTCCGGCTCGGCCTTGCGGGCCAGGCGGAACAGCTCGCGCACGCGGTCGAACACCACCACCTTGTCGTTGATGGAGTAACCCACCACGGCCATCACCGAGGCCAGCACGGTCAGGTCGAACTGGCGCTGGGTCAACGCGAACACGCCCACCGTGACCAGGGTGTCATGGACCTCGGTCAGCAGCGCGGCCACCGCGAAGCGCCGTTCGAAACGAATCCACAGGTAGCCCATGATGCCGATGATCACGAAGATCGTGGCGTAGATGCCCTGGGTGCGCAACGTGGCGCCGACTTCCGGGCCCACGAAGCTGCGCTGCTTGATCTTCACCTTGGCGCCGTTGGCGGTGAGGGCCTTCAGCACGTCGTCGGCGATCTTGTCGACGTTGACCTTTCCACCCTCCTTCAGCGCCGCGGGGTCGTCCTTGGGCTGCAGGCGGATCGACACGTCGCGGGTACCGCCCATGGGCTGCACCACCGAATGCTCGAACCCGCCCTTGTCCAACGAGGCACGCACGTCGGCGATGTCCATCGACTGCTGGTAGGACACCTCGACCACCACGCCACCGGTGAAATCGAGACCGTAGTTGAGGCCCCGGGTGAAGATCAGCGCCAGCGATCCCACCACCAGAAGAATGGCCAGGCTGATGGTGTACTTGCGCAGGCCGAGAAAATGGATGTTGCTGTTCGGTTTGAAGATTTCCATGTTTTCTCCCTCGCCTTACACCGACAGGCTCTTGAGTTTGCGCCCACCATGAAGTGCCGCGGTGATCGCGTGGGTCACGGTCACGGACGTGAACAGCGAGGTGAGAATACCGATGAACAAGGTCACGCCGAAGCCCTTGATCGAGCCCGAGCCCATGGTCATCAGCGCCAGCGCCGCCAGCAGATGGGTGACGTTGGCATCAAGAATGGTCGACCAGGCTTTCTCGTAACCGGCGCGGATCGAAGCCAGCGGCGTGCACCCGTTGCGCAACTCTTCGCGGATGCGCTCGCAGATCAGCACGTTGGAGTCGATGGCCATGCCCAGCGTCAACACGATACCGGCGATGCCGGGCATGGTCAGGGTGACGCCGATCATGCTCATCACGGCCACCAGCAGCACCAGGTTGAAGAACAGCGCGATGTCGGCCACCAGGCCGAACAGCTTGTAGTACACGCCGGCACACACCAGCACCGCGGCCAGGCCGATCAACACGGCCATCACACCTTTCTCGATGTTGTCGCGGCCCAGGCTGGGACCAATGACGCGCTCCTCCACCACCTGCACCGGCGCGGCCAGCGAGCCGCTGCGCAGCAACAGTGCCAGCTGCGCGGCGGCATCGGAGCTTTCCAGACCCGTGGTCTGGAACTTGTTGCTGAACACGCCCTGGATGGTGGCGTAGCTGATCACCGTCTCGGTGGTCTTGGAGCTGCGCACCTTCTTGCCGTCGACGACTTTGGTCTCGGGAATGGTTTCCTTGTAGACCACGGCCATCGGCTTGCCGACATTGGCCGAGGTGAAGTCGAACATGCGCTTGGCGGCCGCCGAGTTCAGGGTCACCGATACTTCCGGCGTTCCGCTTTGCTGATCGATGCCCGAGGAGGCGTTGATCAGCTGGTCGCCGGTGGCGATGACCTTCTTGTTGAGCAGGTAGGGTTGGCCTTCCTTGCCGTGATACAGGCGCGCCTGCGGGGGCACCACGCCGGTACGTTCGGCGTCGATCGCCTGCTGCGGCGTGCCGTAGCCGGCGCGGTACTCCAGCGTGGCGGTGGCGCCGAGCATTTTCTTGGCTTCGGCGGTGTCCTGCACGCCGGCCAGCTCGACCACGATGCGGTTTT
>CAZMKO010000034.1:0-23011 GCA_964566965.1 uncultured Rhodanobacteraceae bacterium
TTGCCGGAAACTTCATCAAACCCTTGTGGGAGCGGCCCATGGCCGCGATGGCCGGAGCACACCGTACGCCATAAGACAGATCCGCACATCGCGCTACAATGGGCGTTCAATTTTTCACACAAGTTCAAGGATCTGCTGATGAAGATTCTGGTCGGCTACAAGCGCGTGGTTGATTACAACGTGCGCGTCCAGGTCAAACCCGACGGTTCGGGCGTGGTCACCGACGGCGTGAAGCTGTCCGCCAACCCGTTCGACGAAATCGCCCTGGAGGAAGCGCTGCGCCTGCGCGAGGCCGGCGTGGCCGACGAAGTGGTGATCGCCGGCATCGGCCCGGAGAACCTCACTTCGCACCTCAGGAACGGGCTGGCCATGGGCGCCGACCGCGCCATCCACGTCAGCACCGACGCGGCCATCCAGCCGCTGACCGCCGCGCGCGTGTTCCTGAAGCTGATCGAAGCCGAGCAGCCGGGCCTGGTGATCCTGGGCAAGCAGGCCATCGACGACGACTGCAATCAGACCGGGCAGATGCTGGCCGCGCTGTGGGACTGCCCGCAGGCCACGTTTGCCAGCAAGCTCGAGATCGCCGGCGACAAGGCCACCGTGACGCGCGAAGTCGATGCCGGTCTGGAAACCATCGAGGTCGACTTGCCCGCCGTGGTGACCACCGACCTGCGCCTCAACGAGCCGCGCTTCATCAAGCTGCCGGACATCATGAAGGCCAAGCGCAAGCCGGTCGACGTGAAGGCGCTGGACGATCTGGGTGTGGAACCCGGCGACCACATCGAAACCACGCATTACGCCCCGCCGGCCAAGCGCGAAAAGGGCATCATGGTGGACGATGTCGCCGCCCTGGTGGAAGCCCTCAAGGAAAAGGGCCTGCTGTAACCCGATGTCATCTCCCCTCTCCCACCGGGAGAGGGTGGCCGAAGGCCGGGTGAGGGTCCGTACGACGCGGGATGTCGGCAAGTGCCGTACCCTCACCCCAACCCCTCTCCCAACGGGAGAGGGGCTCAAAAAAGGTAGATTTCCATGAGCAAGATTCTCGTCATCGCCGAACACCTGAACGGTGAACTCAACATCGCCACCGCGCGCGCCGTCAGCGCCGCCGCGGCGGTCCAACCCGAATCCATTGACGTGCTGGTGCTGTCCGACAGCCCCGACGCCGTCGCCGCCGAGGCCGCCAGGATCGACGGCGTCAGCAAGGTACTGACGGTGTCGCGCGCCGAAAATGCGCACGACCTGGCTGCCGTGCTGGCACCGCAGATCGCCAAGGCCGGCGAGAACTACAGCCATGTGTTCGCGCCCTCGACCACCTTCGGCAAAGACGTCATGCCGCGCGTGGCCGCGCTCATGGGCGTGGCCCAGGTCAGCGACGTGATGAGCGTGGAGGACAGCCACACCTTCACCCGTCCCATCTACGCCGGCAACGCCATCATCACCGTCAAGGCCAAGGCCGACGACACCGTGGTCGCGACCATCCGCACCGCCTCCTGGAAGGCCGCCAAGTCCGGCGACAACAACGCCCCGGTCGAGGCCGTCGAACTGGACGCGGCGATTCCCGCGCACACCCGTTTCGTGGAACTCAAGCAGGCCAAGGGCGACCGCCCCGACCTGCAGAGCTCGTCCAAGGTGATTTCCGGCGGCCGCGGCGTGGGTTCCAAGGAAAACTTCGACGTCATCTACAAGCTGGCCGACAAGATCGGCGCCGCCGTGGGCGCCTCGCGCGCCGCCGTCGACGCCGGCTACTGCCCCAACGACATGCAGGTCGGCCAGACCGGCAAGATCATCGCCCCCGAGCTGTACATGGCCTTCGGCATTTCCGGCGCCATCCAGCACCTGACCGGCATCAAGGACGCCGGCACCATCGTGGCCATCAACAAGGATGCCGAAGCCCCCATCTTCGAAGTGGCCGACATCGGCCTGGTCGGCGACCTGTTCAAGATCATCCCGGAGCTGGAAGCCGCCCTCGGCTGACCTCGACGCTGTTGTTGCAGGAGCCTGCCCTGCAAAGGACGCGAGGCAAGCCACACCGCACCAGCAACATCCCGCACGGAAGGAAGCACCACCCATGAGCAACGAGCCGATCTGGAAACCCAGCCCCGAGCGGGCCGAACACGCCAACATGAGCCGCTTCATCCGCTTTGCGCGTGAGCAGACCGGCAATACGGACATCGACAGCCACGATGCCCTGTACGACTTTTCCATCCGCCGCCCGGAAAAGTTCTGGCCGCTGGTGTGGGACTTCTGCGGCATCCGCGCTTCCGGCGACTTCGAGCCGGTGCTGGAAAACCCCGAAGCCATGCCCGGCGCCCGCTTCTACCCCGGCGTCAAGCTCAATTTCGCGCAGAACCTGCTGCGTCATCGCGACGACAAGCCGGCCATCGTGTTCCGCAACGAATGGGGCCACCAGCGCGAGTACACCTACGCCGAACTGGCCGCCGAAGTCGGCCGTTTCGCGCACGCGCTCAAGGGCGCGGGCATCGCCAAGGGCGACCGCGTGGCCGGTTTCATGCCGAACCTGCCGGAAACCGTCATCGCCATGCTGGCCGCCACCTCGCTGGGCGCCGTGTGGTCCTCGTGCTCGCCCGATTTCGGCATCCACGGCGTGGTCGACCGCTTCGGCCAGATCGAGCCGAAGGTGCTGATCACCGCCGACGCCTACGCCTACAACGGCAAGACCTTCGACTGCCTGGACAAGATCCGCGGCGTGCTCGACAAGATCCCGTCGGTCCAGAAGCTGGTGGTCGTGCCCTATGCCAGTGACGCGCCGACGCTCGACGGCTTGCGCGACGCCGTCACCTGGCCGGATTTCGTTGGCACCGGCGAGCACGCGCTCGAGTTCGAGCCCACCGACTTCAACCACCCGCTGTACATCATGTATTCCTCGGGCACCACCGGCGTGCCCAAGTGCATCGTGCACGGCGCCGGCGGCACGCTGCTGCAACACCTCAAGGAACTGGTGCTGCACACCGACCTCAAGCGCGAGGACCGCATCTTCTACTACACCACCTGCGGCTGGATGATGTGGAACTGGCTGGTCTCGTCGCTGGCCGCGGGCGCCACCGTGGTGCTCTATGACGGCTCGCCGACCTACCCCGAGGCGCATTCGCTGTGGGATCTGGCCGACGACGTCGGCATCTCCATCTTCGGCACCAGCGCCAAATGGATTTCGGCCATCGAAAAAGCCGGCGTGCGCCCGCGTGAAACGCACAAACTCGACAAGCTGCGCACCATCCTTTCCACCGGCTCGCCGCTGGCGCCCGAATCGTTCGATTACGTGTACCGCGACATCAAGGAGCGCGTGATGCTGTCGTCCATCTCCGGCGGCACCGACATCGTGTCCTGCTTCGCGCTCGGCAATCCAGTGCTGCCCGTGTACCGCGGCGAACTGCAGTGTCGCGGACTGGGCATGGCCGTGGAGGCCCTCGACGACGACGGCAAGCCGGTGCGTGGCGAGCCGGGTGAATTGAGCTGCCTGAAGCCGTTCCCGTCCATGCCGATCTACTTCTGGAACGACCCCGACGGCGCGCGCTACAAGAGCGCCTACTTCGACAAGATTCCCCATGTCTGGAGCCACGGCGACTTCATCGAAATCACCGCCCACGACGGCGTCATCATCTACGGCCGCTCCGACGCCACATTGAACCCCGGCGGCGTGCGCATCGGCACCGCCGAAATCTACCGCCAGGTGGAGCAGGTACCCGAGGTGCTGGAATCGGTCGCCGTGGGCCAGCGCACCAACGGCGACGAGCGCGTGGTGCTGTTCGTGCGCCTGCGCGACGGCGTCACCCTGGACGACGCCCTGCGCGATCGCATCAAAAAACAGATCCGCGCCAACACCACGCCGCGCCACGTCCCCGCCGTCATCGCACAGGTCAACGACATCCCGCGCACCATCTCCGGCAAGATCAGCGAGATCGCCGTGCGCAAGGTGATCCACGGCAAGGAAGTGAAGAACACCGACGCCCTGGCCAATCCGGAGGCATTGGAACAGTACCGCCAGCTTGACCTGTAAACGACCGGGTTTTCACGGTGTGAGCGGCTTCCACCGCGGCCAGTGCTTGTCACCGTACTGCCATGGAAGTGATCGACGAACGCAGCCACCTCACGGCAACACAGATCAAATCGGCGGCCACACCGAATGCCCTCTGCTCCGATTCCGTGAACAGATGACCGCTCACCGCAATGAGCAACACGCCTGCGCTCCCGCCCACTGCTTGCCGATCCCACGAACCCCCACGCCCCATGCTTCCGGACTTCATCATCATCGGCGCCATGAAGGCGGGCACCACCAGCCTTTACCGCTACCTGGCCTCGCATCCCGACGTCGTGGCGTCGGACGAGAAGGAAACCGACTTCTTCCGCTCGAAAAAGCGCGCGGCGGGCGGTGCCGATGCCTATGGACGCCTGTTCACCGGCCCCGGGGCGCACGCATTCGAGGCCTCGCCCAACTACACCAAGCGCCACCGGTTCCGCGGCGTGCCGCAACGCATGCACGCCGTCGCCCCCGATGCCAGGCTGATCTACCTGCTCCGGGACCCGGTCGAACGGGCCGTCTCGCACTACCGGCACAGCATCCGCAAGGGCCGCGAGACCCGCCCCTTTGCCGAGGCCATACGCGAACCCGACAACCATTACGTGCAGACCAGCCGTTACCACTACCAGCTGCGCGCGTTTCTGAAGCACTACGATGAAAGCCGGATCCTGCTGGTCGAATCCGAAAAGCTGCGTGATGACACCCGCGGCACACTCGACGCGATCAGCACCTTCCTGGGCCTGGCCCCAACCTACGATCCGCGCACGCTGAAAACGAAATTCCACCAGTCCGGACGCCAAAACGGCCTTCTCGGGTCCATCCGTGCGCACCGGCAACCCGAGGCACCTCCCGAGCCCTCCGCCACCGACCGCGACGTGCTGAAAGACCAGCTGACCGACGATATCGAGCGGCTGCGGCGGTTTTCGGGCCTGGACTTCGAAAACTGGTCACTTTGAATCGAACCCCGTGAGCGTTCGGCCAGATTGGGGCGCGGCTTCCACCGCCTATAATCGGACATTGCCACGGCAAGCAACCACCCGATTTCATGCATCCATCATGCTGGCCACGGGCCACGCCCCGTCCACACTCCGACACGATCGTGACGGCACGCCCATGAGCATGGCCCGTCGTCTCACGACGTTCCTGTTGACCCGGACGCCCGCGCCGGTCCGTGCGGGCATCCGCAAACTCACCCCGGGCTGGGCCTATCAGGCGATCGCCCGGGCCGCGGCGGGCGGCTCGCTGCGACGCACGGAACCCGGGCGGCTGTTTCTTTCCGACAAGCACGTCATCGCCCTGGAACAGCGACTCTGGCAAGGCTTCTCCCACTCGGCCAAGGCGGACTTGGACGCCTTGCTGGACGAACGCGCACCGCCTCCGCGAGGCGCCGAGGCGGCGATGGTTCTGGCACGCTTCCAGGCGGCCAACGGCGCCTACGCCGATGCCCTGGAAAAACTGGATCTGGTGGTCCGCACGCTCGCACCGTTGGCCAGGCATCGGCGGGCACAAGTCATCCGTGTGCATTCCCTGATGCAGCTGGGACATCTGGACCAGGCCCGCACCGCCGCCGAGCAGGCGCGCGCGGACCAGGCGCCCCGCGGTCACGCCGATCTCGACATCCTCCTGGCGTCGATGGCGCTGGCTGAATCCGGCCACGGCATGTGCCCTGCCGACGAAGCCGTCGACCGTTATCTCGCGGGAATCAGTGAACCTCTGGAACGCGTCGGCCTTGCCGCACTGGCACGCCGCGACCGGCACCAACCCCTTGGCCTGGGCAACCTGGCGCCGACCGTGCCGCCCTCCACGCCGGCGGCCATGCCGGCCAGGGTCAGCGTCCTCATGGCCGTGCACAACCGGCAGGCGGAGCTTGCCTACGCCGTCGGCAGTGTACTGGCACAGACCTGGCGCAACCTGGAACTGGTGGTGGTCGACGACGCCAGCACCGACGACAGCTGGGCGGTACTGCAAACGCTCGCGGCCCAGGACACACGCATCGTGCCGATCCGGCTGGACACCAATGGCGGCGCGTACGTGGCGCGCAACGCGGCGCTGCAGGCGGCCGGTGGCGATTATGTCACGGTGCACGACGCCGACGACTGGTCGCACCCGCAGAAGATCGAAAGGCAGGTCACCGACCTGCTGCAACACCCGCAACGGCCCGGCAACGTCACCGACTGGTTCCGCGTGGGTTCCGACATGCAGGTGCAGCCGCGGCTGGACCTGTTCCAGGTCCCGGTGGTGCACAAGAACTTTTCCTCACTGATGCTGCCACGGACCACCGCCCTCGAGATGGGCGGCTGGGACACCGTGCGCATGTCGGCCGATGCCGAATTCATCGAGCGCCTGCAAGCCCGCGCCGGCACGGATGCCATTCCGACCGTGCTGCCGGGCATCCCGCTATCCATCTCCCTGCTGGAAACCGGCAACCTCACCGCCGCATCGGCCACCGGTATCCGCACGTCCCAATTCGGCGCACGCCACGCCTATGCACGCCAATACCGCGAATGGCACCGCAGCGGTGCGGACCTGCGCATGGCCCGCACATCGCCGCACAGCCCGTTTCCGGTACCCGGCATTTGTTGCGGCCAAACCCCGGATGCCGGCGTGTTCGACGTCATCCTGGTCTCCCACTTTCGTGGCCCCGAAACCCTGGCCCTCTGCCGTCGCCAATCGGGCCGCATCGCCATCGTCGTCTGGCCCGATTATCAAGCCGTCGGCGACCTGGACATCGACGAGGCCATCACCCGCTGGTGCCGTGAAACCGGTACCGTCACCCTCGTCCACGGCGAAACGGCACGCTGCCACCAATTGATCATCGACCCGCCGGAAATCATGCGGCACCGGCTGGACAAGGTGCCGCGCATCCACGCCGACGTCATCCACGTGCCCCGCCCCGGGGAATGTGATCCCACGATCGAGCGGCACATCCACAAGGTATTCAGTGCCGCCGCTTTCAACACACCCGAAGGTTCCGCCTAGCACCGTCGCGGCCATGGGCCGCTCCCACAAGGGTTGCATGGGGTTTCAGGCAAGTGCGGGGAATCGCGGCCATGGGCCGCTTCCACAAGGGTTTCATGGAATTCCGGGCAAACCCTGTGGGGGGCCTCGAAAAACCGGATACAAGAATCAACCCGTGGGAGCGGCTTCAGCCGCGATCAGCGCTTGCGGGTATCTCGCCATCGCGGCTGAAGCCGCTCCCACAAGAAAAATGGGCATCCGGGATGCCCGGTCCGGAAGTCGGGTCGGAGTTTTTCGAGGTTCCCTGTGGGAGCGGCCCATGGCCGCGATTCCCCATGCCGACGCGAACTCACCGCGTGGCGTCATCACCACCCCACGAGGCGTCCGCCTGCCGGTCCATGCGCTGCCGGGTATGCACCACAGCGGCCAGTTGCCGGCGCTCGGTATCATCCAGCGCCGCCTCGTGGATGCCGATGTTGCGCCGCGACACGCTCGGGTCGAAATGCGACGCCCCCTCCGTGTCAACGCCTTCAAGCAACCACGCCTTCACCTTCTCGCGAAATCGCGCATCTTCGACGAAACGCTCGAACGGCACTTCACGCAATGCCGCCGCCGCATCCGGGGCGCCGGCCTTGTAATCCAGGTAGCGGGTCAGACCGTGATCGTAGAACTCCGCCATCTGACGCGCGCTGCGCCAGTGGTTCTTGTCGCTGCGCAAACGGTCCGCATGCACATCGAGCGGGTCGCGATACACGATCGCCGCGCGATGCCCGGCGAATATCTCCAGCATGATCGCATTGCGCCCGAACACCGCGTTGTTGAACAGCACGACCTTTGCCCCCGTGCGCCGCAGCAGCATGCGGCACAGCGCCTCGGTGGTTCGCGTCAGCACATCGTGCAAACCGCCGCGCTCCGGCTGCCGCCGCAACGCCGACACGTCGTCGAAAAACCGCCGAAACACATGCGTGTAGGCCGTGCCGTACTTGCGAACGTGATTGGCCGCCGCCGCCGCGCCCTTGTACTCGCTGTAACCAATGGGGCACATGCCGACGACATGACACCGGAACAGGTCCCACAGCGCCAGCCAGTCGACACCCACACCCCAGCGCGCCTGCATCCACAACTCGCCCAGACCGGCCCGCGACTGGATGAACGTCGCCTCGGTGTCACTGTCGGCATTGAGCACATCGTCCACGCCGGCCCCCTCGAACTCCGCAAAGCCCGCATGACCGCGAATGGCATCGTACACGGCGCCCGACCCCGTCCAGCCGAACCCGCACACGAAACGCTTGGGCACCGGGTCGGCCGGGCGCGTCACCGCATCCAGTACCATCTCGGGAAGTTCGAACGTCTTGCCATGCCATGCCATCAGGACGTCGAGCATCGCCCGCACATCGTCCAGCACCTCATCGGCCGCGGCATCGCCGTGCTTGCGACGCACCGCCGCCATGGCCCAGTCGGCAGCCGCCGCCTTTCGGCCCGCAACCAATGCTGCAAACGCCATCGACATCAACGCATCCGCATGATCCGACACCTGTTCGGCAAGTGCCTCCAGATCGTCGTCGAGGCGCGCACACGCCAGCGCATCGCCGTAACAAGTTGCCACGCGATCCAGCGGCGACATCATCGCGTCGCCTGCGGCGAGCGCCTTGCGATACAGACGCGCCGCCGTGCGCGGATGCTCGAAGGTAAACACCACGCGCGCCAACTCGACCCGTATCGCCGGCGTCACCAGCGAATCGGCCTCGGCCAGCCGCGCGGCGAGCGTCGCCACATCCGGCCCGATCAGCGGTGACAGCATCGACGGCATGCGCCGACATGCCTCCACCGGATCCCCCACGGCCGCCTGCCAGTCCGCCAGCACCGACGCCGCAAACCGCGCCTGGCCGGCAACAGCCAACTCGCCGGCCAGCCAGGCCAACCGCGGCGGCGGGATGTGCAAGCGCCCTCGCGCCTGCCCGTAAACCCGCTCGACATAGGCGATATCACCGCCATCCAGCGCACAAGCCATGCACGACACCAACACCACCGCATCATGCGGCGCCGCCCGCCGCACCGCCTCCCAGCAGCGCATCGCACGCGCATGATCCCCGGCCTCATGAAACTGGTTGGCCAGCCGCTGCATGCTGCCGCGCACAAGGCCCGACCACTCGAGAAAGCGTGCCACCGTGATCCTGGTCAGCGGGCCGCGCGTATCCAAGAGCGGCGCAAGCTTCCTCCGAAACAGACGAAATGACGGGGTCATCCAACCTCCAGGGCCAAGGACTCCGTCAGGCCCCGACCAGACAACTTGCACTGTCCGACCTGATGACACTTGGATTCGATCGAGGCCATCTACTACGCCGCTTTGTGGTGAATGATCGTTGTCCGCATGCCAAAAGTGCGGGGGGCAGCAAACGAGAACATGACCACATACGACCGTGATCAACCCTCCAGCAAAGGACATTCATAACCGAGAAGGCGGATCTCCCGTTGGAACCGCTCTGCCACAAGGTCAGCCAGCTTACCATCATAGGAGACATGGTTCTTCTTTATTATATCGGGGTCGACAGGCCGCGACTTTCCCTTGATTCGCGGAAGCCAACCATCGAAAGACAGACCCAGGCCACTGAATATATCCTGCAGTTCCGCGGACACCTCTTCGAAACGAGCCACTCTGTCAACAGCTACCACGTCATCAATAGTGTAAATCTTCCAGTTGCTTGCCTCGACAGCGCGACATTTTTTCAGTTCAGTTGCGTCACCGCCGCACACTGCCCTGATGAATCGGGGAAATGATACCCCGGGCTGATCCTCCTTCCGCCATCGCCACCAATATAAAGAAACAAGTCTGTCCCAAGGGTTTCGTTCGAAAGAGAATTTGAGATAGTCATTCCATATATTCGCACCAACAAACTTTTTGGCCTCCTTGCAAGAAACGTGCTGCCATCCACCAAGCACTTTGGCACCCTGAGGAGGATCAGGCTGGCACTGATGATAGGCTCGCGCAAAACATCTCCTTTCCTTTTGCGTCAACTTTGACGGGGAAGCGAGTGCCTTGTCCACCGTCGGTACCCCACAAGTCTCTGCAAACGCGTCCAGAACCTCTGGTCGGGTAGCCGGAGCCGGAAGGATGCCCAATCGCAATGCATCCACAAAAATGCCATGCGAGGGTGCATTGAGCCATACATCCGACGAATCCAGATAACGCACGAGGCTGAGCGTAATGGCAGAGCCTGCGGTCTTCTGACCATGAAGGAAAATGAACCGATGTGAGTGGGATATAAGCATTCAGAACCTAATCAAATCAAACAGAATGCACCATCGACGAATACAGCCTAGACGCACAATACCAACGGTATCAGATCTAGCTTGCACAAAGCAGAGTGCTTATATTGGCAAACCCTTGCAGTGGCGTGACATGCAGGACCACCCAGCATCATTCACGTTGAAGCCTAAGCATAATACGAACCGCACCCCTGCACACGTTCTCCCCTGCATACTACGGAATGCAACCAAAGCGACTTTCTTCCTTTCAATCCGGAAGCCTGGAAAGCATTCGAGACGACGCCTCGCGCATATCCACCGGCAAGCGCGCCAACTTTTTCTTCCACGCCTTGTATCCGCGACCGTCACCTGCCATGTACGTGGTCAAAAGGTGTGCCGAAAGCACCAAAGTTGCTTCTGTTCTGGACACAAACTTCACATTGGGTGAGTCGATGCGTGAATCATAACCGGACCGCGGAACCCACCAGTCTGCATACATGGATTCAAGATATGGCTCGGCCGGATCCGGAACTGGAAGGCGACCATAATCCGTAACGAAATCCATCAGACCAAATGAATTAAATCTCCATTCATACACATGGGATGTCTTTGCCAAGCCGCCATCCTTGCGTATATACAAAGACACATCAAAGGTTGGCCCCAGTACATGCTTCGCCTTGAAATTCGTGGGCAAACGCCCCGACGAAACATGGAAACATCCTGAAGAACGCAGCAATGCCTTGATGGCGAGATATCCAGACTCATCCAGACAACCGATATCAACATCACCATCCGAAGGAATAAAATCATGGTCCCGATATAATCCGAGCATGGTTCCCGAACAGGGAAACAGGGAATACGACCTGAAATCGGCCATACCCACCAGATCATGAAAGGCCGCCTGTCTTCTCCGCATGAACGACAGCGCGCTCCCCGCGTCGGCGGGCACATCACTCAACCGTATCCCTGATTCGGAAGCAAGGCGCACCGCTTTATCAAAAAAACCGACCGCCATGTCGGTGCCACCACGATTTCGGGCCGCATTGCAAAGCACCAGCAGTGCCTTGATCTTGGCATCAGGCTTCGCATCAGGTACATGATCTTCCATGAACCTGACCAGGTCCGTCAGCTCATACGGTGAATCACTCATGGATGCTACCGACCTCAATACTGGAAGCACCCACTCCCAGGAAACTTGAGTCGGCATTTTTACTTCGGCACCTGTGGCGCTGTGATCGAAGTGCCTGACCAGATTGAACGTTTGTATGAAACGGGCAGGCCCGGATAGGATTCTCTTAGTCCAGAATGTCGACTGCGCCAGATCGCCTCGCAGTAAATAATACTCACTCATTCCCGTTGCATCAAGCGTTTGCGGCGTCTCGTGCATCTTGCGAGCAGCACGTTGCCCTTTCTTTCGGGAGCTCAGGAAATCTGAAAGTCGTTGTTCGTTCATGCAGGCCCCTGTTCGACAGAGGAGTCGTGTTGCATATCGGCCTGCTTCTCCCACGAAGGAATAGCAGGAAAACGAGCATTCAGCATATGTGCAAGCGTTTCATCTAAGTCCAACATACCTGATGCATCGTCCGACTCATTGATGCATGCAACCGAGATATCCGTGCGTCCAAGAATCCGCATCAATCGTGGCTCCCAGTCACCCCATGCCAGATCCACATAGTTGTATTTTAAGCCGGAGCAAATACCCTTGCCAGTAGCCAGTGCATAATTCGGATAAAGGAAGGAAATCGTTGCGTAACTCTCCTCCGAACGAATGTGGCTACCGCGGGAAACGTGCAATTCCTTTTCAAACTTCTTTTCAATTTCCTTAAGTACGCTCTTAACACATGAGAAAGGGGCGTGCTTGAACTTCTTCCCGGGTCGTTCCAGCCCTTTTGCCTCAAAGGCCAATGCCGTCTGTATGTGTGCGTGTGTGGTGTAGGACTTGGCCCACTCAACCGGCATGTCCGGCAAACTGCGTGGAGAGGGGAAAAACCTGGGCAGCCCATTATCCGTGAAAAAAATCTCTCGCCCTGTCGGGCCCATCAGAAGGACATCGTCATTGAAGTAGAGAAACTTTTCCGAAAGCCCTGGTATCTTCCACAAACAACTTTCAATCGCATCGGAATTGAATGTCGGCAGATATTGACCGTCAATGATGTCCGAATGATCGATCAGCTCGATCCTCGGGTGGCTGATATCCAGCCAGTTCGGGCACTGGCGATCAGTGACGAGAAATATCTTTCTTACATAGGGTGCATAGTAATAGATCGAGCGCAGCACATAGCGTAATTCGTCGTGATTGACGAAACGCGCTTCATTTTGGGTCCTGGCCAATTTCGTGCTCACCAAGTCCGTACCAGCATCTCCGGTTGCCGTGAATGCGTCGAACCGGTCGCGCCACGCCGGATCGGTTCCATCCACGGTTGTAATTACAACATCTATATCCTGACGCTCTCGGCCTGCTGTAGTTTTGTTCTCTACACGAGCACCTGCATGGATCTTTTGCGTTCTCGTTTTGGCCTCAGATGAGTGAAAGCAACGTATTCCGTCGATATCATTGAACGTCGATATCGTGACGGCCATGACATCCGCATCAGCCTCGCGCGAGGCACAAAAATAATGGGGGACAGCCTTCAACAAGGGCGCACTCTCAGGAACCAGGTCACTAACATTCCTGCCGTCCCTCAGTAAAGGAAAATCATACTGATTCCTTCCCACGCTGTTTTCATGATCCCTTATGACAACTCCTGCCTCGGAAAGTAGCACCTTGGCCTTCGGCAAGTCGTCCAGGTCCACGGCCAGATGGAAATCATCTTCGAAAATGTCGTCTACGAAACCAACTTCATTATCATCAAGGATCCTGACTATCTTTTCGTATCTCCGTATTTGCTTGAATGCACCAAGATGCATGTCGCACTCGCACATGCTGGTGGGCCACGACTTCACGCAAGGCCGGCTTTTGCCAACCGATACCGATTTTTCGTTCTGGACCGGATTTATTGTCCACTTGAGCATGGACTCAAGCCGCGAACCGAGAATACGGTCCTTCATGCCTTGCTTCAAACGCAATGGGATAATTTTTTTCACACCATCAAGCATTTCCACCCCCAAACAATCTTTCTTGTCCATGTTCGACCCCGGGACAATACTTAAAGCCCGAACCGTTTGCGTGTCGGGACTTGTCGGTCACCAATCGCTCAAGAACCAACCATACTCCGAATTCACGCATTGCCGATCACCTGCATGAAACCGTCATGTCGGCACTCAGTTCATCGACTTGCGCTGATGTTGTGCATCGATGCAGCAACGATCCTCTCGATATCGGCCGACCCCGCATCACGCATGTTGTTATCCGATCTTCCAGGCAACAGCATACTTCCGGATAGCGACATGACGGACTCTTCATCCGGGACATGGGCGAAAAAAAGCTTGCCGAGACCGATATCGACACCCAGCCTGACAAGCCCGTCAACCATGGCACCCACGCTATCGTACCCGACGATGCTGGCCAGATCCTGAAGCCGGCCATCATCAACCTCCGAATTGAAGCGCAAGAGCTCCGGCAACGTAAAGCTGCACGCGATTCCGTGCGGCAAGCCAAAGTGGGCCGTCAGGGGATAGGAGATCGAGTGCGCCAGTGCTGTATGTGTCTGACTGATGGCCAATCCCGCCAGCAGGCTGGCCTGCATCATGTCGCTACGTGCAGATATCGAACGATGCAGATGCAGTCGCGGCAGAGCTCTCAAGGATAACTGTAGTGACTTTGCAGCCAAACCCAATGTCACCGGGTTTGCATGTCGGTTCCAGGTTGATTCGAAAGCATGCGATACCGCATCCAGACCAGACGAAAGAGTGATCCCCCTGGGCAGATCTATCGTCAGCTCGGGATCCAGGATGGCCGTGTGTGCGTATAAGTCACTCCCGGCCACCGAATGTTTTTTGTGTTCATCGAAATCCCAGACGGTGGCGAACGGGGTGACCTCGGAACCCGTGCCGGACGTGGTTGGTACCGCAATGAATGGCAACGCATGTGCATCCTGCCACCTGCCGCCTTCACGGAAATGGCGTGTTAGCGAACACGATTCCGATTGTGTAAGCAATCGCGCCAGTGCCTTGGCCGTATCCATGCTGCTGCCGCCGCCCAAGGCAAGAATGCAATCCGGTCGCATCTCACGAACCCGTATTGCCTGAGCGTCAATGTCGCGCACATCCGGATTGGGCTTAATATCATCGAGCACATGGATCAGACGATCCCCCAGCGACTCGCGCACGCGCGCCGTGACGCCCCGACTCGTGAATCCCGGCGAGGTGACCAGCACCACGCGCTGGAACGGGACGTACTCCGCCAAGCGTGACATGGCACCCGGCGCGGAAACGACCCGCACCGGGTTGAAATAGGTCCAGTTGTCCAAACTCGATTTCCTCTGATCCACTTCTTGCAGCCGGGCCAGCCTCCACGGCTGGCTGTCAAACTTATCGACCCAGGCGCGCCATGAGGGCGTCGCGATTTTCCACCGGAGTCGACTTGGGGCGCCCCAGATCACTCCGCGCACCTTTGTTGACCCGGATTTCCAGCAGTGCCGGGCCCTGCGCTCCCGTCAGTTGCGTGAAAGCCATCTTCACATCCTTTTCACAGGACGCCGAAAGCACTTGTGTGTAACCACAATTTTCGGCGATGTCTGCCACGTTGATGGCAAAACCGACGGTGGGCTGGCCACCGACCGAATCGTGTGCGCCATTGTTGATGACCACGTGCACCAGGTTGGCCAGGCCAGACTGGCCGATGATGGCCAGGGCTCCCATGTGCATCAGCGCCGAACCATCGCCATCCATGCAGATGGTGCGGTGGCCCGGGCGGCTGTGCGCCACGCCCATGGCGATGGACGAGGTGTGGCCCATGGCGCCCACCGTGAGAAAGTCGTTGCCGTGGCCGTCACCACGCGCGGCACGGTATTCATAGAGTTCACGCGAGGTTTTGCCGGTGGTCGAAATGACGACGTCATCATCACCGAGAAGATCCACCACGCATTTGACGGCATCTTCGCGGTTCATGGGGTAGTCGGTGGCGACATCCTTCTTCAGTTTGTACTTTTCGAAGGTGCCCTTGCGCACCAGCAGCGCCACCGGCATGCTCCGCTCGCGCATCAGCTCGCAGGCCTTGGCGATCACGCCGGCGGCATCGGCGGTGTCGGCATCCAGCACGAAGTAGGGGATTTCCATGGCCTCCAGCAGAGCTTCCATGACGCGGCCCTGTTTGACATGCTGCGGCTCGTCCTTGACGCCGGGCTCGCCGCGCCAGCCAATCATCATCAGCATCGGCAAGCTGTACACCTCGGCATCAGCCAGCGACAACAACGGGTTCACGGCATTGCCGACGCCGGAGTTTTGCATGTACACCAGCGCCGGATGGCCGGTACCCAGGTAATGGCCCGAGGCCAACGCGACGGCATTGCCTTCGTTGGCGGTGATGACGTGGTCGGCTTCCGGCGCGTGGTCGGTGACGTAGGCGCAAAAGTCCTTCAGCAGCGAATCGGGCACGCCGGTGAAGAAGTCGATGCCCTGCGCACGGATGGCTTCGAAGACGGCTTCAGGCTGCTGCATCACTTGGTCCCCGGGATCAGTTCCAGGATGTCCTTGATGGACAGCAGTTTGGCGTCGATTTCCTTGGCGCGGCCATGCTCCAGAATGGACGTGGCCGCGTCCATCATTGCCGGATAGGCGGCACGCAACAGCTGGTTGGCGTAGATGACGACGTTGACGCCATGCTCGACCAATTGCTGCTCGTAGACCTGGTTGTAGCTGGACGGCACCACCACCAGCGGCTTGCGCGCTTCCAGCTTGGCGTAGCGGTCGCAGAATTCGAAAATCTCGTCGGGCGACTTGCTGCGGCTGTGAATCATGATGCCGTCGGCGCCGGCGTCGATGAAGGCCTCGGCACGCGCCATGGCATCGTCCACACCCTGATCCAGAATCAGGCTCTCGATGCGCGCGATGATCATGAAGTCATCGGTAACCTGGGCGGCCTTGCCGGCACGAATCTTCTTGCTGAAGTTTTCGATGGTGTCCTGGGTCTGCTTGACATCGGTGCCGAACAGCGAGTTTTTCTTCAGGCCGACCTTGTCCTCGATGATCGCCGCCGACACACCCAGGCGTTCCAGCGTACGCACGGTGAACTGGAAGTGCTCCGGTTTGCCGCCGGTGTCGGCGTCGTACACCACCGGCTTGGTGGTCACTTCCAGGATGTCTTCCAGCGAGCGCGTGCGCGAAGTCACATCGACGGCCTCGATGTCGGGCTTGCCCTTGGCCGTGGACTCGGTGAGGCTGGAGGCCCACATGCCGTCGAATTCCTTGCGGCCGTGCTCGCTTTCCACCGCCGCGTGTTCGACGATCAAGCCGGTCAGGCCGTTATGAGCTTCGATCAAGCGCACCAGCGGTTTGGCGTGCAGCAGACGACGCAGCTTGTTGCGGCGGATGTCCGGTGTGGTGCCGAGCTCCTTCAAGGCCTTGTTCAATTGCGTGGAGGAAATACCGTCGGTGTAGCTGACCTCGACCAGCTCGCCGCCCCACTCCTCAAGCGCTTCGATGACGGCCTGCCGGGTACGGCGTTGCACGCCTTCACGCCAGTCGTCGCCATGGACGACGTAATCGGGGCGGACCGCCTTGAGGTTGGGCACGTAATCGAGCGTTTCCTGCGGGATGACCCGGGCCACGCCCTTGAGGTTTTCCACCACCTGGCGACGCTGCTCGTAGGCCATGTACGGCAGCCGCTTGTAGCTGGCGATCGCCTTGTCGGTGAGCAAGCCCACGGTTACCTCTCCCAGTTCCGCGGCACGCCTGATGACGTTCAAATGTCCCGGGTGCACCAGGTCCGCGCTCATTCCCACATATACCGTCTTAGCCATAAATCGCCGTAGCCTCACTCTGTTGTATCAAACCCGCCTATCATACTGCGCCTTGCCTGTACCACCTAAGAAGATTGAACCGTCTGGGTACGAGACATGTCCCGCACGCCCTCCAGCACACGGGCGAGCGCCGCTCCCAACACCGAATGTGCATGGGCCTCGACCGGCTGCAACGTCAGCCCGTCATGCAACGTGCCGTTGCGTTTGCACGCGACCAGTGTTTGCAGGAACGTCGCAAGCCGTTCCGGATCGGCATCCCGGATCCAGCCGCGCTTCAACGGTTCAAGCATCGCCGCGACGGTATCGTCCGGGCCGGTCACCACATGCAGGATGGGGCGCGGCACGCCCAGATATTCATACACCTTGGCCGGCACTTGCACGGAACCGGTGCCGTCACCGACGTTGACCAGCACGTCGGCCGCGGCCAGCAGATCCATCACCGCCGTGTGCGGCAGCGCGCCATGCACGCGCACGCGGTCACCGGCGGACGCAATCAGGTCGGCAATACGCGCGTCCGGCGGATCCGGCACCACCAGCGTCAAGCGCACGCCGGGCGTGGCCGCCACCGCCTCCAGCAAGGCCGCGGGATCACGATAGGTGTACAGGCGCCCCGTATAAAGGAGTTCCAGCCGCCCCGGATCGAACTCAAGCAGCGGTGGCGCCGGTTCCGGCCGGCGGTCATCGTAACCGTTGGGCAGCACGACGCCGCGTGATGCATCCAGCCCATGTCGCTCGATCAGCAGTCGGCGTGTGGCATCGGTGGTGACCACCACGCGGTCGGCCTCGCCGCATACCGCCGCTTCCAGCTGCCATGCCCGGCGGCGCCAGCGTCGTGGCGTATAGGCGGCGCAGACCGGGTCGCCCAGATCCGCAATCCACGGATACCCGGCGTGTGCGGCGCGCCGGCCCAGTATCAACGTGGTCGCCGGCTCGTGCGATGTGACCACGACATCCGGCTTCACGCCGGCAAGCAACCGATCCAGTGCCCGGGTGGCCCAGGGTGTCCATTCGGCGCGCACGTCCGGAAACAGCAGCCAGCCGCACAGGCGCTTGGCCGCATCCACCAGGCGGCCGCGCCAGTTCAGTGTCGGGCCTGAAGACGCGGTGCCATGCGGTGCGTGGGTGCCAGTGGTGTTCGCGGCCGCCGCACGACGCGTGGACCGGCGCACCAGCCAGCCAAACGGGCCCGGCCAGGTGGCATGCAAGTGAAAACGGCCCGGGCCGTCCGGAAACGTGACGTCCACGTCACCCAGATCGGGCGCCAGCACATGTACATCGTGACCCTGCAATACCAGCTCGCGCACGAGGTGGCGCCAACGCAACGCGCGCGGTGTACGCACGGGCGGGAAATCGTACGTCACCAGAAGCACGCGCATGGCACCCTACTCCGCGTCGGCGGGCGGTGCCACCGGGGCCGGTGGTTTGCCCTCGGCACCGTCTGCGTGACGCGTTTTGGTCTTGGAGTCCGGCCCGGCCTTTGACGCCTTGCTGTCTTTCGGCACCTTGCCGCTTTTGGCGACAGCCTTCTTTTTGGGCTTTTTCTTTTTGGTGGCACCGGATTTTGCCGGCTTGGACGCCTTCACCTGGGTCTTGTACACGTCGAGCGCCTCGTCGACGTCACCATAGAACTGGACGCGTCCGCCGTTCAGCACCAGGCCCTTGTTGCAAATGCGCTTGACCAGCTTGGCGTTGTGGCTGGCCAGGATGACGATCTTGCTTCCCTCGACGCGGTCGTTCATGCGCTCGCGGGCCCGTTCCAGAAACGCGGCGTCGCCCGCACCCAGCCATTCGTCCATCAGGATGATGTCCTGGCTGACAGCGGTGGCGATGGCAAAACCCAGACGCATGCGCTGGCCGGATGACAAGGTGTACAGGCGATCCTGCGCCTTGTCCTTGAGACCGGCAAAATCCAGCACCGCGGGGACCAGATCGCGCAGCTTTTTGCTGGAGATGCCCATCGCCGTGCCGCGCAGGTAGATGTTTTCCACCAGCGTGGCGTGGTTCTTGAAACCCAGTTTGATGTTCAGCAGCGCTTGGCGCGTGCCTGTCACCTTCAGCTCGCCTTCGGTGGGCACGAACGCACCGGTGAGAACACGCAACAACGTGGACTTTCCGGCACCATTGCGGCCGATCAGGGCCACGCGGTCGCCCTCCTCCACCGTGAAAGTGATGTCGTCGAGCAGACGCCGGAACTTTCGCTGGGGACGGGCCGTGGCCGCACCCAGCAGGGTCTGCAGCCAGGTTTTCGCCTCGCGGTCGCGTTGCACGAAGTTGGGCACGTCCAGGCACAGGTGTTTGACTTGTATCGATGCGCTCATGTCACCCTCAGGCCCACAGCGGAACGAAGCGGGCGAAGCGCCGGTACAGCATGGCCGCGAGAAGCCAGCCGCCGATCGTCATGCAGGTCACCACCACATACGTGGCGTGCTCGATGGGCAAGCCCATCACCGGCGCACGCACCATTTCAATGTAGTGGAATGCCGGGTTGAAGCGCGCGATCAGACCACGCATGGAACCCGGCGGCATCGCCTGGGCGCTCCACAGGATCGGCGTGATGAAAAAGCCGAACATCAGCAGGGTTTTGATGAGCTCGCGTACATCCGGATACCGGGCACCCAGCAACGCGACAACCACCGTCAACCAGACCAGGTTGATGACGTAGATCGGCAACGTCACCAGCATGGTCAGCATGTTCCACCAATGGATATCCGAATCCACCAGCAGGATCGCGAACACCACGGCAAACGCGAATATGAAATTGAACAGCGCCCGCGCCACCACCCGCAACACGAAATCCGTGAAGCACGTGTGCCCGTCCATGATGAACGACTTGTGCTTGTTGAATACCGGTGCGGCCGTGTTGAGTACGTTGGTGGTCATCTTCCACAACGCCCAGCCGATGCCCAGGTGGATGTAGTAGGTCACCGGGTCGCCACCGCGCCCCAGCAGCATCGAATACATGTACCCGAGCCCGAAGATGTACACAATCGGCGGGATCAATGCCCAGCCCAGCCCGAGATGCATGCGCCGGTAGTCGGTCATGATGTCGAGCCAGGTGGAATAGCCCCAGAACTCGGCCCGATGGATGCTTTTCTTGAAGTCGCCGAAAAGGGAATTCATGCACATGTACTTCCGTAAGTGGGCCGGCGCGCTCAGGCCAGCGCCGCGTCCAACTCGGCCTTGAGGTCGACCACATCCTCCACGCCCACGGACAGGCGCACCAGTCCGTCGCTGATGCCCAGGCGTGCGCGGTTTTCAGCCGGCACCGAGGCGTGGGTCATGATGGCGGGATGCTCGATGAGACTTTCCACCCCGCCCAACGATTCGGCCAGGGCGAACAGGTGGCAACGCTCCAGGAAAGCGCGCGCCTTGTCCAGGCCGCCCTTGATCTCGGCGCTGACGATGCCGCCGAAGCCGTGCATCTGGCGCTTGGCCAGCTCGTGCTGCGGGTGGCTTTCCAGACCGGGATAGATGACACGCTCGATGGCGGGATGGTTTTCCAGCCAGCGCGCCAGCTCCAGCGCGCTCGCGCAGTGCTGGCGCATGCGCAGATGCAGGGTTTTCACCCCGCGCAGAGCCAGGAAGGCATCGAACGGGCCGGCGATGGCGCCGACCGAGTTCTGCAGGAAGGCCAACTGTTCGGCCAGCGCGTCGGTGCCGGCCACGACGATGCCGCCGACCATGTCCGAGTGGCCGTTGAGGTATTTGGTGGCCGAATGCAGCACCAGATCGGCGCCCAAGTCCAGCGGCCGCTGCACCATGGGCGAACAGAAGGTGTTGTCCACCACCAGAATGAGGTCGTGGGCCTTGGCGAAGGCTGACACTTTTTCCAGATCGACCAGGCGCAGCATGGGGTTGGTCGGGCTCTCGGCCCAGATCATGCGCGTTTCGGGCTTGAGGGCGGCCTTCAACGCGGCTTCGTCGTTGAGATCGACAAAGCTGAAATCCAGGCCGGCCGAGCGTCGCCGCACCTTCTCGAACAGGCGATAACTGCCGCCATAGAGGTCGTCCATGGCGATGACGTGGCTGCCCGAGTCGAGCATGTCCAGCACGGTGGAAGCCGCCGCCAGTCCGGAACCGAACGCGAAGCCGGCCACGCCGCCCTCGAGATCCGCCACACAGCGCTCCCAAGCCATGCGGGTGGGGTTTTGCGAGCGCGAATACTCGTAGCCCTTGTGCTTGCCCGGGCTCTCCTGCACGTAGGTGGAGGTGGCGTAGATGGGCGTCATGATGGCGCCGGTGGACGGATCCGGTTCCTGGCCCGCATGGATGGCGCGGGTGCCCATGCCCAGGGGGGCGGATGCGGCTTTTTCGCTCATGGTCGGCCTCGTCGGCGAATCAGCGGATCATTATCGCATGACATGGCACCCGATCCGCGATGGCGGCGGGAATGGTTCAGGATGGGGATGGACAGCCGCTGCATGCGGCCATCGCGGCCATGGGCCGCTCCCACAAGGGTTCGATGATGCCCTCGGCAAGCCCTGTGGGGGATTTCGAAAGGCCGGGCTTTTTTGTGGGAGCGGCTTCAACCGCGATGGCGAAATGTCCGCAAGCCCCGATCGCGGCTGAAGCCGCTCCCACAGGGAACCTCGAAAAACCTGGATTTTCATCAAGGCCACGGTAGGAGCGCTGGAAGGCGCGACCGGCAACGCGGGAAAATGGCGTGTCCTGCGGCCAGATTGATCGCGGCTTCCGCCGCTCCTACACACGATCGGGCGTTTTTCGAGGTGCCCCACAGGGCTTGCCCGGAATGTCATGACATCTCTGTGGGAGCGGCCCATGGCCGCGATGGCCCAGTGTCACCGCACCGCCAGCGCCAGCAGCAGCCCCAGCCACAACGCGAAACCGACCCAGTTGTTGTTGCGGAACGCCTCCAGGCACGGCAATCGTTCACGATGGCGGATCAGCCATTGCTGGTAACCGAACAACACCGCCGCCACCAGTACGCCCAGCCACCAGAACAGGCCGAGTTCGGCGCGGTGGCCGACCAGCGCCATGGTGAGCAGGAAGGTGGCCATCAGCATGCCGATGATGACCTTGTCCAGATCACCGAACAGGATTGCCGTGGATTTGGCGCCCACCTTGAGGTCGTCCTCACGGTCGACCATGGCATATTCGGTGTCGTACAGGGTGGACCAGATCACATTGCCCAGGAACAGCAGCCAGCCCAGCGGTGGCACCTCGCCGCTGACGGCAGCGAACGCCATCGGGATCGACCAGCCGAATGCCGCGCCCAGCACCACCTGCGGCAGGTGCGTGTAGCGCTTGGTGAACGGGTAGATCGCGGCCAGCGCGGCGCCGGCGAAGGCCAGTTTGACGGTCAGCGCATTGGTCATCAGCACCAGGCCGAAGGCGATCAGCAGCAAGACGCCGAACACCGCGAGTGCTTCCCAGGGCTTGACCCGGCCGGAGGCGATGGGCCGCCCGGCGGTACGCTGCACCGCCGGATCCAGTTTGCGGTCGGCGAAATCGTTGATGGCGCAGCCGGCCGAGCGCATCACGAACACGCCCAGGGTGAAAATGACCAACTCCTTCCATGGCGGAAAATCACCGGCAGCCAGCCACAGCGCCCACCAACACGCCCACAGCAGCAACAGCGCGCCGACCGGCCGATCCATGCGCGTGAGCACGAGGTAATCGTTGGCCTTGGCCCGTGCGGCCGGTGACAGACGCAACAGGCGCAGCAGCCACGCCAGCACCTTTTCGGCACGCGTGGAACTGTCCTCCGGACGCACCCGCGCCACGGAGGCCCCGGCACGCGCGCTGGCCGGGATATGCGGCGCCGGGATGCGGCCCGAAGCGCGAGTCTTTTTGCGGGAGGCACTCATGGCTACAGTTTAGCCGCAAGCCGTGGCCGGCGAAGACCGGGCAC
>CAZMKO010000035.1:0-22842 GCA_964566965.1 uncultured Rhodanobacteraceae bacterium
GCATCGTGCTGGCCACCAACGTGGCCGAAACCTCGCTGACGGTGCCGCGCATCCATGCGGTTGTCGATACCGGCACGGCGCGGGTGATGCGCTACAGCCAGCGCACCCAGATCCAGCGTCTGCACGTGGAGGCGGTGTCCCAGGCCGCGGCCGACCAGCGCAAGGGACGCTGCGGACGCGTCGGCCCGGGCATCTGCATTCGCCTGTATGCCGAGGAGGATTTCGCCGGGCGTGCCCCGTTCACCGACCCGGAGCTGCTGCGTTCGTCGCTGGCCAACGTGATCCTGCGCATGCTGGCGTTGAAACTGGGTGATGTCGAGCAATTCCCCTTTCTGGACATGCCCGAGCCGCGCGCCATCGGCGACGGCTACCGGCGCTTGGCCGAGGTTCAGGCCATCGACGATGCGCGCCGCCTGACGCCGCGCGGGCGTGAGCTGGCGCATCTGCCCATCGACGTGCAGCTGGCGCGCATGCTGCTGGAAGCGCGTGATCTGGACGTACTGCCGAAGATGCTGGTGCTGGTCGCCTTCCTCAGCGTGCAGGACCCGCGTGAGCGTCCCGCCGAGGCCCGCCAGCAGGCCGATGCCGCGCACCGCGAATTCGCCGATCCGCATTCGGATTTTCTGGGCGTGTTGAATCTCTGGGAGGCCTACAACGACGCCCGCGAGGCATTGACCCAATCCAAGCTGCGCGACTGGTGCCGCAAGCATTTTGTCGGGTTTTTGCGGATGCGCGAATGGCGGGAGGTGCATCGGCAGTTGAAGCTGTCCATGAAGGACGGGACTCGGGACCCGGGATTCGGGACTCGGAAGAGCGTCGCGTCGAGGAAGGATGGCCCGGGATCGGATTCAGTGGCTTCGAAGGTTGCGAAAGCGCAACAACATGCGGCAAGAAAATCGGATGCCAACAACATCCCGTCGCACCGGCCAGCGGCCGATGCCGCTGCCAATCCGGGTCCCGGGTCCCGGGTCCCGGGTCCCGACTACGATGCCCTCCACCTGAGCCTCCTGGCCGGCCTTCCCACACAAGTCGGTCACAAGGACGACCACGGCATCTACCGCGGCACGCGCGAGCGCAAGTTCCAGGTGTTTCCGGGATCGGCGTTGGCGAAGAAACCACCGGCGTGGGTATTCGCGGCGCAGGTGCTGGATATCGGGGGCAAGGTGTGGGGCATGCAGTGCGCGCGCGTGGAGCCGGCCTGGATCGAGCGTCAGGCGGCGCATCTGGTGCGGCGCAATTGGCATGATCCGCACTGGTCGCGCAAACGCGGCGCGGTGGTGGCGTTCGAGCAGGTGACACTGTTCGGGATGGTGCTTGTCGAGCGCCGCCCGGTGACGTTCCGCAAGCAGGACCCGGCGCTGGCGCATGCGATTTTTCTGCGCGAGGGGCTGGCACGGGGGGAGGTCGATGCGCGCGCCGATGTGGTGGCTGCCAACCGTCGTGTGCTGGCCGAGGCCGAAGAGCTGGAGGCGCGCGAGCGTCGCCAGGGCCTGATTCGCGACGACGATGCCCTGGCGGCGTTCTTTGCCGGCAAGTTGCCCGATACCATCAGCGACGCGCGCGCGTTCGACGCGTGGTACCGCAAGGCCGCGGCGACCGAGCGCGCGGCACTGCGCTGGTCGCTGGCCGACGTGCTGGTGGCGGAACAGACGCTGGATGCGGATGCGTTTCCGCCGGCACTGGAGGTGGGCGGCCAGCGCTGTCGTCTGGTCTATCGGTTCGTGCCGGGGGATGCGGCCGACGGCGTGTCGTTGCATCTGCCGATCGCGCTGCTCAATGCGGTGTCGGACACGGCGTGCCAGTGGCTGGTGCCGGGATTGCTGGTGGAAAAAGCTGCCGAGCTGATTCGCGGCTTGCCGAAATCGCTGCGGCGCAATTTCGTGCCGGCGCCCGATTTCGCGCGTGCCTTCGTGGAATCGGATCCGGACCGGACCCAAGCGTTGACCGAGGTGCTGGCAAAGTTCCTGGTGCGTACCACCGGCGTGATGGTCGGCGCCGCCGATTTCGCCGAGGTCGCATTGCCGGCGCATCTGCGCATGCGTTTTGTGGTGGAAAACGACCAAGGCCGCAAGCTTGCCGATGGACGGGATCTGGCAACCCTGCGCGCACAATGGGAGGGGCAGGCACGGGCGGCGTTTTCGCGCAAGGCGGATCTGGACATCACTCGCGAGAACGTGACGGCATGGGAGTTCGACGCCATTCCCGCGCGCATTGTCGAGCCCGGCAAGCCGCCGGCCTATCCGGCGCTGGTGGACCTCGGAGCCAGCGTGGCGTTGCGTGTGTTCGAGCGCAACGACGAGGCGCGGCGCGCGCATGCCGATGGCGTGCGGCGGCTGTTGTGTCTGGATCTCGACAAGGCGTTTCGTCAGGCCCGACGCAAGCTGCCGGTGGGCAAGAAGACGGCGTTGCAATACGCGCCGTTGGGCACCCTGGACGGGCTGCGCGACGACCTGGTGGCGGGCGGTTTCGACGACATTCTGGCCGAACGCGACGTGCAGGTTCGCGATGCCGACGCCTACGCCGCCTTGCGTGCCGATGTCGACGCACATCTGTTCGCGGCCGCCGTCGAGCGTTTGAAACGGGCCGAGCCCATCATCGCCACCCAGGCCGATGCCAAAGCCTGGCTGCACCCGCCGCGGCCCGGCCAATCGCCGGCCAGCTACGCCGACATGCACTCGCAGCTCGACGCGTTGCTGACACCCGGCTTTCTGCGCGATTTGCCGGCGACGCGCCTGCGCCATTATCCGCGCTACCTCGAGGCGCTGCGTCTGCGTGCCGAGCGTCTGCGCCTGGATCCGGGCAAGGACTACCGCCACCTCAAGCAACTCGAACCGTACTGGCAGAAGTGCCTGGAGATGGCGGCCAAACCGGTCGACGCCGAGGCCCTGGCGCGCCTGCGCTGGCTGATCGAGGAATGGCGGGTGTCGCTGTTTGCACAGGAACTGAAAACCGCCGAGCCGGTGTCGGCCAAGCGCGTGCAGCGCGCGCTGGATGCTCTGCAATGAGGCGTCGCCATGTGGGAGCGGCGTCAGCCGCGATGGCTTGCACTCGCCAGGTGCCGGTCCACCCGGGCAATCGGGGCTGAACCCCTCCCACCAGGGGTTCATGAGATGTCGGACAAGCCGCTCTCGCGGGAATATCTTCGCAATCGTTTGCATGTGACACTCGCTCATCGCCGCTTCGGGTGCTTCGTATTACGCTTGCGCCATGGTTTCGCATGCCCGCCCCGCTGAAGATCCGTTGACCGCGCTTGCCGCGCGGCGCGACACGCTGGCGCCGGTGTTGGCGCAGGCCCTGGATGCGTTCGAGGCGGCCGCCACGGGGGATCGTGCCGAGTGCAGCGAGGTGCTCACTTTGCTGGCGACATTGGGATGCGACGACGAGACCCGCGCCGCCGCCCTGTGGTTCTACGTGGTACGCGCCGACACGGCGGTCTGGCGCAAAGCCGAAGGCGCACTGGCACCGGCGCTGGCGAGGCTGGTGGGGGGGCAGTTGGCCGCCGAACGCGTGTGGGAGCTGCATGCCGAGCACCAGCAGGGCAGTGAAGGGCTGCGCCGGCTGCTGCTGGCGATCATCCGCGACTTGCGCGTGGTGTTCGTGTTGCTGTCGCGCCAGCTCGCGCGCATGCGCCATGCCGATGCCCTGCCGCACGACGAGGCCCGTGCGCTGGCGCGGTTGACCGCCGACATCCATGCCCCGCTGGCCAATCGGCTCGGCATCTGGCAACTGAAATGGGAGCTGGAGGATCTCACCTTCCGGCAGCTGCACCCGCGCACCTACAAACAGGTGGCGCGGCTGCTGGACGAGCGTCGCACCGATCGCGAGCAGTTCATTGCCGAATGCATCGACAAGCTGCGTCGGGCGCTGGTGGACGTGGGTATTCGCGCCGACCTCGCCGGGCGCCCGAAGCATATCTATTCGATCTGGCGCAAGATGCAGCGCAAGGGCCTGGAATTCGACGAGTTGTTCGACATCCGCGCCGTGCGGGTCATGGTCGACAGCGTGTCCGACTGTTATGCCGCGCTGGGCATCGTGCATGGTCTGTGGCCGCACCTGCCGCGCGAATTCGACGACTACATCGCACGCCCCAAGGAAAACGGCTACCGTTCGCTGCACACGGCGGTGATCGGTCCGCACGGGCGCACGCTGGAAGTGCAAATCCGCACTCGCGACATGCACCGCACCTGCGAGCTCGGTGTGGCCGCGCATTGGCGCTACAAGGAGGGCGGCGCCGGCGATGCCGCCTTCGAGGAACGCATCGCGTGGATGCGGCGCCTGCTGGAATCGCGCGGCGAGGACGACACCGACCTGCTTTCGGATTTTCAGACCGAACTGGTCGAGGACCGTGTCTACCTGCTGACTCCCAGGGGCGACGTGCTGGACTTGCCGCGTGGCGCCACAGTGCTGGACTTCGCCTATCGCGTCCATACCGAAGTGGGGCACCGTTGCCGTGGCGCCAAGGTCAACGGGCGCATCGTGCCGCTGACCTTCCAGCCGCGCAGCGGCGATCGCGTGGAGGTCATCACCGGCAAGGTGTCCGAGCCCAGTCGCGACTGGCTGTCGCCGCATCACGGCTATCTGCACAGCAACCGGTCGCGCGAAAAGGTGCGCAACTGGTTCCGGCGCCTGCAGCGCGAGTCCAACCTGCATGTCGGGCGGCAGATGCTGGAACGCGAGTTGAAGCGATTGGCGCTGGACAAGGTGGACCTGGATGCACTGCCGGACCGGCTTGGCCTGAAGACGTCCAACGAGCTGCTGGAGGCCCTGGCCCTGGGCGAGGTGACCTCCGGCCAGTTGGCGCGCGCGGCCCAGGTGCCGGAACCGGCTCCGGAACCGGCGCCGCCGGGAACCTTGCCGTCGCGGCCGCCGGATCGCCCCGAGGCCTTGCGCATCGAGGGCGTCGGCAACCTGCTGACCACCCTGGCGCGGTGCTGCCAGCCGGTTCCCGGCGATTCGGTGCGCGGTTTCATCACGCGTGGTCGCGGTGTGTCCGTACACCGCAGCGATTGCGCCGGGCTGGCGCGGCTGGCGAAGCGTGATCCCGACCGCATCATCGACGTGGAATGGGGCAAGGCCGGCAGCCGCTCCTACCAGGTGGATGTCGGCGTCACCGGCTATGACCGCAAGCACCTGCACAAGGACATCGTGGCCACCATCTCCAGTGCGGCCACGCCGATCGTCGCCTCATCCAGCCAGGTCGACCCGCGGCGCGGACAGCTCGACATGCGTTTCACCTTGCGCGTGCATGATTTCGGTCAGCTGTCGGATCTCATGTCGCGATTGTCGGCGCTGCCCAACGTCATCGACGTGAGACGCCTGCGCAATCTCTGAATATGGCCGCCGGCCGCCCGGCAGGGCGCGGACTGGAAGCTGAACGCGCGATGCCGTCGGCGGGGCGGTGGCCGGCAGCGGTGCTAACCTCCACGACTGGTGTCAACCGTCTGTTCGTGCATGCCTAACAACGACAATCATTCCGGTCGCCGCGAGCCGACCCTGGGCGACCTGGACAATCTGGATCAGCCGCTGGCGCCGCACCCGGAACCGGACGACGATCTGCCGCGTATCCGGATGCCGGCGCGCGAAACGTCCGGCGGCGCTTCGCCGCCGTCGCGGCGTGCACCGCACCGTTCGCCATCCACGTGGCGCGCCTGGTTGTGGCCGTTGCTGGCGATCGTGCTGGTGGCACTGCTGGCCTGGGCCTGGCTCAACCAGGATCGGCTGCGCGACATGCTGCCGCGGACACAGCTCAACACCACGCTGATGCAGGCCGACCAGGCACTGGCCGATGGGCATCTGAATGGTACCGACGGAACCAGTGCGCGCGAACTGTATGCCCAGGTGCTGAAACAGGAGCCGGACAACGGCGATGCCTTGAAGGGGCTGCGCGCGGTGGGCCAGGCGGAACTGGCCGTGGCATCCTCCGCCATCGACGCGGGGCACTTCGATGACGCGCGCCAGTCGCTGGGGCAGGCGCGCGACATCCTCGGCGGCGGTGCCGACGTGGAGCGGGTGCGTGACGCCCTGCGCAAGGCCGAGCATCCGGTCAAGCAGCTGCATGCCACGATCGAGAAGGCGCGTGCGCAACTGGCGGCCGGCCATGTGGCCGGCCCGGATGGCGCGGCGGCCCTGTATCAGCAGGTGCTGAAGGTGCAGCCGGACAACGACGTGGCGCGCCACGGTCTGGAGCAGGCCGGCGACGCGCTGGCCACGCGCGCGCGCAAGGCACTGCGGGACGGCGACATCGACCGTGCCGACGAACTGGTGGACACGCTGGGCACCTTGTTGCCGCGCTACAGCGATCTGCCCTCCCTGCATGCGCGCTTGTCGCAGGCGCGCCAGGCCAGTGCCGCCGCGGTCGGCGAGCAACTGGCACAGGCGCGCAAGGATCTGCGGCGCGGGCGTTTCACCGGGCATGGCAAGGACAACGCGCTGGCCGGTTTCCAGGCGGTCCTGAAGGCCGATCCGGACAATGCCGAGGCCCGGGCGGGTATCGAGCAGGTGGCCCGGGCACTGGTTTTGCGTGCCAACGCGGCGTTGGACAGTGGCGACGTGGCGCAGGCGCGCCGGTTGCTCGACCAGGCCGACGATCTGGCCCCGTCACTGGACGAGGTCAAGGCCGCACGAGCCCGCCTGGCGACCTCGCCCGCCGCCGCCGGCAGTGCCGCGCGGGCGGTCGCCACCGATACCGCGCCGGGCGCGCACGCGCCGCTGGACGAACTGCAGAAGGTCGAGGTCCGGCACCTGGTGCAGCGGGCCGAGGCGGCCGTCGAGGCCGGCAACATCATGTTGCCGCCGGGCAAGAGTGCCTACGACCTGTACCGCGAGGCGCTGACCATCGATGCCGACGATGCCGACGCGCGTGCCGGTTTGGCAGGTCTGCCCGACAAGGTGGTGACCCGGTTCGAGCAGGCGCTGTCCGACCACCAGCTGTCCCGTGCCGACGACTACCTGGCCACCTTGCGCAGCCTCGACAATGGCGGTGCGCGTGCCGACGCGATGGCCACGAAACTGGCTGATGCGTGGCTCGACCATGCCGATGTCAGTCTGGGTCAGGGCAACCGCGTGGCGGCCATGCAGGCCATCGCGTCCGCGCGCAAGCTTGATCCGGACTCGCCCCGGTTGCGGGAACTGGCGCGGCGGGTGAAGACGGACGGCCAATGAGGCATGCGGGCGGGGCCGGATGGCACGCGCCGCGCATCAGGCCGGATTGCAGTCGATCAGTTCCTGCTCGGTGGCGACGTAGTCCAGGCGGATGTCCCATGGCTGCGGTTCGATGGTCGGGCATTCCTGGAAGGCGTAGCCTACGCCTACCAGCAGTGGCGCGGCAGGACGCGTTTCCGTGGCCAGGAAGGCGAAGCTGGTGTCGTAGTAGCCGCCGCCGAAGCCGAGCCGGTTGCCGCGCCGGTCGAAGGCCAGCAGCGGCACCAGCACCACGTCCAGCAGCGGTGCCGGCAGCAGCTCGTCGCGCTTTGCCGGTTCGGGAATGCCGTAGCGGTTCGGCGCGACTTCCTCGCCGGTCGCCCAACTGGCGAAGTGCATGTGCCGTGTCGCCTCGTCGGTCACCGGCAGGTAGAACGACTGGCCGCGTTCGGCCAGCGATGCCATGGCCAGGTTGAGGGGGAGTTCGCCCGCACAGGCCCAGTAACCGGCGATGCGCTCATCGACCATGAATTCGGGCAGCTCTTCCAGCATCCGGCGTACGCCGGCGGCGGCCGTGATGCGCTCGGACGGCCCCAGTGCCCGACGGCGTTGCGCCATCCGTGCGCGGCATGCCTTGCGTTGGGGATCGACTGGCGCCATGCGCGCTCCTCGGGTGGCCGTCGCCGGCCGGCGACGGTGCGGGACCGGGCCGGCCGGAAAGGGGGAAGGGAGTGGCGTCCTCCACCATGCCGATGCCTGCCAAACGACCTTGATCCTGCGGGATCAGGTGGGTGGGCTCACATGGCGGTCAGGCTTTCCGCTCATGACGGGCTTGCACATGCGCCACGGATGTTGCCGACCCGGGTCGTAGATTAGGAACAAGGCAAATGTAAGAGCAAACTGTCGAACATCGCAGAGGACGCCGTAGGTGCATTCTAACCGCATTGGGTCGCGATGACAGCCTCCGTGGCAGCGCGCTTTTTGTGGGAGCGGCCCATGGCCGCGATCGTGCTTGCGGCAAGTCATGTCATCTCCGGTTTTTACGGTTCGCCTGCAGGCAGGCTCCTACCCCCCGACGCTTCGATGGTCGAATGGGTTTAGAGTGGCTCAGGGGCTTGTTCCAGGGCCGCTTCCAGGCGTTGGCGCAGGCGTGTGAGGCGTTCCGTGCAATCGCCGGAGCGATCTTGTTGCTGGGCACGCAACACCAGCAGTTCGTGGGTGATGTCCATGGCCGCGAGCACGGCCAGACGATCGAAGCCGGGGCTCTTGGAGGCACGACGCAGCTTGCGCATGCGCTGGTCGAGAAAATCCGCCGCCTCCAGCAAACCGGCACGCTCCTCCGGCGGGCAGGCGACACGGAACTCGCGGTCGATCAGTTTGATGGCGACGGGATCGGTCATGGTCGTTTCCGGGTCAGGCATTGTTTTCCAGTGCCTTCAGGCGCTGGATCATGGCTTCGACGCGGCTGCGCGCCTGCTCGTTGCGCGCCATCAGGCTGGCGCGCTCGCCGTTGAGCTGTTCCTGGCTGTGGCGCAGGCCGCGGTTTTCCTCGTTGAGCCGGCGGATGGTCGCCAACAGCCGTTCGACGGTGGCCTCGAGGGCGGCGATTTCGGTGGCAAGCGGATCGGTGGCGCTCATGGTGTCGGCATCACGCGTTGGGTATTGGCAGAATGCCCCATTGTTCCCATGCCGGGCCCGTGCTTGCAAGTGGTCGCGTCGCAGCGGTATGGGCATCGGCCGGCGCGGGTGTCAAAATGCAGGCGTTTCGCGATACGTGACGGATGCACCCATGAACACACCCATCGACCACGATGGCCTGCAGGCCGCCCTCGACGAGGCGGCCCTGGGCATCGACGCCAGCCAGTTGCATGGCCTTGTCGCCGGACACGCCTGTGGTGGCGGCGCGCTGGACCGGGGGCAGGTACTGAAGACGCTGGGCCTGGAACACGACGATGCGCGCCTGGATGCCCTGTTGGGCGAGTTGCACGACGCCTGCGTGGCGCATCTCGGCGACCTGGACATGGGGCTGGAGCCGTTGCTTCCGGACGATGCCCGCCCGTTGCGCGAGCGTACCGATGCGCTGGTGGACTGGACGCGTGGTTTCCTGGGCGGGTTCGGTCTGGCCGGGGCGCAATCGGCGCAGTTGTCCGACGACGGACGGGAAGTGCTGCGTGATCTCGGCACCATCGCCACCTCGCGTCTGACGCTGGATGATGCCGACGACGCGGCCGATGCCGAGGAGAACGCGCAGATGGAATTGGTCGAGTACGTGCGCGTGGGGGCCATGTTGTTGCATGCCGAGCTGGCCCGCGAGGCGGCGCCGACCGACGGCCAGACGCACTGATGGCGACGCGGCGGGAGGCCGCCCGGATTCCCGGAAGCGGCATCACCCGGACCGAGTTCCAGCGCCGGCGCCGGCAACTGATGCGCATGGCCGGAGACGATGCGGCGATCCTGGTCGCGGCCGCGCCCGAGCGCATGCGCAATGCCGACGCGCCGTGGCCGTACCGGCAGGATTCGGACTTCCATTACCTGTGCGGGTTCCCGGAACCGGAGGCGGTGCTGGCGCTGTTGCCGGGGCGCAGACAGGGCGAGGTCATCGTGTTCTGTCGTGAGCGCGATGCCGATGCCGAGCGCCTGCACGGGCCGCGCGTGGGCACCGACGCGGCGGTCGAGGCCTACGGCCTGGATGACGCCTTTCCCATTGACGACATCGACGACATCCTCCCGGGCATGCTGGAAGGGCGGGGTCGGGTGTATTGCCATTTCGGGCGCGATGTCGGTTTCGACCAGCACCTGCTGGCCTGGATGCGCCGCTTGCGCGGACTGCGTGGCGGCGGGGTGGTACCCAAGGAGTTCGTGTCGTTGGGGCATGTGCTGCATGACATGCGCCTGTTCAAGTCGCGTGCCGAGCTGGCCCTGATGCGCCGCGCCGCGACCATCGCCGTGGCCGCCCACGAGCGGGCCCTGCGTGCGATCCGGCCGGGTGCCGCCGAGTACGAGGTCGAGGCCGAGTGGACTCGCGAGTTGCGCGGTCGCGGCGCGGTGCCGTCGTTTCCGCCCAGCGTGGCGGCCGGGGCCAACGCCTGCATCGCGCACTACCAGGCCAACCGGGACATCCTGGTCGCCGGCGACCTGCTGTTGATCGATGCCGGCGCCGAGGTGGGATGCTATGCCTCGGACCTGGCCCGTACCTATCCCGTTGGCGGTCGTTTTGGTGCCGAACGGCGCGCGCTTTACGACATTGTCTGGGCCGCACAGCAGGCTGCGCTGGACGCGGTGCGGCCGGAGCTGCCCTTCGAGGCCGCCCATCTGGCCGCGGTGCGCGTCCTGGTCGAGGGCCTGCGCGAGCTGAAGCTGTTGCGTGGCGATGTGGACGGCATCATCGAAAGCGGCACCTACCGGCGCTTTTATCCCTACAAGACCGGGCACTGGCTGGGCCTGGACGTGCACGACGTCGGCGATTACCGGGTCGACGGCCAGTCGCGCGTGCTGGAACCGGGCATGGTGCTGACCGTCGAGCCGGGCCTCTACATCGCGCCGGAGGAGACTTCGGTGGCCGCGCGCTGGCGCGGTATTGGCATCCGCATCGAGGATGATGTTGCCGTGACCCGGGACGGTCACGAGGTGCTGACCGGCGCGATGCCGAGCGAAGCGTCCGCGGTGGAGGCGTTGATGAGGCAGGCGTGACGCGCGGCACGGGGCTGCCGTCCCGTGCCGCGACGGCGTTGTGGCATCACCAGGCGTCGCGGGTCAGATTCTCCGGCGTATCGTCGGTGCACACGATGTCGTCCTCGATGCGGATGCCACCATATTTGCGGAACGCGTCGACCTTGTCCCAGTTGATCTGGCGGCTCTCCGGTCGCGCCTTCAGCTGCTCCAGCAGCATGTCGATGAAATACAGGCCGGGTTCGATGGTCACGGCCATGCCCGGTTCCAGGGTCCGTGTCAGGCGCAGGTACGGATGGCCGTCCGGTTGCGCGATGGTGCCGCCGTCGGGACCCTTCTGGAAACCGCCGATGTCGTGCACCTGGGCGCCGATCAGATGGCCCAGTCCGTGCGGAAAGAAAACGTTGGAGACGCGCTTGGTGACGGCTTCCTCGGCCGACATGCGGATGAAATCGTGTTCCTTGAGCACGCCGGCCGCCAGGTGGTGGGCGTGCAGGTGCAACTGCGCGTAGTCCTGACCGGGGCGCACCATTGAGCCCAGCTCACGCTGGTTGTGGTCCATGGCGTCGATCAGGGCCTGGAACTCCCCGGCCTCGGGGGTTGCCCAGGTACGGGTGATGTCGCTGTTGTAGCCGGCGAAGGTGGCGCCGGCGTCGATCAGCATGGTCAGGCTTTCGGCCGGCGACTGGCGGTCGAAACGGTCGTAATGCTGGATGGCGCCATGCTCGTTGAGTGCCACGATGCTGTGGTAGGGCAGCTCGGCATCCACCAGCATGGCGCTGTGCAGATAGGCCATGTGGATGCCGAATTCGCTTTCGCCGGCACGGAAGGCGGTTTCCGCCGCCTTGTGCGCGCGCACGCCGATGCGGTTGGCCTCGCGCATCAGGGCCACCTCGTAGGGGGTCTTCCAGGCGCGGTGGTAATGCAGGTAGTCCATCAGTGGTGATGGATTGTCGGGCACGATGTCGCCGACGCTGTCCTGTGGCTGGCCGACGATCGCGCAGGCGGCGGCGTTTGTCGGCAGTTCACGTTTCAGGTCGTCGACGTCGTGCACCGGCACGATGTCGAAATGATCCACCCAGTAGCCGCTGGGCATCTCCGGTACCGGGTGCCAGAAATCGTGGACCTGCATGAACAACAGGCGCGGTTTCTTGCCGGGGGTGTAGACGATCCAGCTGCCCGGTATGTCCGTCAATGGCACCCAGTGCTTGAAATGCGGGTGCGCGGTGTAGGGAAAGTCCTGGTCGTCCAGGAACTTGCGCACGGGTCGGCCGGCGGCGATGCACAACGTCTCACGGCCGGCCGCCTCGAGGGCGGCATCGCTGCGCTGGCGCACGGTGGCCAGATGTTCGGCGTAGAGGGAAGCAAGCTCGTTCATGCGGACTCCTGTACAACAAGACCTGCGGATCCCGTGACGGCATCCGTGGTGGAAAACGGGGCGTCATGCCGACGCGGCATGGGGTGCCCATGATGACGCCCGCCGGTTGCTCTTGCCAACCGTGGCGCGTTGACATGCCCGGTGTCGGCCTTTGGGCGGCACCGGCGAGTGTGTCGGCCGGCACGATCGCGGCCATGGGCCGCTTCCACCGGGCATCCCTGATGGAGATTTTCCACGGGAAATGCGGCCCGAATACCTGGCCGCGACGTGTTCACATGCTCTTCAATGCATGAACAACGTGATCACGTCGTTGAGAAAGCGCTGACCCAGAGCGCTGGTACGCAGGCGTTCACGATCGTCCGCCAGCCACCCGCGATCCTGTGCCTGCACGAGCGCGCTGTCGATGTCCGCGCGGGAAAGGCCGGTCCGGGCATGAAACTCGTCCCATGCGGTGCCGTCGACCAGGCGCAGTGCATTGAGCATGTATTCGAACGGCAGGTTGGCCGCATCAACGACGTCGTCGGTGTCGACGCGTTGCGCGTCGCCCGCGCGTTGCATGTAGGCCAGAGGCATACGGGTCTTGGCCCGGCGGCACACCCGCAGGCCGCCATCCGGCGTGCGTGCCGACACCTTGCCGTGGGCCCCGGCGCCGATGCCCAGGTAGTCGCCGAACGTCCAGTAATTGAGGTTGTGCGCGCAACGGTGACCGGGGCGCGCGTAGGCCGACACCTCGTACTGCTGGTAGCCGCCGTCGGCCAGTCGTGCCTGGCAGGCCTCCTGCATGTCCCAGGCGGCATCGTCGTCGGGCAGCGGGGGCGGGTGCCTGGCGAAGGCGGTGCCCGGCTCGAGGGTCAGCTGGTAATGCGAGATGTGGGTCGGGGCCAGGGCCATTGCCCGGGTGACGTCCCGCAGCGCGCCGTCCAGCGATTGCTCGGGCAGGGCGTACATCAGGTCCACGTTGATGTCCTCGAATCCGGCCGCGCGCGCCTGCACCACGGCGTCGACGGCCTCGGCGGCGGAATGGATGCGCCCCAGGCGACGCAACGCCGTATCGTCGAAGCTCTGGATGCCGAATGACAGACGGTTCACGCCGGCCTCCAGATAGCCGTCGAAACGGCCGTGTTCGACCGTGCCCGGATTGGTTTCCAGAGTGATCTCGCCGTCGGCCGCCAGATCCACGCGCTGGCGCAGGCCGGCCAGGAAGCGTCCGATCAACGCCGGCTCGAACAGGCTCGGGGTGCCGCCGCCGAAAAATACGCTGCGTACGGTGCGGCCGTCCACGGCGTCGGCGAAGTCCGCCAGGTCGCCGTCCAGGTCGGCCAGCAGGCAGTCCACGTACCGGGCGTAGGACGGGTCGCCACGCAGGCCATGGGAATTGAAATCGCAGTACGGGCACTTTTTCACGCACCACGGCATGTGCACGTAGAGCGCCAGGGGCAGGGAAGTCGCGGACATGGCCCATTGTATCGCCCATGACGTCGCACGACAGCGAATCTCCCGCGGCGGTTTGCGTGGTGGTTGATTAAATGTAAACTTCGCCGCGATTGTTCAGGTATACATTTGCCTGCTTCCGCTTTCGTGCGTGGTGCCGATGTCCACGCGCTTCCCCATCGCAAGGAGATTCCCCGGGTGACAATCAAACCGAAGACGTGCCGTCGTGCCGTGCTTGCCGGCGCGCTGGGCGTCGCGGGCATGCTGGTGTCGCCGTTGCGGGCGGCGACACCGCCCGCGGCGTCCCGCCTGGATCCGGTGCTGGTCACGGCCAGTCCCGTCGACAGCCTCGCCTCGCAAGCCATGCGTTCGGTGGACGTGATCAGCGCCGCCGACATCGCCGCGGCACCGGCGACCACGCTGGCCGAGCTGCTCGAGCAGGTACCGGGCGTCAGCATCCACCAGCGCGGTGCGCCCGGCGTCCAGGCCGACGTGGGGATCCGTGGCAGCAACTTCGAACAAACCCTGGTCCTGGTTGACGGCATGCCGGTGCACAATCCGCAGGCCGGGCACCACAACCTCGACGTGCCGGTGCCGTTGGCCCACATCGCGCGCATCGAGATCATCAAGGGACCGGGTGCGCTGGCCTACGGCGGCAGCACTACCGGCGGGGTGATCAACATCATCACCCGCGATCCGCAACGTTTCGAGGCCGGGGTGTCGGGCATGCTCGGTTCGCACGGCACGCGGCAGGCACAGGCGCATGTCGGCGGCCGTTCGGGGCGGGTTTCGCAATTGCTCTCGGCCGACGTCATGCACAGCGACGGCGAACACCGCGACCGGCCCACCGATGCCGCCATCCGGCGCGCGCTGTATACCGGCAGTGCGGACCTCGACCGGTGGCGTCTGCAGTGGGGGCTGGGCGCCTCCAGCAAGGACTTCGGCGCCTGGGGCTTCTACAGCGACGCCTATCCCGATGCGCGCGAGCGCACCGCGACCCGGCAGGCCTGGGGCGGGGCGCGCTACACGCTCGGCAACTGGCAATGGCGCGGTGATGTCTACTGGCACCGGCATACCGATCGTTTCATGACCCGCATCGGTGACGGTGAATTCGTGAACCGGCATGTCACCAACGTGTTCGGCATCCTGGGTGACACGCGGCGTGTCGACGCGCACGGCGTGACCGCGATGGGCACGAACCTGCGCCGCGCCATCATCGATTCCAATGCCCTGTCCGACCACCATCGCGACCAGGCCTCGTTGTGGCTGATGCGGCGCCAGGATCTGGGCCGGGATTGGCGCCTGGAACTGGGCATGAACCACGTCCACTACAGCGGACAGGGCAGCTACTGGCTGCCGTCGGCGGCGTTGTCGTGGCAATTCGCTTCGCAGTGGCATGCGTTCGCCTCGGCGGCCCGTTCGGCACGGGTGCCGTCGTACACCGAGTTGTTCCTGGACACGGCCGCCAACCGTGGCAACCCGGCGTTGGGTGCGGAGCGTGCGGACGGATCCGAACTGGGCGTGGCCGGTCACCTGCACACGCAGCAATGGCGCGCCAGCGTGTTCCGGCGTCGCAACGACGCCCTGATCGACTGGACGCGCCTGCCAGGCAGCCCGACCTGGCAGGCGGAAACCTTTTCCGGCTACCGGGCGCGCGGCCTGGAACTGGACTGGCGCTGGCAACCCGGGCTGGCGTGGCTGGACATGCTGGGCGTGACCTGGGCGCGCACGCTGGTGGACATCGACACTGATGGCCGGCCGGTCACCTACGCGCGCCAGGTGCCGTCGCACGTGCTGGGGCTGCATTGGCGCATGCCACTGGCAAACCGCCTCAGCTTCAGCGTGGACGCGCGCCGGCCGTCCTACGCCGGGCAGTCCGAGGTCAATCTGGTGTCGGCCAGGATCGCCTGGCGCGGTACGCACGCGCATGTGGCGCTGGAGGGCAACAACCTGTTCGGCGAACGGGTCGTGGAAAGCGGTTTCGCCAGCATTCCCGGGCGCTGGATCTATCTCACGGCAGGGCTGGACTACTGATCCGGTCGCGGCAACATCAACCCGCGGTCAGAGTTGCTCGCGCAGTCGCGCCATGGCCTGGCCGCGGTGGCTGAGGCGGTTTTTCAACGCCGGTTCGAGCTCGGCCGCACTACGATCGCAGCCGTCGGGCAGGAACAGTGGGTCGTAGCCGAAGCCGGCCGTTCCGCTGGGAGCCTCCAGGATACGACCGGACCAACGTCCCTCGGCGATCAGCGGGGCCGGATCGTCGGCATGACGCAGCCGGACCAGCACGCAGATGAAAAACGCGCCACGCCGTGCCGTCGGCACGCCGTCGAGGTGCTGCAGCAGTTTGGCGTTGTTGGCGGCGCTGTCGCCGTGCCGTCCGGCGTAGCGCGCCGAGTACAGCCCCGGTGCGCCGTCCAGGTGCTCCACGCACAACCCCGAATCGTCGGCCAGCGCCGGCAGACCGGTGACGCGTGCGGCGTGGCGCGCCTTGATCAGGGCGTTCTCGACGAACGTGGTGCCGGTTTCCTCGGCATCGCCGACGCCCAGCGTGCCCTGTGTCACCACGTCGCGGCCGCTGCCGGCGAACAGCTGGCGGAACTCGGCCAGCTTGCCGGCGTTGCCGCTGGCCAGGACCAGGCGCCCGGCGGGTCCGGCACCGCCGTTCATGCGTCCAGTGCCGCGCGTTGCGCGGCCACCAGTTCGGCGATGCCTTTTTCGGCCAGGCCCAGCATGGCGTCCATTTCATCGCGCCGGAAGGCATGGCCTTCCGCGGTGCCCTGGATTTCGATGAAGCCGCCGCCGTCGTTCATCACCACGTTCATGTCGGTATCGCAGTCGGAGTCCTCGGCGTAGTCCAGGTCCAGGACCGGCTGGCCGTGGAAAATGCCCACCGAGACCGCGGCGATGGCACCGAACACCGGGTTGCGTTTGATCGCACGGCGCTTCAGCAGGGTGTCCACGGCATCCACGAGGGCAACGTAGGCACCGGTGATCGATGCGGTGCGGGTGCCGCCGTCGGCCTGGATCACGTCGCAGTCGAGCGTGATCACGCGCTCGCCCAGCGCGCGGCGGTCCACGCAGGCGCGCAGGCTGCGTCCGATCAGACGCTGTATTTCCATGGTGCGGCCCCCCTGCTTGCCGCGCGCGGCTTCGCGGCCGGTGCGGGTGCCGGTGGCGCGCGGCAGCATGCCGTACTCGGCGGTGACCCAGCCTTCGCCCTTGCCGCGCAGCCAGGCCGGCACGCGTTCCTCCACGCTGGCCGTGCACAGCACGCGGGTGTCGCCGAAGCCGACCAGGACCGAGCCTTCGGCGTGGCGGGTGTAATGGCGCTCGATGGTGACGCGGCGCAACTGGTCGCTGGCGCGACCGCTGGGGCGGGAAAAATCGGTCATGGGCAGGCAGGGAGTTGGGAAGATGGGGCGAACGAGTTTAACATTGCCGCTTTGGGCGACCATTCCATGAGCATGATCCGCAGCATGACGGCCTTCGCCTCGGCCGAGGGTCCCAGTCCCCTAGGGACGCTGACGTGCGAGCTGCGCAGCGTCAACCACCGTTACCTGGAGCAGAGTCCGCGCCTGCCGGAGGATGTGCGCCGCTTCGAGCCGGCGATTCGCGAATGCGTCGCCTCGCGGCTGGCCCGCGGCAAGGTCGATGTCACGCTGCGCCTGCGCGGCGGCGAACAGGCCGACGCGCTGCAGGTGGACGAGGCCGTGCTGGATCGACTGGCGCAGTTGCACGGCCGGCTCGGCCAGCGTTTTCCGGGTCTGAGCGTGCGCACCGTGGAGCTGCTGCGCTACCCCGGCGTGTTGCGTGCGCCGTCGGTGGACGACGACGCGCTGCAGGCGGCGTTGCTGGCGGTGCTCGAGCAGGCCCTGGACGCGTTGACCGACACGCGCCGGCGCGAAGGCGCCAAACTGGCCGCCGTGCTGCGTGACCGTCTGGACGGCATCGAGGCCATCGTGGCCCAGGTGCGTGGCTGGATGCCGGACATCCGCGCCGCGCTGCGTGAGCGCCTGGACACGCGCTTGGCCGAACTGCGTCAGCCCGCCGATCCCGGTCGTCTGGAACAGGAACTGGTGTTGCAGGTGACTCGCGCGGATGTCGACGAGGAACTCGACCGCCTGGGCGCGCATATCAGTGAGGCGCGGCGAATTCTCGACCTGGAGGAGCCGGTGGGGCGGCGCCTGGACTTCCTGATGCAGGAATTCAACCGCGAGGCCAACACGCTGGGTTCGAAATCCGTGGACACGCGCAGCACCAACGCCGCCGTGGAACTGAAGGTGCTCATCGAGCAGATGCGCGAGCAGGTGCAGAACATCGAATGAGCAAGCCGACCGACAAACCCCGGGGGACGCTGTTCGTGGTCGCCGCGCCGTCGGGGGCCGGCAAGTCGACCCTGGTCAACGCGCTGCTGGCGCGCGAGCCCGGCATCGACCTGTCCATATCGCACACGACCCGCGCGCCGCGTCCCGGCGAGAGCGAGGGCAGCCACTACCATTTCGTATCGCGCGAGGCCTTCATGCGCATGGTTGAGGCCGGTCAGTTCTTCGAGTACGCCGAAGTACATGGCGACATGAAGGGCACCTCGCTGACCGCCGTGGCACCGTTGCTGGACGAAGGCCGCGACGTGCTGCTGGAAATCGACTGGCAGGGCGCGCGCCAGGTGCGTCGGAAAGTGCCGGATTGCCAGAGCATCTTCATCCTGCCGCCGTCACGCCGGGAGCTGGAGCGGCGCCTGCGCACGCGTGCCTCCGACAGCGACGCGGCCATCACCCGCCGCCTGGCCAACTCGCGCATCGAGATCTCGCATGCCGAGGAGTTCGATTACATCATCGTCAACGACGATTTCGAGGGCGCCCTCGAGGAGATGCAGGCCATCGTCCACGCCGTGCGCCTGCGCGCGCCGCTGCAGCGTGTCCGCCACGAGGCGCTGATCGCCGAACTGCTCGACGGCGGGGCAGGCTGAGCGGCGTGCCGGGCAGCCTGCCGTGATTGCCCGGTTGCCATCGTGGGCCCTGCACGGTGGCGCGTTGCTGGCCACCGTCGCCGGCATGGTCAATGCCGTTGGCTGGCTGGGCATGTACCACCAGGCGGTCACCCACATGACCGGTACCGCGACGTTGCTGGGTATCGCCGCGGCACGTCAGGATGCGAACCAGGTCCTGCATTTCGGCGTGATGCTGCTGGCCTTCGTGGCCGGCTGCGCGGCCAGCGGTTTCATTGTCGGTGACAGCACGCTGCGGCTGGGGCGGCGCTACGGGGTGGCGTTGGCCCTGGAATCCCTGCTGCTGTTCGCGGCCGTGCCGGTCCTGCTGACCGGACACGAGGGCGGGTTGTGGCTGGTCGCCACCGCGGCCGGCCTGCAGAACGCGATGGCCGCCACGTTCAGCGGCGCGGTGGTGCGCACCACCCACATGTCGGGCATCATCACCGATCTGGGCACGTTCCTCGGCCAGTGGGCACGCGGCGACCGTGTCGATCGCCGCCGCGTGACCCTGTACCTGGCGCTCCTCGGCGGTTTTCTGGCCGGCGGCGTGCTGGCGACGTGGTTCTGGCCGACCTTGGCCTGGGCCACGCTGCTGATCCCGGCCGTCCTGACAGGCATGGTGGCGGCCGGTTATGCCGTCGGCCAGGTCATCCGGCGCCGCGACCGCTGAGAGCCTGTGAAAAGACGTTCACCTTCGGGAAGCTCTGATTGAATCCGGCGCAGGCGTACGGCGCGTTTCGGGAACCGGTCGGCTGAATCCTGTACCGTACGGTTTCCAACGCCGGGCTTTCCGGCTACCTTTAGCGCCTCATGAACACGACAACACCTCCGCCCACCGATGAAGCTCCGCTCGTGCGGGTGCGTGGCCTGACCACGCACTTCGGCACGCGGGCCGTGTTCGACGGCCTGGACCTGGACATTCCGCGGGGCAAGGTGACGGCCATCATGGGCCCCAGCGGCACCGGCAAGACCACGCTGCTGAAGCACATCACCGGGCAGATGCGGGCCGATGCCGGGACGCTGGAAGTGGACGGGCAGGACGTGGCGACGCTCTCGCGGAACGGTTTGTTCAAACTGCGCGAACGGATCGGCTATTTGTTCCAGAACTCCGCCCTGCTCACCGATTTCAGCGTGTTCGAGAACGTGGCCTTTCCGCTGCGCCAACACACCCGGCTGCCGGAGGAACTGATCCGCAACATCGTGCTGACCAAGTTGCAGGCGGTGGGGTTGCGCGGTGCCGCGGAGCTGATGCCGGCCGAGCTGTCCGGCGGCATGGCGCGCCGCGTCGCATTGGCGCGGGCCATCGTGTTCGATCCCATGCTGATCCTTTACGACGAGCCGTTCGTGGGGCTGGATCCCATCGCGCTGGCCCAGGTGTTGAAGCTGATCCGCACGCTCAACGCGACGCTGGGCATCACCAGCGTGCTGGTGGCGCATGAACTGGCCGCCATCCAGCAGGTCGCCGACCACATCTGCCTGATTGCCAACGGCAAGGTGGTGGCGCAGGGGGATCCGCGTCGCATCGTCGACGACGGCTCGCCGTGGACGAAGCAGTTTTTCGGCGGCGCGCCCGACGGGCCGGTGCCGTTCCACTATCCGGCCGGCGACTATGCCGCCGAACTCGGACTCGCCGCAGGAGCCTCGTCATGAACGCCCGTACGCGCCGTCCCAACTGGCTGCTCGATGCGCTGGCGCAAGTCGGCGACGCCGGCATGTTCCTGCCCACGCTGTTGCGCGCGGTGCCGCGCAGCCTGCGGCATTTCCGCGAGACGGTGCGCCAGTTGTGGTTCGTGGGCGCCATGAGCCTGACCATCATCATGGTGTGCGGGTTGTTCGTGGGCATGGTGCTGGCGCTGCAGCTGTATTACGTGTTGTCGATCTTCGGCGGCACCTCGGCCAGCGGCACGGTGGTGGCGCTGGCGGTGTTCCGCGAGCTCGGCCCGGTGGTGACGGCCCTGCTGTTCGCCGGCCGCGCCGGTACGTCCATCACCGCCGAGATCGGCCTGATGCGGGCCACCGACCAGCTTTCGGCGATGGAAATGATGGCCGTCGATCCGGTCGCCTACGTGGCCACGCCGCGATTTTTGGCCGGCGTGGTCGCGATGCCGCTGCTGTGCTGCGTGTTCTGCGCCATGGCCATTTTCGGCGGGCACCTGGTCGGGGTGTCCTGGCTGGGCATCGACAACGGCACGTTCTGGTCCAACATGACCGCCTCGGTCGACGTGTGGACCGACATCGTCAACGGCGTGCTGTACAAGAGCCTGGCCTTCGGTGCCGTGGTGTCGTTGATCGCCGTGCACCAGGGCTACACCACGCCGCCGACCAGCGAGGGCGTGGCCTACGCCACCACCCGGACCGTGGTCGCCTCGTCCATCGCCATCCTGGCGCTGGATTTCGTGCTGACCGCCTTCCTGACCTGAGGTTCGTCTTGTTTGTCTCCATGCTTATCACGAGGAATGCGCCGTGAATCCCAGACGCTCGTTTGCGGCCGGTACCGGCCTGTTCATCCTGCTGGGCTTCGCCGCCCTGGCGTTTCTGGCCACGCAGACCACGTCCATCGCCAACACCTACCAGGGCGATTCCTACACCGTGAAGGCGCGTTTCACCAACGTCGGCCAGCTCAAGGAACGGGCGCCGGTGAAGATCGCCGGCGTGCGCATCGGCTCGGTGAAATCCATCGAGCTGGAGCCGCAGCAGCTGGATGCGCTGGTGGAGCTGTCCATCGACAAGCATTTCGACCAGATTCCGGATGATTCCTCGGCCGCGGTGTTCACCAGCGGTTTGCTGGGCGACCAGTACATTGCGCTCAGGCCCGGCGGCTCGCCGGAAATGCTGCAGAACGGCGATGAGGTGATCCTCACCCAGTCGGCGGTGCAGCTGGAAGACCTGATCGGCAAGTTCCTGGTCAACGGATCTCCGGACGACAAGAAGAAGGACGCGTCCGCGTCCGCCGACTGATACCCGCGCACTTCAAGGAGAACCCCATGCTGCGTACCGTGGCTTTCGTATCCGCCCTGGCTCTGGCCGGGATCGGCATGCCGTTGCATGCCGCCGCATCCGCCGCCCCGGCCCAGAGCGCCGGCGTGCAGGAACCCGAGCAGGTGGTCAAGAGCATCGCCGACGAGCTGGCCGGCAAGCTCGAGGGCCATCGCCAGGAGCTGAAGCAGAACAAGGAAAAGCTGATCGGCATCATCGACGGCATCTTCCTGCCGCACTTCGATATCGATTACGCCTCCATCCTGGTGCTGGGGCGGCATGCGCGCGAGGCCTCGCCGGCCCAGCGCGAGCGCTTCGCCAAGGCGTTCTACAACTCCATCACGCACCGTTACGCCGAGGGCCTGCTCAATTACACGCGTGGCGCGGTGAAGGTGTTGCCGTTCCGCGGCGAACTCAACGCCAAGCGCACCATCGTGCGCACCACGGTGCGCCTGGACGACGGCAAGAGCATGTCGGTCGATTACGCCTTCCGCAAGACGCGGCAGGGCGACTGGAAAGTGTACGACGTGATCATCGAGGGCATCTCCTACATCACCAACTACCGCAACCAGGTGGATGCGGAAATCCGCAAGATGGGTCTGGACAAGCTCATCGAGCGCCTGGAAACGCAAGGCGCCGGCGCCCTGAAAGACATGCAAAAAGATGTCGACGGTGCCTGAATTCGACTTGCGCGAAAGCGTCCCCGGCACGCTGGCCGTGACCGGGGCGCTGGTGTTCGACAACGCGGCCGCCGTGCTGGCCCGGGCACGCCCGCTGCTGGCCGACGGCCGACAGGGGTGTCTGGATCTTGCCGCGGTGACCCGTGTCGACAGCGCGGGCATGGCCGCCGTGCTGGCGATGATGGCCGAGGCGCACCGCCATGGTGGTCATCTGCAGGTATTGCATGCGCCCGCAAGCCTGGTCGATCTGGCCCGTGTCTGCGAGGTCACGCCGTTGCTGGCCGCGGCCTGACGGCCGGCTCCGCGCATTGCGGCCATGAGTCGTCCCGCGCGCTGGCCAAGGTGTTGGCCCACCCGGGCCATCGGGGCTGAAGCCCCTCCTGCAAGGGGTTCATGAAATTCCGGGCAAGCCCTGTGGGAGCGGCTTCAGCCGCGATCGGCCCCGCGCTTGCCACGGCCTCGGCCCACCCGGGCCATCGGGGCTGAAACCCCTCCTGCAACGGTTTCATGAAATTCGGGGCAAGCACTGTGGGAGCGGCCCATGGCCGCGATTGGCCCCGCACTTGCCAAGGCATTCGCCC
>CAZMKO010000036.1:0-22623 GCA_964566965.1 uncultured Rhodanobacteraceae bacterium
AACGCAGCGGCGATACCGGCAAGTCCAATGGCAAGATCGTCATGGCCACGGTCAAGGGCGACGTGCATGACATCGGCAAAAACATCGTCGGCGTGGTGCTGGCCTGCAACAATTTCGAGGTCATCGACCTGGGCGTGATGGTGCCGGCACAGAAACTGCTGGACACCGCCATCGCCGAAGATGCGGACATGGTCGGCGTCTCGGGCCTGATCACGCCGTCACTCGAGGAAATGTGCAACGTTGCCAGCGAGATGAAACGGCGCGGCATGACATTGCCGTTGCTGATCGGCGGCGCCACCACCTCGCGCGCGCACACGGCGCTGAAGATCGAACCCAACTACGACGCCGGCACGGTGTGGGTGAAGGATGCCTCGCGCGCGGTCGGCGTGGCCCAGTCACTGGTCAGCAAGGCCCGCGTCAGCGCATTCCTGGACAAGATCCGCGCCGAGTATGCCGACATCCGCGAGCGCCGTTCCAAACGCGGCCCGGCCAAAAAACTGGTGACGCTGAAGGCCGCCCGCGACAACGGCTTCACACGCGACTGGAGCGACTACACACCACCGATTCCCAGGCAACCGGGCATCCACGTGTTCGACGACTACCCGCTGGAAACGCTGTGTCGGACCATCGACTGGACACCGTTCTTCCAAGCCTGGGAGCTGCATGGGCACTACCCGGCCATCCTTACCGACGAGGTGGTCGGCGCGCAAGCCAGCGAGTTGTTCGAGGACGCACAGGCGATCCTCAAGCGCATCGTTGAAGAAAAGTGGCTGACGGCGCGGGCGGTGATCGGATTCTGGCCGGCCAATCGCATCGGCGACGATATCGAGATTTACCGGCACTCGGAACTTGGAGATCGGGATTCGGGGAAGCAGGATGCGGTGAGTCGTGAGGTGTTGGCCACGCTGCACCATTTGCGGCAGCAGGCAGACAAGCCGGTGGAGCGGCCCAATTTGTGTCTTGCGGATTTCGTGGTGCCGAAGGAGGGCGGAACAGAGGACTGGGTGGGCGGTTTCGCCGTCACCGCGGGGCACGGCATCGAGGCGCACCTGGAACGCTACAAGGCCGACCACGACGACTACTCGGCAATCATCCTCAAGGCCCTGGCCGACCGTCTGGCCGAATCCTTTGCCGAGCACATGCACCAGCGCGTGCGCCGCGAGTTCTGGGGTTACGCACCGGACGAGGACCTCGACAACGACGCGCTGATCCGCGAGCAATACCGCGGCATCCGCCCCGCTCCGGGCTATCCGGCCTGCCCCGATCACACCGAAAAGGACACATTGTTCCGGCTGCTCGACGTCACCGCCAACACCGGCATCGAATTGACCGAGGGCTATTCCATGTACCCGGCGGCGGCCGTCTCGGGCTGGTATTTCAGCCATCCGGACAGCCAGTACTTCGTAGTCGGGCGCCTTTCGCGCGAGCAGGTCGAGGACTATGCCCGACGCAAGGGCTGGCACTTGTCCGAGGCCGAACGCTGGCTGGCATCGAACCTGGATTACGAACCGGATTGAGGCTTCCGGCCCGTCCCATCGCGGCCATGGGCCGCTCCCACAATTTGATTCCGGTATCCGGCTTTTTTGTGGGAGCGGCTTCAGCCGCGATGGCGAGATACCCGCAAGCACTGATCGCGGCTGAAGCCGCTCCCACAGATCGATATCGGGCACCCGGTTTTTCGAGATCCCCTGCAGGAGCGGCCCATGGCAGCGATGACCGCCGCATGCTCCACAACGGCCCTGTAACATGAATTGACACCAAGGCGAACGGACAATCCATGACCGCAGGCAAGAAGTACCGCATCCGCGAAAGCGCCGTGTTGGCGCTGATCTTTCTGGTGCTCTACTACGCACTCAAGTTCGGCATCGCCGCCAACCTTGAAGGGAAGAATGCGGCGCATTGGAACCATTACCTGCCACTGCTGGAAAAGCTGAGCATGTCGCTGTTCGCGATCATGGTCATTCTCATGGCCGGCCGTATCGGCGAACGGCTGATCGACCGTTCGCGGCACGGCCCCGGCGTCCGCTACAACCTGGTGCAGTTGACCCGGCTGGTGACCTATGTGCTGGTCGCCATCGTCGGCATCGCGTTCCTGTTCCAGAACCTGTACGCCGCGGCAGTCAGCTTCGGGCTGATCTCGCTGGTACTGGGTTTTGCCTTGCAAGCCCCGATCACCTCGTTCATCGGCTGGCTGTACATCGTCTTCCGCCATCCCTACCACGTCGGCAACCGCATCCAGCTGGGCAAGCTGCGCGGCGACGTCATCGAGATCGGCTACCTGTACACCATGATCCGCGAATGCAGCGGCGACTACCTCGGCAACGACCGCCCCAGCGGCCGCGTCATCCATGTGCCCAACAGCACCATCCTGAAAGCCGAAGTCATCAACTATTCCGGGCACCTGAGCCCCTTCATCTGGAACGAGACGCCGGTCCAGATCGCCTACACCAGCGAGCTGGACTTCGTCGAAGCCTGCCTGCGCGATGCCGCCGACGCCGATTTCCGGGAACGTTATCCGGAGCGTACGGCCACCGACACCGAGGCCGCGGTGTACTTCCGGATCAACACCTACGCCTGGCTGGAAGCCGTGGTGTCCTACCCCGTGGAACCGGAAGACACCACCGGCCGCCGCAACCGCATCTTGCGCCGTGCCCTGCCCGCCCTGAACAACGAGCCGGACAAGGTGCAATTCCCGCAAGGCAGCCTGCGCTGATCGGACACCAAACCTCCTACCGGTGTGCTGCCGCAGGCGCCGGACAAGCGTCGCCCCCGGTTCGTTGCATGGCGGAGACAGCGGCGGCAATCTGGTCGGCCAGGCTTGTCAGCGCCTGTTGATGACCGGCGACCAGTGCCTCGTAGCCGGGTCCGACGGGCTCACGGTACGTACTGGCGCATTGCAGCGTCTGCGCCTTGTCGGCGCCCTTGCCGGCCAGCCCGACGCTCCATGCCGCCGACACCAGCACGTATTGCGACGGCACCGATTCGAAACGTGTCACGTCGATCTTGATGCGGTATACCGGCTGGTCGCCGGATGCGGCCAGGCCGTAGACATCGGTGGTCCCGAGGCGACGACCCGCTTCGTCGGCCACGACGGTACGGATTTCATCGCCCAGTGGCGCGATCCACTGTTCGTTCTCCAGCAACGCCATGCTGCCCCGGCCCTGGCGCACCACCAGTGCCGGCTGGTCGACGCCGGCCGGAATACCCACCGGCGCCACCGCAATGCGGAACGGTGCCGTGGTCGTGGCATGGCCGGTGTCGCCGGTCGCCGGCGGCACCAGGGTGTGGAAGTGGATGGGCGCCGAGCTGCAGGCACCCAGAACCAGCGCGGCACAGGCAACGGACAGGTGACGGACGGAACGCATCATGGCTGGCTCCCCGCGGTGGATGGTGTGGCGGCCGGCGCGTCGGAAGCCGTCGGCTGAACGGTCTTGGCCGACTTCTGGCGGCCGCGCAGCAGCGCCTCGGGATGGCGCGAGAGGTAGTCGCCCAGCACCCGCAACGAGCGGGCCGCACGTTGCAGTTCGACCAGGGTCTGGCCCAGGTCCTGGCGCAGCGGCGAATCGCCGGACAACGCGTCTCCGGCCGTACCCAGGGTCTGCTGCAACTGTTTCAGCGCCGCGTCGGCCTGTGGCGCCAGGTCGTCGTTGAACTGTTTCAACACGCCATCCAGGTGCGCCAGGCTGTCATTCAGATGATGGCCGATCTCGTCGAACGGAATCTTGTGGATCTTGTCGATGATGTCGGCGGCCTGCTGCTGCAACTTGTCAAAGCTGCCGGGCATGGCGGGCACCTGCATCGGCTTCTGGTCCGGATCGAACTCGGCCTTGGGCGCCTTCGGGAAAAAGTCCAGCGCCACGTACAACTGGCCGGTGAGCAGGTTGCCGTTGCGCAACTGTGCACGCAGGCCGTGCTTGACCAGGACCGCCATCAGCGCACCCGGGTCGTCGTTGCCGGTACGTTCGATGAACCGCTTGTTGGCCTTGCCGATGCGCTGCGGGTACACCACGGCGGTGACGTCGGCCGGGAAGCGCTTGGTCTTGGGGTCGAAGTCCAGCGAAACCGCCGTGACTTTGCCCAGCTCGATGCCCAGGAAGTCCACCGGCGCTCCGACCGCCAGGCCGCGCACGGACTGGTGGAAACGCATCTTCATCATCAGCGGCGGGCCGTCGGCCGGCTTCATCGCCGCCGTCCTGTCGTCGAACAACTCGAAGCTGGTGTCTTCCGGCGCGCGCTCGCTGTTGCCGGTGTATTCCGGCGCCTGGAACGCCACGCCACCGGCCACCAGTGTGGCCAGTGATTCGGTGTTGACCTTCAGGCCACTGGCGCTGAGCGAGACGTCGACGCCACTGGCGTTCCAGAACCGCGTGTCCTTGGTGACGTACTTGTCGTTGGGTGCCTCCACGAACACCTGCAGCGTGACGCCCTTGCCGTCATCGTCCAGGTGGTAGGCGACCACGCGGCCGACCTGGATGCGCCGGTAATAGACCGGCGAGCCGATATCGAGCGAGCCGAGGTCCTTGCTGGAGAGCTTGAAGCTGCGACCTTCCTCGTTGTGGGTCAACGGCGGGGGTGTTTCCAGACCTTTGAAGTGCTCCTTGCGCTTGTCCGAGCCACCGGTGTCGGCGCCGATGTACGAGCCCGAAAGCAACGTGCCCAACCCGGACACGCCGCCCATGCCGACGCGCGGCCGCACCACCCAGAAGCGGCTGCCCTCGGTGGCGAAGCTCTCGGCACTCTTGTTCAATTCCACCTTGATCAGGACCCGGTCGCGGTTCTCGCTGAGATCCAGATCGGTGACCTTGCCGATGACCACGTTCTTGTATTTCACCTCGGTCTTGCCCGCGGTGATGCCCTGGGCGTCTTCGAAGCTGATATCGATCCGCGGGCCGGCCGATATCCAGGAGTTGATGATCAACGAAACACCGACCAGCGCGGCGATCAACGGCACGAGCCATATCAGCGATACGGTCCAGCGCCGATGACGGACCGGCTCCGGCTCCGGAATGTCGTCGCCGGGCGACTGAACATCGTGCGTGTCACTCATGAACCATCCCCAATCAAGTCGTCATCGGTTTGCGGGCAGGTATCGTCCCAGATCAGCCGCGGGTCGAAACTCATGGACGCCAGCATGGTCAGGATCACCACCAGCGCGAACCAGGTCACCCCCGGCAGCGGTTCCACGCTGGCCATGGGGCGCAACTGCACCACGCCGGTCAGCATGGTCACCACGAACACATCCAGCATCGACCAGTATCCCAGTGCCTCGACCAGACGATACAGCTTGCCACGCTGCCGGCGCGGCCAGCGCGTGCGCCGCCGTACGCTGATCAGCAACCAGCCCAGCGCCAGAAACTTCAGCACCGGCACCATGATGCTGGCAAAGAACACGATCACGGCCAAGTCCGGCGAACCGGCATGCCACAACTGCGCCACGCCGCTGAGGATGGTGTTGTCGTCGGAATCGAACAGGCTCGACGTGCGCATGATCGGGACGATGTTGGCCGGCACGTACAGGATCATCGCCGCAAGCAACAGCGCCCAGGTCCGCGCGACGCTGTCGGGTTTGCGCCGGTGCAGGCTGGCACCGCAGCGTGGACAGGCGCCGCAACGCCCTTCGGCACGGCTGCGGCAGACCTGACCGCAGACATGGCAACCGATCAACCCCAGCCGCGTGGCCGTCGGCAACGGTGCATGCGGCGCGCTCATGCCGTCTCCTCCCGGGGCAACTCGTCCCACAGGGTGCGCGTATCCCAGGACGCCGCCGCGGTGATCACCACCATCAGCGCGGCGAACGACCACATGCCCACGCCCGACACCACGTCGAACACCGAATGCAGTTTCACCACCGCCACCAGGATGCCCAGCATCCAGACCTCGATCATGCTCCACGGGTGCAGCCAGGCCAGTATCCGCACCACCTGCACCATGCCCGGCGGCCGGTGTCCGGCGGCCACGAATCCGCACGCCCAGGCCAACAACAGCAGCTGCAGCAACGGCGCAAAGAACAGCGTGGCGGCGACTGCCACGGCCACCAGGCGCGCGCCTTCGCCCCAGGACGCCATCACCGCGCCCCACAGGGTGCTTGCGCTGTGCAAACCGCCGGTACCGATGGAAAACACCGGCCAGGCATTGGCCATGACCCACAGCACAAGCCCGGCCAGCGCCAGCGCCAGCACCCCGCCGGCATCCAGGTACTGGTGCCGGTACAGCACGGCATTGCAGCGCAGGCAGCGGGCCTTCTCGCCGCGCGCCAGTGGACGTCGGCGGTAGACCGCGTCGCAATGCTCGCAGATCACCAGTCGGGCGGCGTCGGTGCTCATGCGTATCGGATGTCGTGGGCCCCAAGCATGCCCGACATTATGGCGGATGTCGGCGGCATCCACATGGGGCGCGATACATCCCTTCCGCCGGGGCATTTTCCCGCATGCAGACGGCCCGCGCGGCGGTTTCACGGGTCGCGAATTGTTATGCTTGCCGTCCCCGCCTTCTTCCAACCATGGAAACGCCATGAACATCCCCGCGCCCGCCGATCCGGTTTTCGACGTCACCGAGGACAATTTTGAGACCGAGGTACTCCAGGCCTCCCTGGATACCCCCGTCCTGCTGGATTTCTGGGCCGAGTGGTGTGGCCCGTGCAAGTCGCTGGGTCCCCTTCTCGACAAGCTGGCCGCCGAATACGGTGGCGCCTTCCGGCTGGGCAAGGTCGACGTGGAAAGCCAGAAACAGCTGGCCGGCGCCTTCGGCATCCGCAGCATTCCCACCGTGATGCTGGTGAAGGACGGCCAGCCCGTCGACGGCTTTGCCGGTGCGTTGCCGGAAAATCAGCTGCGCGAGTTCCTGGGCCGGCACCTGGCGCCGGTCATGGCCGGTGTCGACGCCGAACCGGCCGATGCCGCTGCCCCCGTCGAGGCGCCCGTCCCGGCACCGGCCAACGCCGACACCGTGGCCGCGTTGCGCGAGGCGATCCAGGCCCAGCCTGACCAGCCCGAGCTGCACCTGCAGCTGGCCGATGCCCTGATCCAGACCGGCCAGGTCGAGGCCGCCGCACGCGAACTCGACGATCTTCCCGCCGCCCTCGCGGAGGATGCCCGCGCCAAGGCCTTGCGTGCACGTCTGGACATGGCGCGCGAACTGGCCGACGCCCCGGATCTGGCCACCCTGCAGCAACGCGTGCAGGCCGACCCGACCGACTGGGCCGCACGCGACCAGCTCGGCGTGCGCCTGTTCCTGGCCAACCACTCCGAGGCGGCGCTGGAGGAGTTCCTGTATCTATTGGAACACGCCCGCGACTGGCAGGACGGACAGGCGCGCCAGCGTCTGCTGGACGCGTTCGCCATCATCGACGATGCCGCCGTCGTCGGCCCGTACCGGCGCCGCATGACGTCGCTGCTGTTCTGATGCGGGCCGCCACGTTCCGGCGGCTGCTGAATCTGTGGCCGCCGTTCCTGGTCAGCGCCATCCGCGTGGTATCGCTGGCCGACGACTGGAGCCAGGCCCACGTGCGCATGGCTCTGCGTCCGTGGAACCGCAACTACGTGCGCACACAATTTGGCGGCAACCTGTTCGCCATGACCGATCCGTTCTGGATGCTGCTGGTGATGCATCGGCTGGGCCGCGACTATTACGTGTGGGACCGCGCCGGAAGCATCGAATTCCTGGCCCCCGGACGCGAAACGGTACACGCGCGTTTCGACCTGGATCCGGCCGTGCTGGATGAACTGCGTGTCGCCGCCGCCGGCGGTGCCAAGGTGCTGCGCTGGTTCGAAACCGACATCACCACCGCGTCCGGCGAGGTGGTCGCACGCGTACGCAAGCAGCTCTACGTGCGCCGCAAGCCGCACGCACGCGGCACGGCGCCCACCGCGTAGCTCCCTGCCAAAAGTCATGCACACAAGGCGTGGATGGCGCGGTATGGTTGTCGGTCTCGACCCCTTGGAGCCTTGCCATGCAACACCGCCGCTGGATTCTTGCCGCCGCCATCACCTGCGCGCTGAGTGCCTGTTCGAGTCCCTCGGAGCCGGCTTCGCAACCCGCGTCGACCGACTCGGTCGCCACCTCCGCGTCAACCGCCGGCGCCACGGCCCCGGCGTCCGCCGCCACCGCCAGCGGCATCGACATGGCCGCCATCGACGATGCCGTGAAGCCCGGTGACGATTTCTTCATGCATGCCAACGGCACCTGGTACAAGCACGCGGACATCCCGTCCGACCGCTCCAGTGTGGGGACCTTCCTGACCGTCTACAAGAAGACGCAGAAACACGTCACCGACATCATCAAGCAGGCCGCCGACAGCGGCGCCCCGACCGGCAGCAACAAACGCAAGATCGCCGATTACTACACCGCGTTCATGGATACCGATGCCATCGAAAAGCATGGCTTGAAACCATTGCAACCGGTACTGGACGCCGTCGCGGACATCCAGTCGCGCCAGGACCTGGCCCGCGTGCTCGGTAGCCGCCTGCGCCAGGATGTGGATCCCATCAACGCCACCGACTTCCACACGCCCAACCTGTTCGGCCTGTTCGTGGCCCAGGGGCTGGACGACCCCTCGCACAACATCGCCTACCTGCTTCAGGGCGGCCTGGCACTGCCCAGCCGCGACTACTATCTGTCCGACGACGACACCATGGCCGGCTATCGCGACAAGTACCAGGCCTACGTGCGCCAGCTGTTCGAACTGGCCGGCCACGCCGACCCGGAAGCCGCCGCCAAACGCGTGCTGGACCTGGAAACGAAGATCGCCAAGGCCCAGGAAAGCCTCACCGACAGCGAGGACGTGCACAAGGCCAACAATCTGTGGTCGAAGAGCGATTTTGCCGACAAGGCGCCGGGCCTGGACTGGAACACCTATTTCGAAGCCGCCGGTCTGGACAGCCAGAAAACCATGGATGCCTGGCAGCCCGAGGCCATCAGCAAATTGTCGAAGCTGACCGCCGACGAACCGCTGCAGGCATGGCGCGACCTGCTGGCCTTCCACACGCTGGATGAACATGCCGCCCTGCTGCCGAAAAAATTCGCCGACCTGAATTTCGATTTCCACGGCAAAACCCTGAACGGCATTCCGCAGCAACGTGAGCGCTCCAAGCGCGCGGTCGCCGCCACCGGCGACGCGTTGGGCTTCGCGGTCGGCAAGCTCTATGTCGAAAAGTACTTTCCGCCCGAGGCCAAGAAACAGGCCGAGGACATGGTGTACAACCTCATCGCCGCCTTCGGCGAGCGTCTCGCCACGCTGGACTGGATGACACCCGAGACCCGCGCCAAGGCCAGGGAAAAACTTGCCACGCTGAAGGTCCAGGTCGGTTATCCCAACACCTGGCCGTCCTACACCGATCTTGAGATCAGCGCCGACGATCCGCTCACCAACGCCATGAACGTGTCGCGGTTCAACTACAAGCAACGCCTGGCGGTGCTGGGCAAGCCGGTCGACCGCGATCACTGGTGGATGACGCCGCAACTGGTCAACGCCATCAACCTGCCGCTGGAGAACGAGCTGCAATTCCCGGCCGCGATCCTGCAACCGCCGTTCTTCGATCCCGACGCCGATGCGGCGCACAACTACGGGGCCATCGGCGCCATCATCGGCCACGAAATCAGCCACAGCTTCGACAACATGGGTTCGCAGTTCGACGCCGAGGGCCGCCTTCGCGACTGGTGGACCAAAGCCGACGCCGAGCACTTCAAGCAAAAATCCGACCAGCTGGCACGCCAGTTCGACCAGTACGAAGCCGTGCCCGGTGTGCATGTCGACGGCGAACAAACCCTGGGCGAAAACATCGCCGACGTCTCGGGCCTGACCATCGCGCGCATCGCCTACCACAAGTCGCTGGACGGCAAACCCGCTCCCGAGATCAACGGCCTGACCGGCGACCAGCGCTTCTTCCTGGCCTACGCCCAGGCCTGGCAGTCCAAGATGCGTCCCGAGGCCCTGCGCCAGCGGGTCAAGACTGACGTGCACGCGCCCGGCCAGTTCCGCGCACAAACCGTGCGCAACCTGGATGCCTGGTACAAGGCGTTCGACATTCCCGAAAATGCCAAGCTGTATCTTGATCCCGACCAGCGCGTACAGATCTGGTGATCGCGCCGTCACCGCGTCTGCGCACCCCGCCGGCATCGCCGGCGGGGTAAGGCTGGCCGATGCATTGATCGGGGTTGAACCCCTACAAAGGCTTCATGAAACTCCAGGCCCCTTGCGGGAGCCGCTTCAGGCGATGCCGAGACCCTGGATGGTGCCGGCAAGGTCGGGGTCGAATCCGGCCAGGCGCGCAAAATGCCGGCCGCGCTGCGCGTAGTCGCGGAACTGGTCGAAGCTGGGTGCACCGGGCGACAGCAGGATCACGTCTCCATCGTCGGCCCCGTCGTGAGCCACCCCGACTGCCGCATCCAGCGTATCGGCCGTCACCAGCATGTCGCCCTCCCCGGCCGCGCGCATGGCCGCGGCGATGCGCGGTCCGCTGGCGCCCTGGGTGATGACGCGCAGACCGCGGCGCGTGGCGATGTTACGGACGAATCCCGACCAATCCAGGCCGCGATCGTGCCCCCCCAGGATCAACGCGATGCGACGCCCCGGCAGGCTGTCCAGCGCCGCCAGTGCAGCCTGCGGTGTGGTGCTGATGGAATCGTCCACCCATATCAGGCCACCATGACGACCGAGTGGCTGCAGGCGGTGCGGCAACGGCTGGAAATCGGCCAGCGCGGATCGACGGTCGGCCACCTCCACGCCCACCTGTTCCAAGGCGGCGAGTGCCGCGCAGGCGTTGAGGGCGTTGTGCCGTCCCGGCAGCGGCAGCGCATCCGACGCGAGCATCGCCGTGCCGGCACGAAAAATGCCCGCATCCGCCACGTGCCATCCTGCGGCGTTGCCGAACAGCACGCGGCGCGGGTGGTTCGCCGTGGCCTGCAACAAGTGCGGCTGACGGGCATTGACCAGGAGCGTGCGTGAGACATCGGCCAGTTTCAGCTTGTCGGCCACGTAGCGCTCGCGCGAGCCGTGCCAGTCCAGGTGTTCCTCGTACAAACTGGTAACCACGCCGACTTCCAGCGGACCGGCCTCGCCGGTCTGGAAGCTGGACAATTCCACGACCCACAGATCGGCACGCTGCCCATCCAGCTCCAGCAGCGGCAACCCGATATTGCCGGCCAGCGCGGTGCGCACACCGGCGGCGCGCGCGAGATGGGCCGTCAAGGCGGCGGTGGTGCTCTTGCCTTTGGTGCCAGTGATACCGATCACGCGCGCATCCGGATTTTCACCGAACCACAGCGCGGTGCCGGAGGTGAACACCGTTCCCCGCTGCCGCGCGGCCGCGATTTCCGGTTTGTAAAGGGAAATGCCCGGCGATTTGATGACGAAATCGAAGGCCGACAAGGCCTCCGCGTCAGGTGCCCCGGTACGGATCTCGATACCTTCCGTGGATACCAGCGAGGCGGCTTCCCGCGCATGGCAGAACAGGGCGAACGATTGGTTCGGCAAACGTCGCCGCAACGCCGTCAGCGCGGCCCGACCCTCGCGGCCGAGTCCCCAGACCGCGACGCGGCAACCTTCAAGCGTGGCGAATTTCATCGAGTGCCTTGTGCAGACGCGACGGAACGTGGTGTTCGGTCGACGGTGCCAACCACGGTTCCAGCGCCAGCTCGGCAGCATCCAGTTGCGGCAGGATCTCGCGGCGGAAACGTTTCACCAGCGCGTCCTCGGCCCATTCCGGACGCGCTGCGAGCGTGGCCATGGCCGCACGTGCCTCGCTGCCTTCGCCGACGCATTCAAATGGCTTGTGATCGTGGTATTCCATCAGCGCGTCGAACCCGGCGGCCTGGTCCTCGTCGTCCAACAGGTTGCGGCCGAAGATCGCCAGCAGCTTCGGCTTGGGCATGAACGGGGCCAGCGCCAGAAACACGAAATGGCACTTGGGGCACTGCCCGCACCAGCGGTCGGCGGGCTTGGGACCGAGAATGCGAAAATTACGGTTGCAGCTGGAAAACACCTCACCGTAGTCGTTGCCAAGACGCGCGAAGGCCGCCGTCACCGCCAGTTCGGAGAACGGGCGCAGCAGCGAGCAGTAATCCAGGTCGGCCGCCACATGCGTGTGCAGCCAGTTGGCGAAGTCGCGCTCGAAGGCCAGGCCCTTGCTCCACTGATGGTTGACCTCCCGCCCCGCGTATTCCAGCGTCGCGGCCGAGGCCGAACGCTCGTTGGCGAAAGCGATGGTGTCGTGGCCATACAGCAAGGCGGCCAGCACCAGGATCGCCGAATTGACGGCGGTCACCGGGATGTGGCCGTTCCAGGCGCCCATGCGGTTGTAGTCGAACAGGATGGGCGACAGCTCGCGGCCGATGTTGAGGGTCGGCAAGCCGGTGCGTTCGGCACAGGCCGCGATCAGCGGGGAATGCCCGACCCATGCCACCGTCCCCGTGCCACCGGAGCGCTTGATGGCCTCGATGACAACCAGCGAATCCTTGCCGCCACCGATGGGAATCAGCGTGCGTTGCGGCAGATCGAGCATCGGTGCCGGTGACTCGGCTTCGACCATCAGGGTCTGGCGGCGCGGGAAATGCAGGCGGTCGGCAAGATCCAGCTTGTTGCGATAGGCGAACTCGGCCAGGCCGTGCAGGTACAAGGTATCCAGCAACTCGGCCGTGGCCGCGTCCGGAGCGCCGTCACCGATGTCGATGCGCGGCGGCACACCGGCCTTGTAATAACTGACGCCGGCGACCCGATGCAACCACTTCAGGGCGGCGGCAAATGCTTCGGCGCGCTGCGATGGCAGCGCCGGCGCATCCGGAAAGGTGATGCGCTCGACCAGCTCCGGGCCGTCGTCGAAGGCATAGACCAGTTCAGCGACACCGTCGGTATAGCCCGCGCGCACGAAACGGAAGGCTTGCGCCTGGCGCGGGTCGGCGAGTCCGGATGAGTTTTGCACGGGTGTCATGGTTGGCGAAGGTCCATGTGCGATGGGCCAATGCCCACCTTACGTGTGGTTCGGGGGTATGGAACGAAGAATTTGTGGCTGGTGCGAGTCGGCATGTCCGTGAACGTGTTGCATGGGCATCATGGTTGGCGACTATCCACGCAGGGTGGATCCTGGCCCACCAGCGCGTAACGCATCGAAGAACACGGTGGGCCAAGGCCCACCCTACTCGATCACGATCTCGTCGGCGTCGTCGCGCAGATTGTAGTGCGAAGCCATGCTGGCGCCATACGCGCCGGCCTGGGCCAGCAGCATGACATCACCACCGTGCGTTTCCGGCAGGCGTCGGTCGGCACCGAGCACGTCGCCGGTTTCGCAGATCGGGCCGACCACCTGGTACAGCACCGAGGGCGGCTCGTCGAGGCGGGTCAGGTTGGCGATCTCGTGCCAGGCATCGTAGAGCGCCGGACGGATCATGTTGTGCATGCCCGCGTCCACGCCGAGATAATGCTGGCTGCCCTTGTGCTTGAGTTGCGTCACGTGCGCCAGCAGCACGCCGGCTTCGGCGACCAGGAAACGGCCCGGTTCGATCCACAACCGGTAATGCGGATAGGCGCGCCGGACCTCGTGCAGCGCGGCGTGCATGGCCTCCAGGTCCAGCGGTTGCTCGCCGGGATGCATGGGCACGCCGAGGCCGCCGCCGATGTTGAGCACTTCGATGCTGCCGATGCGTTCGGCCAGGGCCGCCAGTTGCGCGGCCACCTCGCCCCAATGGCCGGCATCGAGCACGCCCGAACCCAGGTGGGCATGCAGGCCGATCACGCGCACGTCGTGCGTCGTCGCCAGTTCCAGGAACGCGTGCAGCTGGTCCAGCGGCAGTCCGAACTTGCTGCCGTCGCCACCGGTACGGACTTTTTCGTGATGGCCCAGGCCGCGGCCCAGGTCCACGCGCAGCAGAATCTCGCGCCCGGCGAACAGCTCGCCCCAGTGCTGCAAGGGGTAAAGAGCATCCACGGTGATGTGCGCGCCAATCTCGAACGCCGCGGCAAAATCCTCGCGTCGGGCGAAGTTGGGCGTGAACAGGCGCGGCGCCTCGGGCGCGGCCCTGGCGGCAGTTTCGAGCTCGCCGGGCGACACGCACTCCAGGCCGAAGCCCTCGGCCACCAGTGCCTGCAGGATCGCCGGGTGGGTGTTGGCCTTGACCGCATACCAGTGCCGGTCGATGGTCTCGAGCGCCTTCAACCGGCCCGCACGCTCACGTACCGTGGGCAGATGGTAGACGTAGCGCGGCGTGCGTTCGGCCGCCAGTTCCAGCAACCGCTCACGCTCGTTTGCGGCACGCCACCATGCCGGCACCAACGGGGCCTCGCCGCTGCCGTAGAGCACCTGCCAGCTCGGCCCGAACAGCTCGGCGTCATCGCCGCGCAGGCTGCCCGAGCGCACCAGCAGTTCGTGCAGGTGCGGCACGATGTCCTCGACCACGCCCTCGTCCACCACGAAGGTCAGGTTGAGGTTGTTGGACGACTGCGAAATCAGGTGCACGCGCAACTGCCCGAACTCGGCCAGCACCGCGGACAACTGGTGCAGCATGGCGCGCATGCCGCGACCGACCAGGGTGACGGCCGCACACGGCGCGATCACCTTGACCCGACATACCTTGGCCAGATCCGCCGCCAGCGCGGCCACGGCGTCCGAGTCAAGCAGGTTCTCGGTGGGATCAAGCGACACCGTGACGTTGGTTTCGGCCGAACCGATCAGGTCCACCGACAAACCGTGGCGCTTGAATGCATCGAACACGTCGGACAGGAAACCGACCTGCTGCCACATGCCCACCGACTCCATCGACACCAGGGTGATGCCCTTGCGCGTGGAAATGGCCTTGACGCTGGGCACGCTGTCGCGCTCGCGCGGCCCGATCACGGTGCCTCGCATCTCCGGATGCCGCGTGTCCTTGATCCACAACGGCACACGCGGCTCGCGCAGCGGCGACAGACAGCGTGGATGCAGCACCTTGGCACCCGTGGAAGCGATTTCCTGGGCCTCCTCGTAGTCCAGCCGCTTGAGCAGCCGCGCGCCCGGCACCTGGCGCGGGTTGGCGCTGAACATGCCGGCCACATCGGTCCAGGTTTCCACGCGTTCGGCACGCAGCAATGCACCAAAATAGGCGGCCGAGGTATCCGAGCCGCCGCGCCCGAGTAGCACGGTACGCCCTTCCGCATCACGGGCGATGAAGCCCTGCGCGATGAACACCTCGCCACGCGCCGCCAAGGCGTCGGCCAGAGCCGTATCCGGATGCGCATCGACCATCGCCGAGAGCATGCGGGTACGCGCGTTCTGGTTGGGAAGCGTCGCCGCCCGCAGGCATTCGCGCGAATCCAGCCATTCGGTGGCCAGCCCGGAGGCGTCGAGAAACGCCGCCCCCAGCGCGCTGGACATCAGTTCGCCGTGCGACTGGATTCGGGCCTGCCATCCCAGGGCATCGGCGCCGGGGCCGTCGGTGGCAAGATGGCACAACGAATCGACATGCGACTGCAGCAAAGCCGGCATGGGCAGGCGCATGTCCTCCAGTACCCGCCGATGGCGGTCCAGCACCTCCTCGAACAACGCCAGGCGCGCCGCCGCGTCGCCCGCCTCGCACAGGGACTTCAACATGTCGGTCACGCCCGACAAGGCCGACACCACCAACAATACCCTGGCCCCTTCGGTACGGCGCGAGTGCGCCAAGGCCAGGATCGACTGCCATCGCTCGGCCGTGGCGACGCTGGTGCCGCCAAATTTCATCACCACCCAGGGGGCGTTCGCAGTGGTCGGGGAAGAAGGGCTCGGAACGTTCACGGAATCAGGCCGGACGAGTGATCGGGACAAGCGTGCCAGTCTCCCGCCGCGAAAGACAAAACGCAATCGGCGGGGTTATGGTTTTTGAATATGAAAGCAAGCCGGGCCAGGGGCTGGAAGCCAGCGGCGAAGGACGTGTGGCGTCCGGCTTGTGTTCCGGATGCGGCGTGGATTTTCCAGGCCGCGACCCGCATCGCCTTTCATTCCCCCGCCCCGCCAACCGACCGTTCAGGCAAGGGCTCCCCATCCGGCGCCCGGCTTTGCGAGAATGGAGAGGATCGACTGGAGAATTTCATGCCGCAGGCGCAACAGACACCGCCCGACACCATCACCCCCGTGGCACCACGCAAGGGGGTCCGGCTCACCATCAACGGCAAGGGCTACATCCACGCCGGCGACCCGGAGATGCCACTGATCTGGTTTCTGCGCGACACGTTGCGCCTGACCGGCTGCAAGTACGGCTGCGACGACGGCGAATGCGGTACCTGCACCGTGCATGTCGACGGCAAGCGCGCGCTGGCCTGCCAGCTGCCGATGTCCGACCTGGACGGACACGACCTCACCACCATCGAGGGCCTGGCCGACGAACGCACCGGCCGCCTGCATCCGCTGCAGACGGCATGGGTGGCCGAGGACGCCATCGCCTGCGGCTACTGCCAGTGCGGCTGGATCATGACGGCAGCCGATCTGCTGGCACGCAAGAAGGCGCCGTCGGACGCGGATATCGACGCGTTGCCCAACACCTGCCGCTGCGGCATGCAGCCACGCATCCGCGCCGCCATCAAGCGCGCCGCCGCCGATCTGGCCAAGGGTGACGACCAGTGAGCACCTGCATCCGCCTGTCACGTCGCCGCTTCCTGAAAGTCATCGCCGGCACGGCCGGTGCGCTGGTCGTCGGTGTCGGTACCGTGCGCGCCCAGGATGCCGACATTCCGGTCGAACTGCTGGGCGACAACTACACGCAACTGGGCCCGTACCTGCGCATCGAGCCGGACGGACGCACCATCATCGGTGCGCGTGATCCGGACTGCGGCGAGGGCACGCATACCGTCCTGCCGATGATCATCGCCGAGGAGATGGACGCCGACTGGTCCAAGGTGCTGGTGTTGTCGCTGGGTCCGCACGTCACACGCGAAAACAACGTGGCCCACTGGCGCTTCGGCCATCAACGCAGCGGTGACGGCAGCTCCGTGCCGGCGGCATGGAACGATCTGCGCCAGGCCGGCGCACTCGCCCGCTGGCTGTTGCGCCAGACCGCGGCGCGCCGCAGCGGTGTCTCGGCCAGCCGCCTGCGCTGCGAGAACGGCCAGGTCATCACCCCGGACGGCCAGCGCTACGGCTACGGGGAATTGGCCGCCGACGCCGCCAATCAGTCGCCACCGAGCGCCGCGCCGCCACTGAAAAACCCCGACCAGTACCGGCTGGTCGGCCACGGCGCCGGCGACGTGGATGCCCGCGACATCGTGCAGGGCTACACCCGCTACAGCCTCGACACCTACTGGGACGAGGCCCTGATCGCCGTGGTGGTGCATTGTCCCTGGCCCGGCGGACGCCTGGCCACCGTTGATACCGCCGCCGCGCTCAAGGTGCCGGATGTCGAACGCGTGCAGCAGCTGAAGCCCGAAGCCGGGCAACCCCTGGGGGCCACGCCCATCGCTCCGGGTGTCGCTGTCCTGGCCCACAACACCTGGGCCGCCATGAAGGGCCGCGATGCATTGAAACTCAGCTGGGAAGCGGGCAAACAGACCGAACCGGACACCACGCAACTGTTCGACGATGCCCGCGAGCTGCTCGACAGCCAGTCCGAACCGACCATGCACGTACGCCGCGACGGGGACGTGGAGAAGGCCGAAAAACGTGCCGCGCAGCGTGTCGAGGCTGTCTACGAGCAGCCGTTCGTGGCCCATGCCACACCCGAGCCGATCAACTGTCTGGCCGATATCGGCCATGACCACGCCCGCCTGGTCGTCCCCACCCAGGATCCACAGGGCGCGCTCGCGCTGGTGCAGCGTCTGACCTCCCTGGCCCCCGAACAGATCGACATCCAGGTGCCGCGCGCGGGGGGCGGCCTGGGCCGTCGCATGGATCACGATTTCGTGGCCGAGGCCGTCATGCTCTCCAAGGCCGCCGGCAAGCCGGTGAAACTGCTCTGGACCCGTGACCAGGATCTGCGCAACGACCTCTATCGGCCACTCGCCGTGCACAAATTGAAGGCATCACTGGACCGGCGCGGCCGAATCATCGCCTGGCGCCAACGCATGGCCAGCCCGTCGGCCCTGTGGCGCCGCGACGTGCCCGCCGACCGGCAGTGGACCTCCGAGGCCGATGCCAACGCCCTGCCCGCCGGGCTGGTGGAAAACCTGCACAGCACCTGGTACAGCCTGGACAGCCTGCTGCCGCGCGGCGCCATGCGCGGCGGCAGCGATGTCACCAACGCCTTCGTGGTGGAAGGGTTCATCGACGAAATCGCCAAGGCCACACGCACCGATCCGCTGGCGCTGCGCCACCGGTTGTTGGGCGAGCCACGCATGCTGGATCTCGGCCGCGGCAAGTCGCTGGATATCGGTCGCCTGCGCGCGGTGCTCGACCTGGCCGCCGAGCGCATCGACTGGAAAACCGCACGCCGCAACGGCCACGGTCTGGGCATCGCGTGCCACGCCGGCCACGGCGGATACTGCGCCCATGCCGTCGAGGCCTCGGTGCGCGGCGAGCGCCTGGTTCTGCATCGCGTGGTCTGCGCCATCGACATCGGCCGTATCATCAATCCGACCGGCTTCGAGGCCCAGGCCATCGGCGGCACGCTGTTCGGCATCGGCACGGCGCTGGGTCAGGCGATCACCGTCAAGGACGGCAAGATCGTGCAGCAGGACCTGAAGCAGTACCCGCAGGCGTCGATGGCCCAGTTGCCGTACAAGGTGGAGGTCTACCCCGTGGCTTCGCAGCAAGCGCCGGGCGGTGCCAGCCCGGTGGCCGTACCCTCGGCCGTGCCGGCGCTGGCCAACGCCGTGCACGCCGCCACCACGGTACGCATCCGGCGCCTGCCCCTGATGCCGGAGTTGCTCCGGTTGCTTTGACGCGACCGGCCGCGAGACCGACCCGGCTCCGTCGTTTCAGTTCCGCGCCGAGGTCAGTGCCCCCCGTCCGGATGCCATTGATCGGATTGCGAGGGTTTGCCCGGCGCGTTGGGACAGCCCGGCGGCGGCGGGCCCCCGGCGACACGGGCCATGGCGCAGTTGATGTCGTTGTCGACATGCACGTCCGGCGCGGTGCGGCTGGCGGCCGGCGCCGATGTACCCAGCCCGGGCACCAACGGATTGGCCGGTGCCATGTCCAGGCGCTGATCTCCGGATTTGGACGATGCCTGGCGCGGCGGATCGCCACCGCAACCGATGAAGATCGCCAGCGGCCCCATCACGCAATGCACGCGCACACCCGGCGCCAGGTGGAAGGTGTGCTTGACACTCAACTTCTCCACGAACCGGCGCAGGAAGGTGTCCAGCAGGCTCTCGTTCTTCGGCGCCCAGTACTGGTCGAACATGGTCGGCTTGTAGCCGAGACGGTCACTGCTGCGGCGCATCACGTCGGAGTTGCCGCGTGGCGGCAATTGCACGTAGCCCTTGTCGGCGCCATGATCGCCCGCATCACCGTGATCGGCCGACTCGCCACCACGCGATCCGCCCTGTGCCGGTTCGAAACGGTCGCCGGGCGGCAACCAGGATTCGTCGCCGGTATCCGCCTGTCGTGCCGTGGTGTCGCGCGCCGGCGCGCCGGCACGTGCGGTGGTGTCCGCCGTCCGTGCCGGCGTCGTCGCGCTGGCGGCCTCGGCCGGGGCCGGCGGTGTGGCCACGCGGATGTCCCGTGACACGGCCGCGGTGTCCACCCGTGGTGCCTGCGGCTCGGACACATCGGCGACCGGCAGATCCCAAGCCGGCGCCGCCCGGTCGACTGGTGTCTCGGGAACCGGCGCCAACGACACCGAAGGCGCCTGCACGCGCACCGGCGTCGCGGCCTCCGGCGCAATGTCGGGCCGCTGCACGGGCGTGGGTTCCGTGGTCGACACCTCCGGTCCGGCCAATGTCACCGTGGGCACCTCCGGCGTGCTTGCCTCCACGGTGGCGCGGCGGGTCTGCGGTGCCTCCGGTACCACGGCGCCGGAGACATCCAGCGCCGGAGTGCCGATCTCGACGCGCGTGTCGACCTGCGGTGTGGGCACCGGCTGCGCCGGCGTCTGCGGCGCCTGCACCGGCCGAACCGGACCCTCGCCGCGGATCTGCGGTGTCGGCAGGGCCATGTCCGAAGTTTCCAGCACGACCCGGGGCTGGTCGCTGGCGATCTCGATTTCGGGTGTGGTGTCCTCGCTGGGCGGACTGGTCTCGGCACGCGGGGCCGGCACCGGCGGCGTCGGCTGGGGGGCGACCTCGGGCCGCGTGGTGTCGACCTGGACCCGCGGCGCCTCCATGACCACCGACGGGATCGGCGGCATCGCGGCCCGTGAGGCTTCCTTTATCGCCTCCGGGGGCCGGCTCGGAGCCGGCGGCTTGGGCTGCGGCCGCTTGGGCAGGGTAATCGGCGGTGGTGGTGGCGGTGGCGGCTCCTCCTTGTCGATCAACCGCACCTCGGTGGACGCCATCTGTTCAGGCAAATCCGGGGGCACATAGGCCGGTCGGTGAACCGCAATCAGGAACACCACCAACGCATGCACCAGTACCGTGAATGCGGCCGCCGCCGCGCGCAATCCATACTCGGGGCGCGGATCGCCCCGTCGCAGCCGCTGCAACAGCAATCGCGCCTCGCGCGCACCCTCGCCGCTGCCGGTGACCAGCGGCCGCCTGGAGTGCGGCCGCCACTGGTGGCCACCCAGGATGGGAGCGCCTACGGCGCCGTAGAAATGCGGCATGGCTCTGGCAACACGTGGATCGGTCCGTCGGAATCGGGCAAGTCGTCGCCGCCCACTTTAACGGTTTGCCGGCGTCGATTGAATCGACGCGCGATACCGTTCATCGCCCCTTGGGCTGCAACAGCGTGCCGGTGCAGCGTGGCGAGCCGCAACGGCAGGCCCAACGCTTCTTCATGCGTGCCGTGTGCGGCACGTCCAGCACGATACCGTAGTTGTAGGTCAACTCCTCGCCGGGCGCGATGTCACGCAACGCCTCGATGAGCACCTTGTCGTGGCGCGGATCGCCATCGGCAGCCTCCTCGATCAGCGCTTCGCAGTTCGGCTCGCAGCTGTGGTTGATCCAGCGTGCGCTGTTGCCTCCGACGTTGGCATCGACGATGTAGTGGTCGTTGAGCGTGAACAGGAACGTGTGGCCGGTTTCCGCACCGTCCCCGTATTGTTCGTCGGCCTCGGCATGGGTGATGAGTCGTCCCTTGTACTGGATGACGGTGTCACCCTTGGCGATGGGCGCCAGGGCAAACACGCCATTGCCGTGGATGGGGGAGCGGCGGGCGGCGATGCGGCGGGTCATGGGCGCGACTCGTTGGGAAAGGCTCCATGATGCCTCGTCCACGTCCGCAGTGGAATGACCCGGCGCGATCCACCTCGGGATAGAATGACGCCACCTGTTCTGGTTCGGAGACGGTGATGAAACGCCTCTTGTCTTGGATGCTTCCCGCCCTGCTGCTGGCCGTGCTGAGCGCCTGCGCTCCGCCGCGCAAGAGCATGTTTCCACCGACCATCAGTGTGCAGCAGCTCACGGTGCAGCCGGACGGACGCTGGCACATGCAGATGCGCATCCTCAACAACAGCTACGGGCCGATGGAGTTTCGCGCCATCCACCTGACCATGACCATCGACAACGAGCCGGCGACGTCCATCGACGCCGACTTCACGCTGGGCATTCCGGCCCTGTCCGCCGACGTCACCGACGTCACCATCCAGCCGTCCGCCGAAGCGGCCAAGGCGTTGGGAGCCATCGCCGACAAGGGCAGCGCCGGGGGGCTGGCCTATACCCTGGAAGGCATTGCCAACGCGATACCGGACAAGAGCGACAAGGTGCGCGACTACAAGGTGCAAAGCCACGACTGGCTGTCCGCCGTGCCCGGCGTCGAAAACACCTACCGCTGAAGAAGCATTCGGTGTAAACAGGAACCTCCGGCGCCCGTGCCCACCACGACATCCAAGCTGACATCATGAGTGACGACGCGTTCCTGATTCGCCTGGCCGACAACGACGACGACGATTTCATCCTCGGCCTGGTTCCCCGCTTTACCGATTTTCCCCTGCCCGCCTGGCGCCGTCGCAACGAGTGCCTGAAAGGCATCGGCGAGGACGTTGCCCGACACCTCGCCGACCAGCCGGCCGGCAGTTTCATGTTCATCGCCGAAGATGCCGACGACGGCCGGCGAATGGGATTCGTGCACCTGAAGAAGGTGCAGGATTATTTCACCGGACGCACCAACTGCCACATCTCCGACCTGGCAGTCGCCAAGGGCCATGAAGGACGCGGGGTCGGCCGCCTGCTCTTGCAGCACGCCGAGCAATGGGCTCGCGAGCACCGCTGCCACATGCTGTCGCTGGCGGTCTTCCCTGGCAACGAACGCGCCCGCAAGCTTTATGCCGAAACCGGATTCGATGTCGACCTGATACGCATGGCCAAACCGCTGGACTGACGCCTTCCAATGCTCCGCAAGGACTGATCATGCATGCAGGAGCGGTGGAAGCCGCGATCACGCTTGCCGCATTTCTCCGCGTCACCGGTCGCGCCTTCCGGCGCTCCTACACATGAACCTCACGGTCCGAATGGGAATGCGCAGGAGCCACAATAGCCGCGTCGCGGCGAGACAAAATGGAAACGGCGGCTTGCAAAGATTGCACGCCGCCGATCCGATTGGTGGGCCGTGTAGGGCTCGAACCTACGACCAATTGATTAAGAGTCAACTGCTC
>CAZMKO010000037.1:0-22542 GCA_964566965.1 uncultured Rhodanobacteraceae bacterium
CCATTTTCTGGAACCGCTCACCGGCGATCATGCGTGGCTGGCTACCGCATACGCGCTCATCTACACGTTTCACATGCCGGCCTTCGCCTTCCTCTCCGGCGCTGTGGCACAAGGCACGGCCAGCGACAAACTGTTCCGTGGCGTCACCTTCCGCCTGCTTTGGCCGTTCCTGGTATTCCAGGGGCTGTATGCCCTGGCGGCGTTGTCGCCGTGGTGGCCCGACGACGGCGTGACCGGCGTGACCACGCCCTACTGGCTGCTGTGGTACCTGCTCAGCCTGGCCGCCTGGCGCATGATGTTGCCGTTGTTTGCGCGGTTGCGACACCGCATGGCGATCGCCGTCGGCGTCGCACTGCTGGCCGGCTGTTTCGAGAGCATCGGTTACGACCTGTCGCTGTCGCGGACACTGGTGTTCTTCCCCTTGTTCCTGATGGGCTGGTCCGGCGCGCGCCCCTGGCGCGACGCCGGCGCCGCGACGGCCATCCGCTGCGCATCGGCGGGTGTTCTCGCGGCCATGTTCGCGGCCGTGGCCTGGCTGCAGCCCGATCCGCGCTGGCTGTATGGTAGCTACGCCTACACCCTGCTGGGCACCGGCATGTTGCAGGGGATGACCCTGCGACTCCTGTTGCTGGCGACCGCGGCCGCGGGCACCCTGGCCGTGCTGGCGCTGACACCGCGCCGCCGCACCTGGTACAGCGGCTTCGGGGAACGTAGCCTGGGGGCCTATGTGCTGCAGGGCTTCGTGATCAAGCTGGCCACCGGTGCCGGCGTGTTCGCGGCCCTGGCGACGTGGCCGGGGATCGCGCTGGGTCCGGCCCTCGGCATTGCCGCGGTGTTGCTGGCGGCCCTGCTTGCCTCGTCGCAGGTGGCGGTGTTGCTGCGACCGGCCACGGCGCCACGCTGGCTGGAAAACCGGCTGTGGCTACCTGCCGACGGCAACCAGGGAGGCCGTCAGGTCGACGTCAACGCGCACTCTTGACCGGATGGCGCTGCCGGATTTCGCGCTCCATGGCATGGGACAATTCAGCCACTTTGAGCACATGGTCGCGGCGCTGGCGCTCGGCATCGTTGCGCGGTACCCAGGCCGGCACGTCGGTCGGCTTGCCGTCAGGGCCGTCCAACGCCACAAACACGATCACGCAGCTAGTCGCCAGACGCTGCGCGCCGCTTTCCAGGTTGCGCGCATGCACGTCGACGGCGATGTGCATGCTGGATGTACCGGTGTGCGCAAGACGCGCCTCGACGCTGACCAGGTCGCCGATGAGAATCGGCTTCACGAATTGGATGCCGCCCACGGCCACCGTGACGCAGTAGGTACCGGCCCAGCCGACAGCGGCCGCGTAGCCGGCCTGGTCGATCCACTTCATGACCATGCCGCCATGCACCTTGCCACCGAAATTGACGTCTCCCGGCTCGGCCAGGAAACGGAACGTCACCTCGTGATTTTTGCCGGACATGCGAGTCTCCCGGGCCGGATCACACGTTGAACAGGAAATGCAGGACGTCGCCTTCCTGCACGATGTAGGACTTGCCTTCCGTACGCAACCGCCCCGCCTCGCGCGCGCCACCTTCCCCGCCGTACTTCACGAAGTCGTCATAGCTGATCGTCTCGGCGCGGATGAAGCCCTTCTCGAAGTCGGTGTGGATCACCCCGGCAGCCTGCGGCGCCGTCGAACCCTTGCGGACCGTCCAGGCCCGCACTTCCTTTTCGCCAGCGGTGAAATAGGTTTCCAGACCCAGCAGCCGATAGGCGGCACGGATGACGCGGTCCAGGCCCGGCTCGGCCAAGCCGAGGTCGGCCAGGAACACGTCGCGGTCGGCATCGTCCAGCTCGATCAGCTCTTCCTCGATCGCCGCACACACCGCAACCACCTCCGCACCTTCCGCCTGCGCGCGCTCGCGCACGGCGTCCAGATGCGGGTTGTTCTCGAAACCGTCGTCACGCACGTTGGCGATATACATCAACGGCTTCAGCGTGAGCAGGAAAAGCTCGCGCACCAGCGCGCGCTCGTCGTCGTCCAGATCCACGCTGCGCGCGGCATGACCCTCGCCCAACGCGGCCGCCAACTTCTCCAGCACCGGTTTGCGCGCCACGGCATCCTTGTCCTGCCCCTTGGCCGCGCGCTCGTTGCGCTGGATGGCCTTTTCCACCGACTCCAGATCGGCCAGAGCCAGCTCCGTGTCGATGGTGTCGATGTCGGCCAGCGGATCAACCTTGCCGGCCACATGCACCACGTCGCCATCCTCGAAACAGCGCACCACGTGGGCCACCGCGTCCACCTCGCGGATGTGGGCCAGGAACTTGTTGCCCAACCCCTCACCCTTCGAGGCTCCCGCCACCAGGCCGGCGATGTCCACGAATTCGACCGCCGTCGGCACCAGTTTCTGCGGCTTCACGATGCCGGCCAGCTCCGCAAGCCGCGGATCGGGCACGGGCACCACGCCAACGTTGGGCTCGATGGTGCAAAACGGAAAATTCGCCGCGGCGATACCGGCACGGGTCAGTGCATTGAAAAGCGTGGATTTGCCGACGTTGGGCAGGCCGACGATGCCGCATTTGATGCCCATTGGGGAGACTCCAACAAAGTTTTGGAACGCTGAAGTCGGGATCCGGGATCCCGGACCCGGGTCCCGCTCCGCGACAGGTTCAATACCGAATTCGATGACTTCGGCTTCGGAAAATCGGCGTACCGATTTAACGGGTCAATACGATTGCGTCACTCACTTGAAACAACCGCCGCAGGAAAGTGTTTGCGCAAGCCATCACCCCGCGTCAGCATGGTGCCCCACTCAAAACGGGTCCCGGGTCCCGGGTCCCGGGTCCCGCTCTCTTGTATGCAACCGCTTCATCGCCGCGTCGAAATCCCCCGCCACCGCCAACGGCAGCACGTCCAGGGCGCGGGCGATGGCGTCGAGCATGGCGTCCTCGTCCCGGGCGTCGGGGCGGCCCAGCACCCACTTCAGCACGCCCTCGCGATGGCCGGGGTGGCCGATGCCGAGGCGCAGCCGGTTGAATTTTCCGTGGCCGAGATGGCGGATGATGTCGCGCAGGCCGTTCTGGCCGCCATGGCCACCGTCGGCCTTCAGACGGGCCGTGCCGGGCGGCAGGTCCAGATCGTCATGCACCACCAGGCATTGCGCCGGCTCGATCTTGAAATAACGCAACGCCGAGGCCACGGCGATACCGCTCTTGTTCATGAAAGTGGCCGGCTTGAGCAGCCACACGGCCGCGTCGCCGATGCGGACCTGACAGGCTTCGCCATGCAACTTGCCGTTGACACGGAACGCGCCTGCGGTGTCCCTGGCCAGGGCATCCACAAACCAGAACCCGGCATTGTGCCGGGTTCGCAGATATTCGGAACCGGGATTGCCCAGCCCGACAATGAGACGCAACCCGCTCATGACAAGCGCCGACGCGCCCCGGACATGGCTGTCGCCGTGCCCGGGGCGCGCACGTGATCAGCTCTCGCCTTCGGACTTGTCGTCGCCGGCGGCACCGGCGTCGGCCTCGGACTCGGCGTCCGCAGCCGCCTCGTCGCCCTCGTCGACCGGCTCGGCTTCAACCTTGATGGCCTGGGCGCTGGTGACGGCCTGGTTGTGCTCGTCACCCAGACGCAGCGCGACCAGCTCGACACCCTCGGGCAGCTTCAGGTCGGACATGTGGATGATGTCGCCCACTTCCAGGGCGCCCAGATCAACGTCGATGTGCTCCGGCAGATCCTTGGACAGACAGGCCACCTCGACCTCGGTCAGGTTGTGGCTGATGACCACGCCGGACGTCTTGCCGGCCGGCGAGGTTTCCTGGTTGAGGAAGTTCAGCGGCACGTTGACACGGATCTCGGCATTCTCGTCGATGCGCATGAAGTCCAGGTGCAGCATGTGCTGCTTGTACGGATGCATCTGCCAGTCACGCACCAGCACACGCTGCATCTCGCCTTCGATGTCCAGGTCCAGCACGGACGAGAAGAACCACTGGTTCTTGGCGGCGAGGATGGTGTCCTCGTGGTCGAGCTGGATGCTCAACGGGGCCTTGTCGCCGCCGTAGAGGACGGCCGGCACCTGGCCCGCACGGCGCAGGCGGCGGCTCGCACCTTTCCCTGCGTCGTTGCGGCGGGTGGCCTTGATCTTGTGGGTAGAAGCCATGGTTGTGTACCTAGGTTGATGATGCCGCCGGGCGGCGGCGGATGGCCACCCCGCGACCAGGGCAGCCGATGATCAGACACGCGGCCGGCGGTGCATCAGGCACACCGTCAGCACGGGCAAGCCCGCGATTGTAACACCGGGCGACCGGCGGACAAGCCCGGGCGCCGTCCCCGATCCGCCGTCAGTCGACGTAGAGCGAGCTGACCGATTCGCCAAAGGCGATGCGGCGGATGGTCTCGGCCAGCAGTTCGGCCACAGTCAGCTGGCGGATCTTGCCGCACTCGCGCGCGGCGTCGGACAACGGCAGGGTATCGGTGACCACCAGCTCGTCCAGCGCCGAATTGCCGATATTGTCCAGCGCCTTGCCCGACAGCACTGGATGCACGCAGTAGGCCTCGACCGACTTGGCGCCCTTGTCCTTCAGCGCCGACGCGGCCGCGCACAGGGTGCCGGCGGTATCGACGATGTCGTCCACGAGCACGCAGTCCTTGCCCTCGACGTCGCCGATGATGTTCATCACCGTGGCCACGTTGGCCTTGGGACGGCGCTTGTCGATGATGGCCAGGTCGGCGTCATCCAGGCGCTTGGCGATGGCGCGCGCGCGCACCACGCCGCCCACGTCGGGGCTGACCACGATCAGGTCTTCCATGGAATGGCGACGCCAGATGTCGGCCAGAAGCACCGGTGAGGCGTAGACGTTGTCCACCGGGATATCGAAGAAGCCCTGGATCTGGTCGGCGTGCAGGTCCACGGTGAGCACGCGGTCGACGCCGGCGGCACCGATCATGCGCGCGGCCAGCTTGGCGGTGATCGGCACGCGTGTGGAGCGTGGACGGCGGTCCTGGCGAGCATAGCCGAAGTACGGCATCACCGCGGTCACCGACACCGCCGAGGCGCGTTTGAGCGCGTCGGTGAGCACCAGCAGCTCCATCAGGTTCTCGGCGCTGGGCGCGCCGGTCGGCTGGATCACGAATACTTCCTGCCGACGGACGTTTTCCTCGATCTCGACCTGGGTCTCGCCATCACTGAAACGTCCCACCTGGGCCTTGCCCAGCGGTACGCCGAGCCGATGCGCCACGTCCGCGGCGAGCTGGTGATGGGCGTTGCCCGTGAACAGCATCAAGCCTGCCGTATCCACATCGAGTTCCCGTGCGTGAGTGCTGCTCATGGTCGTACCTGGTTTGACACGAAGCAGTGAAAGAACCGCGGACGGGTCGGATTGGCTGGGGCGGCAGGATTCGAACCTGCGCATGCGGGGATCAAAACCCCGTGCCTTACCACTTGGCGACGCCCCAGCAGGGACCGACCGTTCTATTGTCCGACGCCGGATGCCGCATTATCGCCGCTGGCGCCGAATTTCTCCACTGCGCGAACCAGCGCGGACACGTTCACACCGCGTGCCACATGGGCCGTGAACGACGTCGGACATGCCGCCGCGATGCGCCGTGCGGTATCCGCCGTGGACGTGCCCAGGAACACGCATCCTCCGCTGCCGGAAAGCGCGGCCGGTCCGAAACGACCCAGCCAGTCCAGAGCGGCGGCGACCGGCGCACTGAGTGCACGCACGACCGGTTCGAAAGCGTTGCCCGATACTTCGCCGTGGAGAAAGGCGCGAATTGTCGCGGGGCTGGCATCGCGTGTCAATTGCGGCGCGGCGTACAGCGCCTGCGTGGAAACGTGCGCATGCGGATCGACGATCACGTAGTGGCACGGAGCAAGCTCGAGTGGCGTCAACCGCTCGCCCACGCCTTCGGCCCAGGCGCTGCGTCCGCGCACGAAAAGCGGCACGTCCGCGCCCAGCTCCAGGCCCAGGCCGGCCAGTTCGTCGACGCCCAGCCCGAGGTCCCACAGCATGTTGAGCGCTACCAGGGTGGTCGCCGCATCGGAACTGCCGCCGCCCAGGCCGCCACCCGTCGGAATGTGTTTTTCCACGCGCACATCCACCCCCGGCAACGCGCCGCCGGCCTGCCGGCGCAACAACCGTGCGGCACGCAGGGTAAGGTCGTCGTCGGGATCCACTCCGGGCAGGGGCGACACGCGGGCGATGGCATCGTCCTCGCGCAGGCGCAGGTGTACCGTGTCGCCCCAGTCCAACAGCCGGAACGCCGTCTGCAGGAGGTGATACCCGTCGTCACGACGACCGACGATGTGCAGGAACAGGTTCAGCTTGGCCGGTGCCGGCCACGCGCTCCAGCTCATGGGGTGGACCATCGACGGATGGACAGGCGCACGCGGTAGTCGCCGTGCGTGGCGTACACCTTGCGCGGCAACGCCGGATCACGATCGGCGTACCAGTCGCGGTATTGCACGCTCCAGCCGTCCTGTTCCAGCAGCGAAGGCAAACCGTCACTGCCGAACCGCAGCGTGGCCGGCGCCGAACCGCGTGATGCGCGCATGCCGCGCACCCAGTCGTGCAACGGCGCCACCGGCACGTGCCAGCCCAGCACCCGGTCCAGCAGGACCTGCGCATCCGGGCCGCGCACGGGCCCCTGATCCAGCCCTTCCAGCACCGCGCCGTCGGGGCCGCCGCGCAGACGGAAGCTGCGCCCCGTGATGGGCGCGCGCACGGTGAAGGTGAAATGCTCGCCGTCACGCTCCCAGGTCAGGGTGCCGCTGCCACCATCATGGCCGTCGCTGACGCCCAGATGCGCCTCGAGCGTCCAGTGGTCGACCTTCGCCAGCGCCTGTTCGCGGTCGGCCTGTGCCGCCAGCATGGCGCGATCGCCCTTGACCTGCACGGGCGTGCAGGCGGTCAGCACCAGCAGCAACGCCAGCACGACACACCCTCCGACACGGCGCATCATGGCTGCATCCTTTCTTCAAACGAGTCCAGACCCGGGGCGTCCGGCGCGACCTTGCGCACCTGCCCGATCACGCGGCGGGCCTCGTCGGCATGGCCCTGTTTCCACAGTACTTCGGCCAGATGCATGCCGATTTCCGGATCCTCGCCGGTCGCCTTCCAGGCCTGACGCAGGGCCTTTTCGGCCGCCTCCAGGTGGCCCAGGCGAAATTGCAGCCAACCCCAGGAATCGATGATCGCCGGATTGTCCGGATGCGCCTCGCGGGCGCGCCCGATCAGCTTTTCCGCCTCGTCCAGATCGCGGTTGGCGTCGGCCAGGGTGTAGCCCAGGGCGTTGGCGGCATCGAGGTTGTCCGGTTCCAGGCTCAGCAGGTGGCGCAAATCGGCAACCGCGGCATCAACGTTGCCGGCCTCCGCGTACGCCAGACCACGCCCGTACAGCAGGTCGCCGTCGTCGGGAGACTGCTTGAGCGCGCGCGAGAACGCCGCACCGGCCTGCTCGTAACGCCCCTCGGCCATGTACAGCTCGGCATCCAGCTGCAACGCCTTGCGCCATTGCTCGGGACTCTCGGCGTAATCCATCTGCATCTGCCGCGCCATGGCGTGGGCGCGGGTGGTCTCGCCCTGCTGCTGCAGCAACAGGGCGGTATGCAGATCGGCGTCGAAACGGTGTTCGTCATCCACCGGCACCTGCGCGAACCAGTCCAGCGCCTGGGTCTTCTTGCCGATGGTTCCAGCCAACTGGCCCAGCAGGTAGAAGCTCTGCTCGCGCACGTCCTCGGGTGCGGCGGTGAGCTGGCGGTAGATGCGGCGCAGCTCGGGCATGTCCTCGGCACGGGCGGCAAAGGCGGCGCGCGCCTGGAAGGTGACGGCATCCTGCTTGCCACGCGACAGCAAACGCGCGGCGGCCGCATTGTCGCCCTCCTTGCCGAGCAGGCTGGCGTAGCCCAGGCGCAGGCGGGTATTGGACGGATCCTTGGCCAGCGCCCGGTCGAACAGGGCGCTGGCCTTGTCCTTGTGGCCGGCGCGATATTGCAACTGGGCGGCCCAGGCGTAGCAATCGGCGCAACCGAAACGCTTCAGTGCGGCCTCGGCGATGTCACGCGCGTAAGCGTGCTGGCGCAGCTTGTCGCCCATCTCGCTCATCGCCAGCCAGGCCTTCGCGTCATCCGGCAGGCGTGCCGGCGTAGCGATGGTCGCCAGCAGCCGCCCGGCCTGGGCCTGATCGCGGGCGCCCATCAGCAGGCGCCCGAACTTGCGCCACGCGTCGGGGTCGTCGCTGCCGACCAGACGTTCCAGTTGCCTGCGCGCGCCTTCGGTATCGCCGCTGTCCAGGGCCAGCTTGGCCCGGGCCTGGGCCATGTCGACGTCATCGGCGCCGAGTGCCTGCCAGCGCGCCAGGGCACGTTCGGCACCGGCGCGGTCGTGCGTGGCGATGGCCAGGCCGGTGGCCCGCTGGGCGACCTGCGGATCCGTGGACAGGGCCGCCGCGCGGCCGTAGGCCGCCGCCGCCGAGGCCAGATCGGCACGGTCCAGGGCAAACTGTGCATCCAGCAGCTGCGCGAGCACGTCGTGGTCGGCATCGGGCGTGGCCACGGTCAGACGCGCCAGCGGCTCGGCGGAAGCGACCGGCGCGGGGTCGGAGGTGCGGTGTGTGGTCACACCGGCGCAGCCGGAAAGTCCCGCCACCACGAGCATCACGACGGCGGTCTTACCCGCCGGAAGCCGCATATGCTTGAATTTCAAGTCTCTGCTACGCACAATTTACCTTCACGATTGTTCATCCAGCGCGCACTGTTGGCGCGTCGACGCCCGTCCGTGCCGAGCCACGGCGGCCCAAGTCTATCGCCGTCCCGTACGCCGTCCTACTGATCCATGCCACTGATCGCCCTCGGGCTCAATCATCTCACTGCGCCTGTCGGTTTGCGTGAACAGGTGGCCTTCGACGCCGAGTCCCTCGGCGCCGCGGTGGGGGACCTTGCGGATCAGCCGGGCATCCACGAAGCGCTGATCCTGTCCACCTGCAACCGCACGGAACTGTACTGCACCGTGTCCGGCGGCGCGGAGGAAGCGCCGCGCCGGTGGCTGCATCAGCATCATGATCTGACCGCCGATCGGCTGGATGCGTTCCTTTACCAGCACAACGAACACGATGCGGTGCGGCACATGTTCCGGGTCGCCACCGGTTTGGACTCCATGGTGCTGGGCGAGCCGCAGATCCTGGGCCAGGTCAAGGACGCCTGGCAAACCGCGCGCCTGGCGCACACCCTCGACACGCCGATGGACCGGCTGCTGGAAAACACCTTTTCCGTGGCCAAGCGCGTGCGTACCGACACCCGCATCGGCGCCCACACGGTCTCGGTGGCGTTCACGGCGGTGCGCCTGGCCGAACAGGTCTTCGCCGACCTCAACCAGGCCTGCGTGCTGTTGATCGGTGCCGGCGACACCATCGAACTGGTGGCCCGCCACCTGGCCCGGAAGCACGTCCGGCGTCTGATCGTCGCCAACCGGTCGCTGGAAAACGCACAGGAGCTGGCCAGCCGCCATGGCGGCTACGCCGTCTCGCTGACGGACCTGCCGCAACACCTGGCCGAAGCCGACATCGTGATCTCGTCCACCGCCGCGCGCGAGCCCATCCTGACCCGCCCCATGGTGGAAACGGCGATCGCCGCGCGCCGCCGCAAGCCCATGTTCATGGTGGACATCGCCGTGCCGCGCGACATCGACCCGGCGGTCGCCGAGCTGTCGGACGTGTTCCTGTACGGCATCGACGACCTGCGCCAGGTCATCGACAACAACCTGCGCTCGCGCAAGGCCGCGGCGCAGGAGGCCGAGGCCATCATCGACCTGCAGGTCGAGCGCTACATGGCCTGGCGGCGAGCGCTGACGGTGCGCAACCCGATCCCCGCCCTGCGCGGCCATGCCAGCGCGCAACGCGACGAGGTACTGGAACATGCCCGCCACATGCTGGAACACGGCAAGACACCGCAACAGGCGCTGGACTACCTCGCGCATACGCTGACCAACAAACTGCTGCACGCGCCCAGCGCCCACCTGCGCGAAGCCACCCTCGCCGGCGACGTGGAACTGCTGCGCGCGGCCGAGCGCCTGTACGGCCTGCCGGGCGACGATGGCAGCGCGGACGTGTAACCGTCCTCCCTATCCGCCCGTGGCTACGCCGGCCGTGCCCCGGAGATTGTGAAAAATTCGACCCCCCGGCAAGCGCGCCGCGCACCACGTGTGCCGACGGTGCCCGCAGCAGGTGGACGCTTTTTTCACATGCCCTCGGCGCGCCATGCACGCGACCAGCCGCTACACTGCCGCCCATGACGCCCACCCTGCAACGCAAACTGGAACGACTCGCCGAACGCCACGAGGAATTGACCTTGCTGTTGGCCCAGCCGGAGGTCGCCGGCGACCCCGAGCGCTTCCGCACCCTGTCACGCGAATATGCCCACCTGGATGCGCTGGTGGCGGCCTGGCACACCTACCGCGCTACCCGGAACGCCCTGGACGAGGCCGACAGCCTGCGCGGCGATCCCGACTTGGGCAGCCTGGCGACCGCCGAGCTCGCGCGGCTGCAACCGCAACTGGCGGACATGGAAGAACGGCTGAAAACCCTGCTGGTGCCTCCCGACCCCCGTGACGAGGGCGGCCTGTACCTGGAAGTGCGCGCCGGCACCGGCGGCGACGAGGCCGCCCTGTTTGCCGGCGACCTGTTTCGACTGTACCTGCGCTACGCGGAGCATCGCGGCTGGCGTGTCGAAGTGCTGTCCGCGCACGAAGGCGACCACGGCGGCTACAAGGAAGTGGTGGCGCGGGTGGAAGGCAAGGGCGCCTGGTCGCGACTGAAGTTCGAATCCGGCACCCACCGCGTGCAGCGCGTACCCGAGACCGAGGCCGGTGGCCGCATCCATACCTCCGCCGCCACGGTCGCGATTCTGCCCGAGGTCGACGCGGTGGAGGACATCGACATCCAGCCCGCCGACATACGCACCGACACCTTTCGCGCCTCCGGCGCCGGCGGCCAGCACGTCAACAAGACCGACTCGGCGATCCGCCTCACGCACCTGCCCACGGGCATCGTGGTCGAATGCCAGGACGAGCGCAGCCAGCACAAGAACCGCGCCCGCGCCATGAGCCTGTTGAAGGCCCGCCTGCTGGACCAGGCGCAATCGGAGCAGGCCGCCGAGCAGGCCGAGTCGCGCCGTCTGCAGGTCGGTTCCGGCGACCGCAGCCAGCGGATCCGCACCTACAACTTCCCGCAGGGGCGCGTCACCGACCACCGCATCAATCTCACCCTGTACCGGCTGGGTGAGATCATGCAGGGCGACCTCGACGACATCGTCGATGCCCTGGCTCGCGAACAGCAGGCCGACCTGCTGGCGGAGGCCGATTGAATACGTCCATGACGCGACGCGCATGGCTCGCGCCGGCGCTCGCCGGGCTGCTTCTGTTGGCCGGTTGCGCCGAGCGCGGTCCGGACGCGGTAGCTGCCGGTTTCTACCGCGCCGTTGCCGCGGGCGACGCCGACACCGCGGTCGCGCTGGTCCGGTTCCATGACGACGGCGGCGACGCCGTCACGCAGCATATGGACACGCGTCTGGCCATCGCCTCGATGCAGGCGGAAATCACGCTCGCCGGAGGCTTGGACGCGGTGGAGGTCGAGCGAATCGAACCGTTGGACGACACCCACGTGATCGTGCACCTCTCCCTGCACCTGGGCAACGGCCGCACGCAGACGGACCGGACCACGCTGGTGCACACCGGCGACGGTTGGAAGATCGCCGGCTGAGCGCCCCGACCGGGCCGGACGCCTACAACCAGCCTTTCTGGCGCGCCAGCCGGTAGGCCTCGATGCGATTGCCGACACCCAGCTTGCCGATGGCTTCGGAAAGGTAATTGCGCACGGTGCCGTGGGAAAGGTTGAGGCGCGCGGCCACATCGCTGGCCGACAACCCTTCGCCTGCCAGGCGCAGCACCTGGCGTTCGCGGTCGTTGAGCGGGTCGGCCTCGGACCAGGCTTCCAACGCCAGTTCCGGATCGATGGCACGGCCGCCGCGATGCACCGTGCGCAGTGCCTCGGCCAGCTTCTCGGCCGGCGCATCCTTCAGCAGGTAGCCGGCCACGCCCGCGTCCAGCGCGCGGCGCAGGAAACCGGGGCGCGCAAAGGTGGTCACGATCACCACTTTCACCGCCATGCCGTGGCGCTGCACGCGCTGGGCCAGCTCCAGACCGGTCAGACCGGGCATCTCGATATCGGTCACCAGCAGATCCGGAGTCAGCGCCTGCAACTGCCGCCAGGCGGCCTCGCCGTCGGCGGCAGTACCCAGCACCTCGATATCCGACTCCAGCCGCAACAGGGCCGACAGCGCGCCCAGCACCATGGACTGGTCCTCGGCCAACAATACGCGAATCATGCATGACTCCCGGCGGGACCGGCACATGCCGGCTCCCAGGCTGTTTCGTGATCGGCGGTGGCCTCTTCCTCGTGCAACGGCACATCCACCCGCAATTCGGTCCCCTGCCCCCGCACCGACACCACTTCAAGGGTTCCGCCCAGCGTCTCGATGCGCTCGCGCATGCCCCTGAGACCGTTGCCCATCAGGTGGGCACCGCCATTGCCATCGTCGCGCACGCGCATGTGCACCCGGCCGTCCCGCACCTCGACGCGGACGTCGGCATGACGTGCCTCGGCATGACGGTGGATGTTGGTGGCCGATTCACGCAATGCCATGGCCAGCACGTCGTCCACGGCATCCGGCAACGTGGGCATGTCCTCGTCCGTGCTCAGCGTCACGCCGGAGGCGCGCAGCAGCAGCCTGGCCGAGGCCAGCTCTCCGGCCAGGCCGGTGGCGCGCATCCCGGTGACGGCGGCGCGCACCTCGGCCAGGGCGTGACGCGCCACGCTCTCGGCCTCCTCCAGTTCGTGCCGCGCCATCGCGGGATCGCGGTCGAACAGCTTGCGCGAGAGCTCCAGTTTCAGGGTGATCAGCGACAAGGTATGGCCCAGCAGGTCGTGCAGATCGCGGCCGATGCGCTCGCGTTCGGCATTGGCCGCCAGGCGCCGCACCTCCTCGCGCGACAGGCGTTCGCCGGCAGTCTTGATGGCGTTGACGCGCCCGATCAGACTGCCGCAGCCGGCGCTGGTGCACACCCCGACGATCATCGCGATGATCAACCACGGCCAATGCAGCCAGAGCGCCCACGCCACCACCACCAGCTCGACCGACGCCATGCGCCACACCGCCCGGCGCAGCGGCTCGCCGGCCTTGATCGGCACATACGCGCAGGCGAACACCGCGTAGCCCCAGGCCGGCGGATTGAACGGCATGCACGCCAGCGCGAGCACCGCCATGCCGACCGCATACAGGCGCATTTCCCGGTACGGCCGTACATGCACCAGAAGAAACAACAACAGGAACAGCGGGTAGCTGATCAACAGCGAGTACACGTAGGCGGTTCCAACCGGCAGGAACAGCGGCGTGGAAAACACCCACAACGACCACAACAAGTGCAATGCCTGCAGGCGCGGTCGCGCCCCGGCGCGGCGCAGGCGTGCGACCAGCGAATCCGTGGCCGGACGCAGCACCGGCGGCAGGCGGCTCGACAGGCGCGATGTCATGATTATCCTCCCCATCCGTCAGCCATGGCGTCGTAGACGGCGCGCGGCCAGGCCCAGAAACAGCAGGGAAAACCCTGCCAGCACCACCACATGCGGAAGCCATGCGGTGCTCTTCATGCCCGCCACGTCCAGCGCGATGGCATTCAGATGATAACTGGGCCAGACCGGCGCGATGCGGCGCACCAGCGCGGGAAGCATGGAAAGCGGCAGCCACAGGCCGGACAGGAAGGCCATCGGCAGGTACACCAGATTGAGCAGTCCGGGTGCCGCCTGGCCCTTGAACAGGGTGCCCACCCACATGCCCAGCGTGCAAAACGGCAGCACGCCCAGCATGCCGACCACCACCAGGCCCAGCCACCGCCCCGGCGCCAGCGAAACATGGCCCAGCAGCGCCGACAACACCAGCAGCAGCATGACCACCACGGCGGCGGCGGCCATCGCCATCACTGTCTTGCCCAGCAGGTAGGCGGCCGGCGGCATCGGAAGCGCCCGCTTGTAGGTCAGCAGGCCGCCGTCGCGCTCGACCGCCAGCGACACGCCAAAACCGAACAGGCCGGGACTCATCACCCCGAACACGCTGTAGCTGGCCAGCAGGTAGCGCGACACGCCGGCCCCGTCGGACGGCGCCATCAGCACCCCGAACAACACGTAGAACATGCCCGGAAACAACAGCAGCGGCAGGATGAAGGCCGGCTGACGCATGTAGCGCAGGCACTCGCTGCGCGCTTCCTGCAGGTACACGCCGAGCAGCCGCCGGCGCGGCATCGTGCGGTGCGGGGAAACATCCAGGGTCGTGGCGGACATCACGCGGCCTCCTTCGGCATCTCGGGGGAATCGTCGGCCAGGGTGGCGAGCGCTTCGGCGAGGCCGGCACGGCGCACTTCCAGCGCGGACAGCGCCGGGTCGGCCAGCATCAGGCGCCGCACCACATCCTCGGTTGCGGTGGCGGTCACCTGCAGGTGGTCGCCATCGCGCGTGGCCGCTTCCACACCCGGCCAGCCTGCCACCGCCGCGGCATCCAGGTCGCTGCGGCAGTCGATGCACGTCGTCGCCACCCGGGCCCGCAACTGCGCCACGCTGCCGTCGCTGAGAACGCGCCCGCCCCCGAGCACCACCACGCGCTGCGCCAGCGCCTCGGCCTCCTCCAGGTAGTGCGTGGTCAGTACCACCGAGCAGCCGTCGCCGACCAGGGTCCGCATGGCCTTCCACAGGCCCTGGCGCGCCTCGACGTCCATGCCCACGGTGGGCTCGTCCAGGAACAGCAACCGCGGATTGCCGCACAGCGCCAGCGCGAACTGCACGCGTCGCTGCTGGCCACCCGACAGTTTGCGCCAGGGGCGTTCCAGCAAATCGGTGACACCGGCCAGTGCGGCACTCTCGGCGAGACCTCGCGGTGCCGGGTAATAGCTGCGGGTCAACCGGAGCAATTCGCCCACGCGCAGGGTCGGCGGCAGCTCGGCCGACTGCAGCATGACACCGATGTGGCGGCGCACGGCGACATCCTGCGGGTCGCCGCCGAACACCTCGGCACGTCCGGCGTCCGGCCGCAACAGTCCCAGCAGCAGGCCGATGGCGGTGCTCTTGCCGGCGCCGTTGGGGCCGAGCAGGGCCAGCAGCTCGCCGGGGCGCACCTCCAGGTCCACGCCATCCAGGGCCTGCAGCTTCCCGTAACGTTTGCTCACACCGCGCAATGCGGCCACCGTGGCATGCTCGAATGGGTTCATGATCGCCTCCTTGGCACCATGGTCACGCGATCAGACCAGGGACGGCAGTGGCGGACGCCATCCGTCGCACGTGACATACGTCATCCCCGCCGATGAGCCCCAGGTGAGGGGGTTACGCCGTATATGGCCCCGTGATATGATGATTTCGGTTTTTGTTTTTCCCTTTATACATAACCACTTACGGCGCCGGAACGCCTGATTGCCGGCGTCACGAACCATTTGTGGAGGACATCCATGGGATCGATCGACATGCTGCGCGAAATGCGCGAATTCGGTGGCAAGGCGCGCACGCGCGGCCTCGACGATTCAACGATCGAACGCTTCGTCGAACTGGATCCGGCACTGGGCCAGGCCATTGGCGAGGCACTGGAACGGCACCAGGCGCTGCGCGCCGACATGGCCGATTTCCTGAAGCTGGACGAAGCCGAGCAGATGGAAAAGGCCCAGGCCGACCTGGTCAATTTCTACCCGGATGACGCGATCAATCCGTACCTGCCGGCCGCCGCGCGCGGCCCGTGGATCGTGACGCTCAAGGGCGCCGTGCTGCACGACAACGGCGGTTACGGCATGCTGGGCTTCGGGCACAACAATCCCGCCATCCTGGACGCGCTGGGCAAGCCGCAGGCGATGGCCAACGTGATGACGCCCTCGGTGGCGCAGCTGAAGTTCGCCAAGGTATTGGCGCGCGAACTCGGCATCCGCCGCGGCGGCAACCCCTACGCGCGCTTCATGTGCCTCAACTCCGGCTCCGAGTCGGTCACGCTGGCCGCGCGCATCGCCGATGTCAACTCCAAGGAACTCACCGACGAGGGCGCACGCCACGCCGGGCGCGCCATCAAGCGTCTGGTCGTCAAGGGTGCCTTCCATGGCCGCACGGGCGAGCCGGCGTTGTACTCCGACTCCTCCCGCGCCACCTACATGAAGAACCTGGCCAGCTACCGCCACGAGGACAGCCTGCTGACGGTCGAGCCGTACAACATCGAGCAATTGCAGGCGGCCTTTGCCGACGCCGACGAAAACGGCTGGTTCATCGAGGCCATGTTCCTGGAGCCGGTGATGGGCGAAGGCGACCCGGGCCGCGCCGTGACGCCGGAGTTCTATGCCGCCGCGCGCGAGCTGACCCGTGAGCACGGCACGCTGTTTTTGGTCGATTCCATCCAGGCGGGCCTGCGCGCCCACGGCGTGCTCTCGGTCACCGACTACCCGGGCTTCGAAAAGCTGGACGCCCCGGACATGGAGACGTTCTCCAAGGCCCTCAATGCCGGCCAGTATCCGCTGTCGGTGCTGGCCGTGAACGAACGCACCGCCAAGCTGTACCGCAAAGGCATCTACGGCAACACCATGACCGCCAACCCGCGCGCCCTGGACGTCGCCTGCGCCACGCTGGGCGAACTCAGCGACAGCGTGCGTGACAACATCGGCGCCCGCGGCAAGGAATTCGTGGACAAGCTGAACGCCCTGAAGGACGAACTCGACGGCCTCATCACCAAGGTCCAGGGCACCGGTCTGTTGTTCTCCTGCGAACTGGCCGGCCAGTTCAAGTGCTACGGCGCCGATTCCACCGAGGAATACCTGCGTGAGAACGGCATCGGTGTGATCCACGGTGGCGCCAACTCGCTGCGCTTCACGCCGCACTTCAACGTTACCAGTGCCGAGGTCGACCTGATCGTCGCCCATGTGCGCAAGGCGTTGTTGGAAGGCCCACGCCAGAACGAATCGAAGGCCGCATAAACGGCACCACGCCGTGGCTTCGAACCATCAAGGGCGCGCCCGCCGGGGCGCGCCCTTTTTTTTGGTATCCGCGGCCGGCCTTCTTTGCCATGGCTTATGCTAGGGCTTTGCCGGCCACCACCCCGAACGCATGAAAATCGTCGAAGTCGACCATCCGTTGATCCGCCACAAGCTGGGCCTGATGCGCGACACCGCCATCAGCACCAAGCATTTCCGCGAGCTGTCCGGCGAGATCGCCGCGCTGCTGACCTACGAGGCCACGCGCGACCTGGAAACCGAGACCTCCCGCATTGACGGCTGGGCCGGCCCCCTCCACGTCGACCGCATCAAGGGCAAGAAAATCACCATCGTGCCGATCCTGCGCGCCGGCATCGGCATGCTGCCGGGCGTGCTGGACATGATCCCGGCCGCCAAGGTCAGCGTGGTCGGCCTGCAGCGCGACGAGGACACGCTGCAACCGGTGGCCTACTACGAAAAGCTCACCGGCGGCATGCACCAGCGCATCGCCATGATCGTCGACCCGATGCTGGCCACCGCCGGCACCCTCATCGCCACCGTGGACATGCTCAAGGCCGCCGGCTGCACGCGCATCAAGGGTCTGTTCCTGGTTGCCGCGCCCGAGGGTTTGCAGCGCATCGAGGCCGCCCATCCGGACGTCGAGATCTACACCGCCTCGATCGACGAACGGCTCAACGAGGCCGGCTACATCCTGCCCGGCCTGGGCGATGCCGGCGACAAGATCTTCGGCACCAAGGCCCCCATCGCCTGACTCGCCGGGGTCACGCCGCGGCATCCACCATCCGCGCGCGAAGACGCGACACCGCCTGGCTGTGCAGCTGGCATACGCGCGACTCCGACACCCCCAGGACGGCACCGATCTCCTTGAGGTTGAGGTCCTCCTGGTAATACAGGGCGAGCAACAATTTTTCGCGCTCGGGCAGCGTGTCGATGGCTCCCTTGAGGTGCCGGCGCCGCTCGCCGTCGGCCAGGGCGGCAAAGGGCGTCGGCTCGCCATTCGGGCCGTCTCCGGGTTCACCACGTTCGATAACCAGTTCCTCGTAGGGCAACAGGTAGCCGCTGTTGGTGTCGGCCAGAAGCTGGTGGTACTCGGACAGGGAGATGCCCATCCCGGCGGCAATCTCGCGCTCCTCCGGCGCCCGACCCCGCGCCTGTTCCAGCTGCCGGATGCAGGCATCCATGGCACGTGCCTTGCGGCGCACGCTGCGGGGCAGCCAATCGCGGCTGCGCAGTTCATCGATCATCGCACCGCGGATGCGTTGGCTGGCGAATGTGGCGAAGCTGGCGCCGGCCGCGGCATCGAACCGCTGCATGGCCTCCAGCAGACCCAACGCTTTCGCGGCTGGACGCGATGATGGACATCGACATGGAGGAACTGATGCGGCAAGTGCCGCTCAGCCACGAGACCAAGGATGCCCTGCTGCACCGGACCGGCACCAAGGGCCGGATCCTGGACGAGGTCGAACGTTACGAGGACGGCCGGTTCACGGAACTGACCTGGATCGTCGACCCCCAGTTCTACGAAGTCGCCTACCGCCACAGCGTGGAATGGGCGCGCCAGACCCAGCAGGCCATGGCGGCCTGACGCCGTCGGGAGACCCCGACGGCGTCACGGGGTACGGATCATCGACTCAGCGGGGACTCACCGGAAGCGGTCGGTGGCCTCGACCAGTTCGTGCACGATGCCCGGCTCGAACGCCGAATGGCCGGAGTCGGCGACCACGCGCAGGTCGGACTCGGGGAAGGCGCGATGCAGGTCCCAGGCGCTCTTCATGGGGCACACCACGTCGTAGCGGCCCTGCACGATGACGGTGGGAATGTGGCGGATGCGCTCGACGTCGCGCAGCAGCTGGCCGTCACACTCGAAAAAGCCGCCGTGCACGAAGTAGTGGCACTCGATGCGCGCGAAGGCCACCGCGAACTCGTCCTCGCCGCTGGCCCGCATGTGCTCGGGGTCCTGGTACAGGAAGCAGGTGGAGCCCTCCCACATCGACCAGGCCCGCGCCGCCGCCGCGCGCTCGGCCTTGTCCTCGCCGGTCAGGCGTCGGTAGAAGGCGCTCATCATGTCGCCGCGTTCGGCCTCCGGAATGGCGGCGACATAGCTTTCCCAGGCGTCCGGGAAAATCATGTCGGCGCCTTCCTGGTAGAACCATTCCAGCTCCCGGCGACGCAACATGAAGATACCGCGCAGGACCAGCTCCGAGACCCGTTCCGGGTGGGTCTCGGCGTAGGCCAGCGACAGCGTCGAGCCCCACGAGCCACCGAACACCTGCCACGTGTCGATGCCCAGGTGCTCGCGCAGACGTTCGATGTCGGCCACCGAATGCCAGGTGGTGTTGTCGGTGAGCTCGGCATACGGCGTGGACTGGCCGCAACCGCGCTGGTCGAACAGGATGATGCGGTAGGCCTGCGGGTCGAAGAAACGCCGGCAATACGGGCTGGTGCCGCCGCCCGGCCCGCCGTGCAGGAATACCACCGGCTTGCCCTCGGGATTGCCGCTCTGCTCGTAGTACAGCGTATGCAGGTCCGAGACCTTCAACGAACCGGTGTCGTACGGCTCGATGGCGGGATACAGCTGACGGCGCTGACGGGACATGACGGCTCCTTGATAGACAAAATCCGACCCAGCATAGCGAATGCACCCCGTGTTGCCGAGTGCGCCGGACGACGGTTTTTGCATTCTTCACGGCATGCGCCTAGCCTCGGGGCACTACTTCCCGGGGTCCGTCCATGCTGACTCTCGCCAACCTCGTCAACGGCCGCCTCGTGCCGCCCGCCGCCACCCGCTACCTGGATGTGTTCGAACCGGCCACCGGCAAGGTGTTCGCGCAGTGCCCCGATTCGGATGCCGATGACGTGGCCGAGGCCGTGGAAGCGGCCGCCGCCGCCGCGCCCGACTGGGCCGCGACGCCGGCACCCGAGCGGGCCCGCCTGATCCATCAACTGGCCGACCTGGTGCAGGACAACATCGACGACCTGGTCACGGCCGAGTCGCGCGACAACGGCAAGCCGCGCACGCTCGCGCGCAAGGTGGACATCCCGCGCGCCGTGGCCAACCTGCGCCATTTCGCGGCGGCCATAACCACCTGGGACAGCGAATCCCACGCCATGGAGACCGGCGCCATCAACTACACGCTGCGCCAGCCGCTGGGCGTGGTCGGCTGCATCAGTCCGTGGAACCTGCCGCTGTATCTGTTCACCTGGAAAATCGCGCCGGCGCTGGCCTGCGGCAATACGGTGGTGGCCAAACCCTCGGAAATCACGCCGCTGACCGCGTTCATGCTGTCGCAACTGGCGATCGAATCGGATCTTCCGCCGGGCGTGTTGAACGTGGTGCACGGCACCGGCACGGGCGTCGGCCAGCCCATCGTCGAGCATGCCGCGGTGAAGGCGGTTTCGTTCACCGGATCCACGCGCACGGGCCGCGCCATCGCCGAGGCCTGCGCGCCGGTGTTCAAGAAGGTGTCGCTGGAAATGGGCGGCAAGAATCCGGCCATCGTGTTCGCCGACGCCGATCTCGACGACGACGCCATGGACACCATCGTGCGCTCCGGTTTCGCCAACCAGGGCGAGATCTGCCTGTGCGGCTCGCGCCTGCTGGTGGAACGCGGCATCTACGAGGCGTTCAAGTCACGCTACCTGGCGCGGGTGAAAGCACTGCGCGTGGGTGACCCGGACGACGCCGGCAGCGACCTTGGCGCGCTGGTGTCGAAGGCGCACTTCGACAAGGTCGTGGCCTGCATCGAGCGCGCGCGCGACGAAGGTGGCACGGTACTTTGCGGCGGCCACGCCGTACACTTGGAGGGGCGCTGTGCCGACGGCTGGTTCGTCGCGCCCACGGTCATCGAGGGCCTGCCATCCGATTGCGCCACCAACCGCGAGGAAATCTTCGGCCCCGTGGTCACCCTGATCCCGTTCGACGGCGAGGACGAGGCCGTGGCCATCGCCAACGCCACCGACTACGGTCTGGCGGCGTCGCTGTGGAGCGCCAGCGCCGCGCGCGTGCATCGTGTCGCCGCACGCCTCGACTTCGGCATCGTCTGGGCCAACTGCTGGATGCGGCGTGACCTGCGTACCCCGTTCGGCGGCGTCAAGCATTCCGGCATGGGCCGCGAGGGCGGCGCCGATGCGCTGCGCTTCTTCACCGAGCCGAAAAACATCTGCGTCGCCTGGTAGCGTCGGCAAGCGCCCGGCGAGTATTTCGGTACCCGGGCCATCGCGGCCACGGGCCGCTCCCACAGGGCACCTCGAAAAACCACCTTTCATGTAGGCCCCACCCTGTTCCCGCCCCCGCCTCCATCTTCGGTTTTTTCACGCCAGGGTTTACCCTTTAGCCCCTTCCTCGCGGGCACACCGAATGAATTCCCTGAAAGATCTTCTCGCCAACAATCTGCGCTGGGCCGACGAGGTCGCGGCGGAGAACCCGGCCTTCTTTGAAGAGCTGTCGCAGCAGCAGGCACCGCAGTACCTGTGGATTGGTTGCTCCGATTCGCGCGTGCCGGCCACACAGATCGTGGACCTGCCGCCGGGCGAGATTTTCGTGCACCGCAACGTGGCCAACGTGGTCGTGCATACCGACCTCAACGCGTTAAGCACCATCCAGTTCGCGGTCGACGTGCTGAAGGTCAAGCACATCCTGGTGGTCGGCCATTACGGCTGCGGCGGCGTGGGCGCGGTGTTGAAAGAAAGCCGACTCGGCCTGATCGACAACTGGCTGCGGCACATCACCGACATTGCCATGCGCCATCCCGACGAACTGGACGAGTCGCAGTCGTTCGCGCGCCGTCATGCCCGCCTGTGCGAGATCAACGCCATCGAGCAGGCCATCAACGTCTGCCACACCACCATCGTCCGCGAGGCCTGGGAACGCGGCCAGCAACTGGCCGTGCACGCGTGGATCTACGGCCTGGAAGACGGTCATATCCACGATCTTGCACTGGATGTACGCGGCCGCGACCAGATCGTCGAGGCCCGCGACCGGGCCCTGGAGCGCCTGGTCGAACGCTGGGCCTCCACGCCATGAGTGGCACCGGCGTGCATGCCGATGGCGCGCCCGCCCCAGTGGGGGCCTATCCGCATGCGCGCCGGGTCGGCGACCTGCTGTTCCTGTCCGGTGTGGGGCCGCGCGAACCGGGCACCGACGCGGTCCCCGGCAACGTGTACGATCCGCGCGGCAAGCTGGTCGGCCACGACATCGCGGCCCAGTGCAGGCAGGTATTCGCCAACGTGCGCGCGGTGCTGGAAGCCAGCGGCGCACGCTTCGAGGATCTGGTCGACGTGACCGTGTTCCTGACCGACATGGAACGCGACTTCGCCACCTACAATCGCCTCTACGCCGAGTATTTCAAGGGCATCGACGCTTGCCGCACCACGGTCGGCATCACTGCCCTGCCCACGCCGATCGCCATCGAGCTGAAATGCGTGGCAGCGGTAGCGGCCAAATGATCCCTGTGGGGCACCTCGAAAAACCCGGATTCAATCAGTGCTTCCGTAGGCGCGCC